>NZ_JBHSNG010000003.1:0-334419 GCF_042657005.1 Rhodanobacter terrae
CAACGTTCAACGCCGCACGCACTGACATGCACGACGCAACACAGAGGACAACATGATGGCCAGCGAAAGCCTGAAAGCTCAAGGCAAGAGCATCAAGCGGGCGGTATTGACGGGAAGTCTCTTACGGAGTTGTTAGTCCGACCGACCTGGAGCAGAAACATCGCGTACCCTGCACACCAAGCGAACCAGCTTACGAAAAGAAAACGCTGCACGATGCCAAAGTATGGCTTGATAACAGGCCACAGACTCGCCGGCCGTACCAATGGAATGAGGTTAACTGCAATGGCGAACAACACCACCGCATACATGATGATTGAAAAAAGGGCGATTTGTCTCGCACGTGGCACGTTCCAGCAGACCAGGGCCGCGACCAGAGGGGCTTGCAGGCCCACCGTTTCGGACAAGCCGAAGACGTTATGAAGCGGATGCGGAAAGGAAAATATGCCAACACCTGCACACGAAATTGCCAATGCAACCACGAAATAGGCTGGAAGTGCCGAGCAACCTAGCCCGCGAAGTGAACGCGCGACGGCGCTTGCGAAGATGACAAGGCATGCAGCTATGACGCAAAGTAAGGCGCTGAAGGCAAGTTGCCACGGGGAGCCGAACTCGCCCAGTTCGCTGACCGTTTGGCGAACATGGCTGTAGCCCGGCGTGAATGCGCCGATTGTAAGAGTGCCTGCGATAAAGAGCAGGAGTGCAATGGGACCGAACCAAAGGCGAATGCTTGTCATAAGGCCTGACGCTCACAATAGCCGGCGTTGTCCAGCACGCCTTTGAAGTCGCCGCCGAGGTAGCCGATGTTCGCACTCTCGCCTTTTGGCGCGCCGGGCACCGGGATGTCGAACGTGGGATGCGCGCCACCCTGATGGCGCTGGTCGTTCGACGGATCGCCGTTGACGAAGCGGTCCGTCATCACGAAGTAGATCGCGTTGGACGCGAACGGCGCATCGGTGCCGACGAATTCGGGTGTAGTGGTGGCTTGGGCGAAGCCCGCGACCAAGCTCAGGACCCATGCTGCAACCATGTTCTTTACCATCGTGTTTCCCCGGCAAGACGCGACACACGGCTGGATGTAGGAGCCCGCTGGCGGGCGATGCTGTTGTTTTGATTTTTCCTACCCAACCATCAAAGCAACAGCATCGCCCGCGAGCGGGCTCCTACGGGATGGAGGGGGCTGGTTCGCGCACGCGCAAGGTGACCAGGCCGGCGACCAGCAGGCAGGCGCCGCCCAGCGCCAGTGCCCAGATCGGCTGGTTGTGGAAGCACAGCCGCAGCAGCAGGCCGAGCACGCTGGCGGCCAGCAGCTGCGGGATCACGATGAAAAAATTGAAGATGCCCATGTAGACGCCCATCTTCGCCGCCGGCAGGTTGTCCGACAGCAGCGCATACGGCAGCGACAGGATCGATGCCCAGGCGAAGCCCACGCCGACCATCGAGGCCAGCAGCCACTGCGGATTGCGGATGATCAGGAACGACAGCAGCCCGGCGCCGCCCAGGCACAGGTTCACCAGGTGGCTGATGCGCAGGCCCCAGCGGCGCACCATCAGCGGAATCACCACGGCGGCCAGCGCGGCGAAACCGTTGTAGGCGGCAAACAGCACGCCGACCCAGTTGGCGCCCTCGTTGTAGGCGGCCGAGCCGGTATCGGTGGTGCCGTACAGGGCCTGGGTCACGCCCGGCGTGGTGTAGATCCACATCGCGAACATCGAGAACCACGAGAACAACTGCACCCAGGCGAGCCGGCGCATCGGCCCCGGCATGCCGTACAGGTCGCCCATCACTTCGCGCAGCATGCCGGAGCTGCGGGTGAAGCTGAGCCAGGCGAACAGCAGGCCGAACACGACCAGGCCGCCGGCCAGCAGGTACAACTCTTTCTCCAGCGCGAAATGGCGGATCGCGAACAGCACCAGCACGCCAGCCACCAGCAGCAGCAGACCGAGTTTCCAGGCGGGCGAGGCGTCCACCGCAGGCTGTTCGGCCACGCTGTCGGTGAACGATTGCAGCTGGGCAGGCGGGTATTCGCGCGTGCGCAGGATCGTCCACAGCACCGCGCCCAGCAGCACCGCGCCGCCGGTGTAGAACGCGTACTTCACGGTGTCGGGTATGCCGCCGCCCGCGGCCACGTTGGCCACGCCCAGTTGCGCCAGCATCCACGGCAGCGCCGAGGCCACCACCGCGCCTACCGCGATGAAGAAACTCTGCATCGCATAGCCCAGCGGCCGCTGGGGCGTGGGCAACTGGTCGCCGACGAAGGCGCGGAAGGGCTCCATCGACACGTTGATCGAAGCATCCAGAATCCACAGCAGGCCGGCGGCCATCCACAGCGCCGGAGCGTTCGGCATCCACAGCAGCGCCAGCGAGGCGAACACCGCACCGACCAGAAAGTACGGCCGGCGCCGGCCCAGCCGGGTCCAGGTGCGGTCGGAGAAGTGGCCTATGATGGGCTGCACGATCAACCCGGTCAGCGGCGCGGCGATCCACAGCGCCGGGATGTCGTTCACGTCGGCGCCCAGGGTCTGGAAGATCCGGCTCACGTTGGCGTTCTGCAGCGCGAAGCCGAACTGCAGGCCGAGGAAGCCGAAGCACATGTTCCAGATCTGCCAGAACGACAGCGACGGTTTGGTGTTCAAGTGGGTGCTGTCCTTCATGGGATGGCGTCACCGGCGGCGAGCGGAGCGATCAGCAGATCACGCACGTCGGCCTGGTTCAATGGGCCATCAGTACCGCCGCTGCCACCCGTGTAATGGGCGAAGTGGGCGAGGTAACTCATGTTGAAGCCGTCGCCGAGATCGAACCGGCAGGCGGCGCCGGCCCTGGCGCTGAAGCGGCCCCAGCTGGATGGCTGCATACGCACGCTGTGCGGCATCACGATCGGCAGCTGCTGTTCGTCGCTGCCATCGCAGCGGACGTGCAGCATCTTCACCGCGGCGGTGATGCCTGTATTGATGGGGCCATGGTTGTTGGCGTAGTCCAGCGACACCCGGTAGTCGCCGGTGGCCGGCGCGGTCCAGTTGCGCGGCCAGTGGCCGGCGACCTTCACTACCTCGCCCGCGCAGGTGGTCGGACTGTGCAGCGATTCGATGCCGTACGCATCCACGCGCGTGGCGCTCATGCAGGTGAGGTCGGCCTGCCGTGCAAGGCGGTCGCTGCCTTCGACGTTGCCGTGGCGCCGGCCGTTGACATAGAGCTGCACCTTGCCGTCCACCGTGACCTGCCAGCCATCGCCCTCGGCACGCGCTATCGGCGCAGGCGGCGCAACCGGTGCGTACAGCGGAGCATCGGTGCGCAGTGGCACGTCCTTCACCTGCACCGCCTTGAGCAGCACCGTGGTGGCGGTGCCGTGCGTGGTGCTGCGATCGGCGACCAGCAGGTTGCCGGCGTACTTTTTCGGAAGCTGCAAGGTGATGCTGCGGTCGGCGAGCTTCAACGTGATCGACGTGCGCTGGCCGAACAGCATAGGCACCAGCGAGGTCGGCAGCTTCGGTTCCACCCGGCCGTCTTCGCCGAGGCCGAACACGCCCTCGGTGACCACCGCGAGATACGCCGCCACCGACCACAGCTGGCGCGGCGAATTCACCACCGGGCCGCTGAGCGGGCCTTCGTCAACGTGCTGGCCCTGGGTCAGCAGCTCGTAGTTCTCCATGTTGGAGCCGTACAGCGCCGCGCCGCGCATCACCGACGTGATCTCGTGGGCGATGCGCGCGGGCTGCTCCAGCTTGCGCGCCGCGCGCAACGCATAGGCGCTGACGAAGGGCCAGATCGCGCGGTTGTGATAGATCGGCTGGTCGGATCGCTCGGGCCAGATCACCGGGCTGCCGGCGGGCCAGGTGGGATAGTTCGCCAGCGTCTGCTGCGCGCGCTGACCGTCCGCCACGCCGCTGTCGATCGCCAGTGCGATGCCGAGCAGGTCGTAGGTGTCGTAAGGCGTGCCGTCGCCGCCGATGTAGCTCATGTACATGGCGCGGTCGGCGCGCCAGAAGTGCGCGTTGATCGCGCTCTTCAGCGCGGCGGCCTGGCTGCGGTAGCCGGCCGCCGCCCTCGTGTCGTGCCGCTGGGCGGCCATCGTGGCGGCGAGCTGCAAGGCCTGGTAATGCAACACGTTGGTGGACAGCGCGTACGACTGCGCGATGAAGGTCACTTCGTCGGCCGTCCAGGCCGGATAGGTCTGCTCGCGCCAGTCGAGGAACGAGGTCTCGCCGCGGTACAGGCCGAACGTAGCATCGAACGCGTACTGCCGATCCTGCGCCACGGTGGCGTCCAGCGCCTTGTAGACGTCGCCGGCGAATGTCGGATCGTCGAGCAAGTGCCGTGCGCCGAGAAACCACACCACCCGGTCGGTACTGATCGGCCAGCTGCCGCCCGAGCCGGTGTCCTGCATCGGGTAGGGACCTTGCGGTGCGGCGGGGACGCGCACATCGGACAATTTGAACATCAGCCCGTTGCGCGAACGCGCCGGGTCGAAGCGCCACAGGCCGAGGTCGATCGAATACGCCAGGTCGCGCGTCCACACGTACGGCCACTTCAGGCCGGTCTCGAAACAGTGGCAGGGAATCGGCTGGCCTTGGTCGAACGCGCCGTCGCGGATCGCCGTGACCGAGTCCTGCCGCAGATCGTCCTGCGCCATCGCGAACAGTCCGTCGAACAGCACGCTGGCGGTATCCGTGCGCAGCGGCTGCGCCGCGATCACGCGCTGGCCGTACGGCCACGCCAGCGTGTAGTTGTCCTGCGCATCGCGGCTGATGCCGGCGTGCACGCCATGCCAGTCCAGCCCGTCGTGCCAGGCCGGCGCGCCCGTGCTGGCGGTGATCGCCGCGGCCAGCAGCACGCTCAACATGTGCGCGCCGGGTACTGTTTGCTGCAGGGTTTGCAGCCCATGGTGCTGATCATCGAGTGAGCCCTCCGGTGTCTGTTATGTCACGGTGCGGCCCGTCCTGCATGTTGCAGTTGCAACATCCGCAACGGGCCGGCGCGGGGGATGGACTGCGCATGGTAGGTAGCGTCGCAATGCAGCAACCAGTGGTTGCATACGTATTCATGAGATCGGACGAGACGCGGCGCGCACCGGGCGGTCCACCGCGGCGGCCGCTCCCGGCAGAGCCGGACCTTGTAAAGCGAACGGCGATGGCGGCATAGTCGATCGACACCAGCAATGACAGCGGGAGATTCCATGCGGGTACGCCTCGAAGATGTGGCGCGCGCAGCGAGCGTATCGCCCAAGACGGTGTCCCGCGTGCTCAACGATGAGGCCAACGTAAGCGACGAAACGCGCAAGCGGGTGCGCGCCGCGATGGAGGCGATGGATTACCGTCCGCACCCATCGGCGCGCAGCCTGGCGGGCAGCCGTTCGTTCCTGGTGGCGATGCTGTACGACAACAACGACAACCCGGCCTCGACCTACCTGGCCGAGATCCAGGACGGTGTGCTCGAGGCCTGCGATGCGCATCGCTACAGCATGATGGTGCGCCCGCTGCGCATGCGCAGCGATGATTTCATCCGTCGCCTCGACACCTTGATTTCCGATCACCACCCCGACGGCGTGGTGCTGACGCCGCCGATCACCGACTACGCGCCGCTGCTGAAGCGCCTGCGCGAACGCAACGTGCCGTATGCGAGCGTGTCGCCGATGCAGCGTGGCAACGCCATCGGCGTAAGCATGGACGAGCAGCAGGCCGCACGGGCGATCGTGGAGCACCTGCTGGCACTGGGCCATCGGCGGATTGCCCATGTCATCGGCATCGCCGATCACGGCGCCAGCCGCTGGCGCCTGGCCGGCTACCGCGAGGCGATGGCCGCCGCAGGCCTGCCCGAAGACCCGGCGCTGGTGGTGCAGGGCGCGTTTACGTTCGGCTCCGGCGTCGCCGCGGCGCGCCAGCTGTTCGCGCTGGAGCAGCGGCCTACCGCGGTGTTCGCCGCCAACGACGACATGGCCACCGGCGTGATGTGGGCGGCCGGCGAGTATGGGTTGAAGGTGCCGCACGATCTTTCCGTGTGCGGTTTCGACGATACCCCGCTGGCGCGCCAGCTATGGCCGGCGCTCACCACCATCCAGCAGCCCAGCCGCGAGATGGGAAAGATCGCCGCGCAGCAGCTGCTGAACCTCCTGCGCGGCCGTGGTCTGGGCCAACTGGTGGAGATACCGTTCTCCCTGCAGATCCGCAACTCCACCGCTCGCGTTCCCTGATACCCACCCGCCACGTCACCCTTTGTAGGAGCGACCTCGGTCGCGATGGCCGCGCCAGCGGCCTGTGTCGCGCTTGCCGATGAACGGCAGGAAACCGCGGCACGCTCCGCCGGGTTTCGCGACCGAGGTCGCTCCTACACGCTTCCTGGAAATGTTGCCGGTTCGTGGTGGGTCCCGCGGCGGGTGGCCATGCTGCTAAGCAAATTGACAGCGCTGTCATCCATGTCACTATGCGGTTTCGATGCGCGCCGCCGGCGCGCCAGCCTGGAGCCCTGCCGTGCCCTTGTCGCCCCCATCGCCCCTGTCCCTGCCCCGCATTTTTCTGGCCGTATCACTCGCTGGCGCGTTGCTTATGCCCACTTATTCCGCATCGGCCGTCGACGCCGCCACCGTCCATCCCGCGTTGTGGCCGCAAGGGCGTTCGCCGCTGCCGCGCGATCCCGCGCTCGAGGCCCGGGTCAGCGCGCTGCTGGCGAAGATGTCGGTGGCGGACAAGGTCGGCCAGATGATCCAGGCCGACATCAAGTACGTGACCCCGGATGACGTGCGCACCTACCGCCTCGGCTCGATCCTGGCCGGCGGCAACTCCGGGCCGGATGGCCAGCAATACGGCACGGCGCAGCAGTGGAAGAAGTTGTCCGATGCGTTCTACCGCGCCTCGATGGATACCTCGGGCGGGCGCCTGGCGATCCCGGTGCTGTTCGGCATCGACGCGGTGCACGGCCACAACAATCTGGTCGGCAGCACGCTGTTTCCGCAGAACTCCGCGCTGGGCAACGCGCGCGATCCGGAACTGCTCCACGAAATCGGCCAGATCACCGCGCAGGAGCTGCGCGCCAGCGGCATCAACTGGACCTTCGCGCCCACGCTCACGGTGCCGCAGGATGGCCGCTGGGGGCGTGCCTACGAAGGCTATTCGCAGAATCCGGCGCTGGTGGCGCAGTACGCCAGTGCGGTGATCGGAGGCCTGGAAGGCAAGCTCGGCACACCGCAATACCTGGATGCCGATCACGTGATCGCCACCGCCAAGCACTTCCTGGGCGACGGCGGTACCCGCGACGGCAAGGACCAGGGCGATGCCCAGGTCAGCGAAACCGTGCTGCGCGACGTGCACGCGGCCGGTTACCTGCCGGCGATCAAGGCCGGCGTGCAGGTGGTGATGGTGTCGTTCTCCAGCTGGAATGGCGTGAAGATGGCCGGCAACAAGGCATTGATCACCGACGTGCTGAAGGATCGCATGGGCTTCGGCGGCATCGTGCTGGGCGACTGGAATGCGCACGGCCAGGTGCCCGGCTGCACCAACGAGGATTGCCCGGTGGCGTACAACGCCGGGCTGGACATGCTGGAGGCGCCGGACTCGTGGAAGGGTCTCTACAAGAACACGCTGGCCGAAGTGGAATCCGGCGTGATCCCGATGGCCCGCGTCGACGATGCGGTGACCCGCATCCTGCGGGTGAAGCTGCGCCTGGGCATGTTCGAGGCTGGGCTGCCGTCGGCCAATCCGCTGGCGGCCAGGTCGGCGCAGGTGATCGGCAGCCCGGCGCATCGCGCGGTGGCGCGCCGCGCGGTGCGCGAGTCGCTGGTACTGCTGAAGAACAAGGGTGCGGTGTTGCCGATCGATCCGCGCAAGCATGTGCTGGTCGCCGGCGACGGCGCCGACAACATCTCCAAGCAGAACGGCGGCTGGACGCTGACCTGGCAGGGCACCGGCCTGACCAACGCGAATTTCCCCGGTGCCACCTCGATCTTCGCCGGCATCCAGGCGCAGGTGAAGGCCGCCGGCGGCAGCGCCGAGCTGTCGGTCGACGGCAGCTACAAGCACAAGCCCGACGCCGCCATCGTGGTGTTCGGCGAAGATCCCTACGCCGAGTTCCAGGGCGACCTGCCGAATCTGGCGTACCGGCCGGGCAACGACCACGACCTCGACCTGCTGCGCCGTCTGCACGCGCAAGGCATCCCGGTGGTGGCGGTGTTCCTGACCGGAAGGCCGCTGTGGATGAACCGCGAGATCAACGCGTCGGATGCGTTCGTGGTGGCGTGGCTGCCGGGCAGCGAAGGCGAGGGCATCGCCGACGTGCTGCTGCGCACGCGCGACGGCCGCATCGCCCACGACTTCCACGGCAAGCTGGCGTATGCGTGGCCGCGCACGGCGGTACAGATTCCGGTCGCGGCGGCTGCGCGCGGCGAACAGCCGCAGTTTCCCTACGGCTTCGGCCTGACCTACGCCGACCGCGGCGACACCGGTCCGCTGTCCGAGGATGCCGGAGTCGAACTGAGCGGTGCGCGGGCCGGCGTCTACTTCACCCATGGCAAACCGGCCCAGGGTTTCGCGCTGCGCCTGACCGGCGCCGACAGCGCGGCCGTCAATGTCACCGCCACGCCCGCGGCGACCAGCGACGGCGGCCTGCACATCAGCGCACTCGACTACAAGGCGCAGGAGGACGCGCGCAGCCTGGACTGGTCGGGCCACGGCACGGCGCGTGCCGCGCTGGTGGCGCCCGCGCCGCTGGATGTGGACCGCGAAACGAACGGCGACATGATGCTGGTGACCACGTTGCGGATCGACACGGTGTCGCCCGCAGGCACCACGATAGGCGTCGGCTGCGGCAGCGGCTGCAGCGGCGAAGTGCCCATCGGCACGCAGCTGGCCGCCCTGCCGCGCGGGCAGTGGCTGCGTGTCGGCGTGTCGCTGAAATGCTTCCGCGACGCCGGCGCCGACATGACCAGGCTGGACCGCCCGTTCGAATGGATCAGCAGCCCCGGCGAGAACATCGCCATCACCGAGGTCTCGCTGGGCACGGTGGCGGACCGCACGCTGGACTGCCGCGCGCACTAGGCAGCCCCGTACCCCGAACGCGCCGCGCCGCCGACCGACCGCCCGCGCCGCCGCGTCGACCCCGGCCATGTAGGAGCCCGCTGGCGGGCGATGCTGTTGCTTTGATGGTTGTTGGGTAGGAAGGATTCAGGGCAGGAGCATCGCCCGTTAGCGGGCTCCTACCCCCTCATGGTCCTTGCGGGATTTCGGCGGGTGGGTGGAGGAGCCAAAAAAAAGGATGCCCCGTTGCGGGGGCATCCAGCGGCGACGGGAGGGGAGGTCTCCGTGGCCAGGGGGAAACGATGAAACCTAGAACCACACCCCGAGGTTGACGCCGAAGGTGCGCGGCGGCAGGTACTGCGAGGTGTAGGCGAAGCTGCCGCCCGGCAGCGCGAAGCGGTCGGCACTGGTGCGTACCTTGCCATCGGTGACGTTCTGCACGTAGGCCCCGACCCACCAGCGATCCTGCGGCTCGGTGTAGCGCACGGAGACGTCGCCGCGGCCATACGCCTTCTGCTTGTCGCCGTCACCCAGGTTGAACGTGCTCAGCCACTGCGAGCTCTGGTATTGCGCCGACAGGCGTGGCGTCAGCCGGCCGCCGTTGGACAGGCGGAAGTCATGCTCGTAGATCGCGGTGAGCGAGGCGTTCGGCGCATGCGGCAGATCGTTGCCGCTGACGTCGATACAGTTGCTGATGCCGGATGCCGCAGGGCAGGGGGGCAGGCCCTGGTAGTCGTTGCTGCCGGCATACTTGAGGGTGCCCAGTTCCTTCTTCGGGATCGCCGAGAACACCAGGTTGAGGCGGTCGTTCTCGCTGGACAGCGCCAGCTCGGATTCGAAGCCCAACACCTTGGTGGTGCCCTTGACGTTGGAGAAGCCCAGTCCGCGGTTGCCGTTGGGATAGGTGATCGGCGCGGCCAGCTGGAAATTCTTGAACTGCTCGTAGTAGATCGCGCTGTTCCAGGTCAGGTGGCCGTCGAGGAAGCTGAACTTCGAGCCGACTTCGTAGTTGGTCAGCGTCTCCGGTTCGTACAGCGTGCCGGCGTCCTGGGTACCGCCGGACTTGTAGCCGGTGGACACGCTGGCATACAGCAGGCCGTGCTGGCCGACGTCGGTATCGATCCGTCCCAGCCAGGTGACCTTGCTCTTGTCGTACTTCGCATCGTTGACGGTGGAGACACTGAAGCCCACGTTGCCCGGCTCGACATCCGGCGAGATCGGCACCTGCGGCACGGTCGGATCGTAGGCCCAGCCCCAGCCGCGGCCGCCCTCGTTCTTCTTGATGTCGTTGGACCAGCGCGCACCGCCGGTCAGGCGCAGGCTGTCGGTGATGTGCCAGGTGGCCTGGCCGAAGAACGCCTTGGACTCCACCGTCTCCTTCGGCTGGATGAACGAGCCCTGCCAGGACACCGTGCCCTGCGAGGTGCCGTTGAGGATCGGGATGTCGAAGCGGATGTTGTTGTCCTCCGCCGCGTAGTAGGCGCCGAGGATCCAGTCCACCGCGTTGTCGCCGGTCGACTTCAGGTCGAACTCGTGGCTGTAGTTCTTGTAGTTGGAGAAGTTGGTGCGATCGGCCTGGTAGGACGCGCCGGTGGCGAAGCTGGTCGGCACCTGCACGCCGTTGTCCTGGTCGAAATTGCTCTTGCCGGAAAAGCGATTGAAGCCGAACACGTAGCTCAGCATCATCGAGTCGCCGATCTTGAAATCCATCCGGCTGCGCACCGTGTGGGAGTCGCGCTTCAGGTAGGGCGCGGTGTCGATCAGCGCCGACCAGAAATCCTGTCCGGCTCGCGGCTGCTGCATCAGGCTCATGCCGGGCGTGCCGCGATCGCGGAAGTATTCGTAGGACAGGTTCCAGGTGAAGTTGTCGCTCGGCTGCCACAGTGCGCTGACGCGCGCCGCCGACTGATCCTGCGCGTTGTACTTGTCGCCGCCGGTCACGTAGTCGCTGGCGTTGATCGGCTGGAACGTGGCCAGGGTGCCGCCGCTGGCCAGGTACGCGGCCTGCTGGCTGGCCAGGCTGGGGAGCTGCTTGGACGGGTTCTGGTAGTCCACGTAACCGTCGTGCTGTTCCTGGGCGATGGCCACACGCATGGCGAAGGTGCTGCTGATCGGCAGGTTCACCGTGGCGCGGGTGCCGACGTGGCTGTAGTTGCCGGCCTCGATCTGGGCGTTGCCGTAAAAGCCGCTGAGGTCCGGCTTGGCGGTCTGGAAATTGACCACGCCGGCGGTGGAGTTGCGCCCCCACAGCGTGCCCTGCGGACCGCGCAACACTTCCACGCTGTCGATGTCCAGCAGCAGGCCGGCGGCCGCTTCCGGGCGCGGCGAATACACGCCGTCGATGAACATCGCCACTTCGGGATCGGCGTACTCGGTCTTGGCGCTGTCGTTGCCGATGCCGCGCATGGTCAGGGTGACCACGCCGTGGTCGCCTTGCGAGGTGGCTTCGAAACCGGGCACCAGCTTGGTGATGTCCTGCACCGTCATTACCCGCTCCTTGTCGAGCGAGTCGGCGCTGATCGCACTGATCGCGACCGGGGTCTTCTGCAGCGGCGTTTCGCGTTTGGTCGCGGTGACCTGAACCGTGTCCAGGTCCTTGACCTTTCTGCTGGCCGCCGCGTTCTGCGGGGCGGGATCCTGTGTCGCGGCGTGGACGGCGCCGGCAGCAAATATGGCGGTCATGGCGACGTACAAAGCCGAATAACGTAATTTCATTTCACCCTCTCCCCAATAAATCGTCGTGGACATGCAGGTAGTCGCGAACATGCGGTAGTCTGTACATGACAGCGCTGTCAAATTGAATGACAGCGCTGTCATCGGAGGCGATCCTACTGCGAAAATCTGCAATAGGCTTGTTGCTAAGCAGCAAGTGGGAGGAAAGTGAAATGGCGCGTATCCAAAAGATTCTGGTCGTCGGCGGCGGCACCGCCGGCTGGCTGACGGCTTGCTACCTGGCCAAGGCGCTGAACAGTTCGGAGCCTGAAAGCATTCAGGTCGAACTGGTCGAATCGCCGAACATCGGTCTGCTCGGCGTGGGCGAGGCCACGTTTCCCTCGATCCGCGGCACCCTGGCCGCGATCGGCCTGGACGAGCGCCGTTTCCTGGTCGGCGCCAGCGCGACATACAAGCAGGGCATCCAGTATGTGAACTGGGTGCGCGCGCCCGGCGAGCCCGGGCCGGATCGCTTCTTCCATCCCTTCAGCCTGCCCAGCCAGCGCAGCGGCAATCCGGAGCTGTTGCCGTACTGGCTGCTCGGCGGCGCTCCCGACGGCATGGCCTTCGCCGAGGCGGTGACCATGCAGAAGCGCCTGATCGATCATGGCCGGGCGCCGAAGCGCGCCACCGATGCCGACTACCAGGGACCGATGAACCACGCCTACCACTTCGACGCCGCCTGCTTCGCCGCCGTGCTGGCCGAGCACGGCCAGAGCCTGGGGGTCAGGCGTCATCTGGCCACGGTGGAACGGGCCGAGCTGGACGAATCAGGCGCGATCGCGCGCATCGTCACCAGGGAAATCGGCGAGCTCAGCGCGGACCTCTACGTGGATTGCACCGGCTTGCGCGGTGCCCTGATCGGCAACGCGATGCAGTCGCCGTTCCACAGCCGGCGCGACGTGCTGTTCGCCGACCGCGCGGTGGCGCTGCAGGTGCCGTACCCGCGTCCGGACGCGCCGATCCTGCCGTTCACCCGCGCCACCGCGCAGGAAGCGGGCTGGACCTGGGACATCGGCCTGCAGAAGCGGCGGGGCATCGGCTATGTGTATTCGTCGCGGCATAGCGACGCCACCCGTGCGGAACAGGTGGTGCGCGATTACGTGGGCGACGCCGCAGCCGGACTGGAGGCGCTGCATATCAAGTTCGAGACCGGCTACCGGCCGGAGCACTGGCGCCGGAACTGCGTGGCGGTGGGCCTGGCCGGCGGCTTCGTCGAGCCGCTGGAATCCACCGGCATCGCGCTGGTCGAACTGGCCGCCTACCTGATCACCCACCTGTTGCCCGGCGACGCGGACGACATGGAACGTACCGCGCGCCAGTTCAACCAGATGATGGTGGCGCGCTACGAGCGCATCATCGACTTCATCAAGATGCACTACTGCCTGACGCAGCGCCGCGACAGCGCGTTCTGGATCGACAACGCCGATCCCGCCGGCATCCCGCAGACCTTACAGGACCGCCTCGCGCTATGGCGCCATCGTCCGCCGCACCGGCTGGACTTCGTCACCGACCTGGAAATGTTCATGCCCGCGAGCTGGCAATACGTGCTGTACGGCATGGAGTTCAGGACCGACCTCGAGCCGATGCGCAGCGCGTACCCGCAGATGGCGGCGGCGCAGCGCGAGTTCGCGATGATCCAGCAGATGGCCGGCCGTGCACTCGATGATTTGCCGGATCATCGGGTGCTGGTCGAGCAACTGTGCCGCGAGCACGCGCAGCGGCTGGGGCAGAAAGATCTCGTTGGCGTGAGCTGAGCGGTGCTCAGCGCAGCTCCACCACCACCAGGCCCTGCACCGGCACCGTAATCGCGAACCTGCCGTCGCTCACCGCCACCGATTCGGGCGCGGCCAGTTGGCCGGCCTCGCGCAACTGGGCGATCTGCTCGCGGCTGGGGAAGTCGGGGCGGCCCATCCGGTCGAACGCGGCGACGGCGTTGCCGTGGGTGGCGTCCACCCGCCAGACCGTGGCGCGGGCGCCGGCGGGCAGATGCCGCACGTCGATGCTGAAGTGCTTCGGCGCGCCGACGGGTTCGCCGCGCGTATAGCTGGCGGTGTCGCCGACGGGCGGGGCGTAGTTCCACAATGCGATGACCACGCTGCCGTCCTCGCGCCGGGTGGCCAGCGCGGCATCGGAATCGATTGCGAGCTGTTTGTCGCCCAGCTTGTGCAGCACGGCGAACGCGTTGAAGGCGGGCTTGGGAATGCGGTCGGCGGCGATCAGGCCGAAGCCGCCGTAGAACGGATTGCGCACCACGCCCTGTTCCTCGAACACGTCGGAGAACGACCAGTGGCTCATGATTTGCACCTTGCCGGCGCATTCGCGGATCGTGTTGGCGATCCACGGCCCCATGAACACGGTGTCGGTGACGTTGGGCAGGTTGGCGTAGCTGGCGTTGTGTTCGCTGAAGATCAGCGGCATCTGCGGATACGGCGACGCGGCGATTTCCTTGTGCACCTTGTCCACCGCGCGACAGACCATGTCGGCGCGCGGGATCTTCTCGCTGGTGTGGAACACGTTGTCCGCGGTGTCGTCGCCGTAGACATGCGTGCTGACGAAATCCACCGGCACGTTGTTCTTGTGTGTGTGGGCGAGGAAATCGGCGGTCCAGGCGGCCTGCGCGGTGGCCGGGCCGCCCACGCGGATGCGCGGGCTCACTGCCTTGAGTGCACGGGCGGTGTGGTCGTACAACGTGAAGTAGGTGGCCTGCGGCGGCGTGCCGGCCCAGAACCCGATGTTCGGTTCGTTCCACACCTCGAAATACCAGCTGGCTACTTCGTCGATGCCATAGCGCTCGACCAGGTGTTTCGCCAGCGCGCCTATCATCGCGTCCCACTCGGCGTAGTGCTTGGGCGGCGCGATATTCGGGTGGTACCAGAACGCCTGCAGCGCGTCCGGGTTCGAAGTCAGCTCGGGCGGCATGAAGCTGAGTTCGACGAAGGGTTTCACGCCGCGTTCGAGCAGGCCGTCGTAGATCTGGTCGACGTAGGAGAAGTTGTAGGAAATCTTTCCCTGCGCGTCGCGCTGCACCAGACCCACGTCGCGGTCGAGGATGCCGTGAAAGCGGATGTAGCTGAAGCCGGTGGCCCGATGCACGGCTTCCAGGTCCTTGCGGTAGTCGTCGCGCAAGGCCAGCGAGGCGCGGCCGGAGCCGAGCATCTGTTCCCAGAAATGCGGAAACGGCGAGGCGGCGGCGGTGGCGTCGATGCGCAGGCTGGTGTTGGTTGCCGCGGGTGCCGCGGCGCCGGCCGTGCCGGTGATCAGCAGGGCGGTGCAGGCCGCCAGGGCCAGGTTTCGTAGCAGGGCGGGAATAGCCATGGCAGGTCCTGTTCGATACGTGGTGCGACGCGGATCGGACTGGCCTGGGCCAGCAACCGTCGGGATGTAAACGTTTACATCGAGGCGCAGTTTCCTACACGCAAGCGATGACGTCCAGCCAATCGCCAGCGCTCAGCAGATTTGAGCTGGTCAGCGGTGGTGCCAGCAGTAGCCGCTGACGCCACCATCATGGACTGCGGACCTCGAAAAGCCCGTCATGCCTGCGCAAGCAGGCATCCAGTGACTTTCAAGCTTTTGAAAAGCAACGACACTGGGTCCCCGCTTGTGCTGGGATGACGAGCAACTGCGGGTTTTCGCGGTTCCCTTACTGAGCCAGGATCGCGCCGTAATGGCCGTTCACCGTGACGGTCACGGTGCCGTTCTGCACGGTGTATTGCGTGCCCGAGATCAGCTCGGTGAGATGGCTGCCGTTGATCACGCTCATCTGGCCCACCGGCACCGTCATCGCATGCGCGACGGTATCGTTGTTGAGCGCCACCGCGATGCGGTTGGTGCTGTCGAAACGGCCGTAGGCGTACAGCTTGTTGGTGTCGTCGGTGAGCAAGGTCATGAACGAGCCGGTGCGCAGCGCCGGATAGGCATTGCGGATGGTGGTGAGTTTCTGGGTCAGCGCCACCGCGCTGTTGGTGATGCTGCCGAGGGTCCAGTCGAAGGTGCGGCGGTTGTCCGGGTCGGCGCCGCCCTGCATGCCGTACTCGTCGCCGTAGTAGATCGTCGGCGTGCCGACGTAGGTCATCTGGAAGAACAGCGCGAGATAGGTCTTCCAGATGTCGCCGCCGGCGCGGTTGCCGAAGCGGGTGATGTCGTGGCTGCTGAGGAAGTTGGACATCGCCTGCTGCACGTCGGTCGGATAGTTCGCGCGCGTGCCGTGCAGCCAGCTGTCGAACTGCGAGACCGGTATCGACGCGGCGTTGCCGCTGTAGTCCTGGCCGGTGATCCATTCGGACACCGGCTGGGCGAAGCCGTCGTAGTTCATCGCGCCGTCCCACTGGTCGCCGGTGTCGGTCCAGGGTCCGGCATTGCCCCAGAATTCGCCGAGGACGTCGGCATTGGGGTTGACCGATTTCACCGCGGTGCGCAGCTCGGCCATGATCTGATGGTTGGTGGTGTCGCTGCCGTTGTTGCCGTTGGCGTCGAGGTATTGTGCCGCGTCGAGCCGCCAGCCATCGATCGAGTACGGGGCTTGCAGCCAGGTCTTCACCACCGAGGTGCTGCCGGCATAGATCGCGTTGCGCACGGCCGAGCCGGTGGCGCCGTAGTTGAGCTTGGGCATGCTCGGTACGCCGAAGAACGTGGAGTACGTGCCCGGCCAGCTCTGGAAGTTGTAATAGCCGTACCACGTGCTGGACTGCGACTCGTAGGCGCCGTTGGTGGCCCACCAGTTGTAGCGGTCGAACCACGCATGCGTGTCGCCGGTGTGGTTGAACACGCCGTCGAGGATCAGGTAGCCCCTGGGCCCGTTGCTGGTGCTGTGGATGTCGGCGCTCAGCGTCTGCAGCGTCGCGTTGGTGCCGAACGCCGGGTCCACCGTGGTGTAGTCCTCGGTGTCGTACTTGTGGTTGGTCGGCGAGTGGAAGATCGGGTTGAGATAGATGATGTCGGCGCCGACGGTATTCTTGATGTAGCCGAGCTTCTGGTCGATGCCGGCAAGGTCGCCGCCGAAGAACACCGCGCTGTTGCAGCCGCCTACGTTGGATACCACGCTCGTGCCCCAGGCATGCTTCTCGGTGGCGCAGCCGGCGTAGGTGTACTGGCCGTTGGTGACGTCGTTGGCGGTGCTGCCGTTGTAGAAGCGGTCCGGGAAGATCTGGTACATCACGCCGTTCTTCATCCATGCCGGCGTGGTGAATCCGGGCAGGATGTAGAAATCGCCCGACGAGGGCTCGGCCGAGGTGGTGCCGGCCGCATTGAGCCAGGCGGTCGCGCTGCCGTCGTTGATCTGGAAGCGGTAGTACTTGTGCGAGGCGCTGGCCGGTACGGTGCCCTTCCAGTAGTCGTACACGCCGGTGGCATCGTTCGACGACCAGCTCATCGCCACCCAGTGGAAGGCGCCATCGGCGCTGTCGTAGTACTTGATGTTGGCGCTGGTGATGTCGTTCTTGAACGTGCGCAGGGTCAGCGTCACCGCCTGGGCGGAGGTCGGTTCGACGTGGTTGTCGAACATCGGGCCCTGGTCGTGGAACAGTCCGGCCCATTCCACGTTGTTGTCGTTGCTGGCAGCGCTGGCCGGGCTGTTCAGCGCGGGCAGGGCATAGAGTGCCAGTGCTGCGCAGATCGCCAGCGCCAGGGACGGCTTCACGCCGAGTATCGTCTTTCCGTCATCGCACATCAGGTAGATCTCCTTCAGTGACTGCATGAACGCGCGCCGCGGCGCGGCGCGCGTCGGGCGACGGAGATGGCTCAGCCGTTGTCGCCCAGGGTCAGTGCGATGTCGCGCACTGTTGCCGCCATCACCCGTACATAGGTGACGGCGCCGTATCGATCGTGGCCGCTGGCCCAGCCTTCGCCCTGGCCGTGCTGCAGCGCATCCAGGCTCTGGAATGTCGGCAGGGCGGTGCCGCCGCTGCGGACGGTCGCGGCGGCGGCGCCATGGATCTTCAGCAGATAGAACTTCAGTGCGGGCCGGAAACTGCCGGAGACGGCGCCGGTTTCGAAGCGCACCGTGCTGCCTTGCCGCCGTACGGACAGCGCCTGCGCGAAGTACGCGCCTTTTTCGTAGTCGTAGGTGTTGCCGTCGTCGTCGTAATAGTCGAACTGCGTGCGCGTGGCGGCGGGAAATACGTCGACGTCCAGCTGCGTCAGCGGCTTTTCGCCGACGTAGTCCATCGGCGGCTGGGTCGGGATGATCGCGCCGTCGCGGATGAACAGCGGGATGTCGCCCCAGTGCTTGCTGTCGATGGCGAGGCGGACGGTCTGGCCGCCTCGGTAAGCCTTGCCGCTGAACCAGTCGGTCCAGCGGCCGGCCGGCAGGTAGATGTCCTTCGAAATCTGCCCCGGCTCGACCACCGGCGACGCCAGCAGCCAGTCGCCGAACAGCCATGCGTCGACGTCGTTGCGCAGCTGCGGATCGTGCGGCCAGTCGAACAGCAGCGGGCGCACCAGGCCTAGGCCGCTCGTGTGATGACGCCAGGCGTAGCTGTAGATGTATGGAATCAGCGCGTAGCGCAGCCGGATCGCATCGGTGGCGGCTTTCTCCGCGACCGGCCCGTAGACCCACGGCTGCCGCTTCTGGCCGAAGTCGCCGTGTACGCGGAAGATCGGCGTGAACGCACCGAACTCGATCCAGCGCGCGTAGTTCTCGTCCGACGGGTGGCCATGGAAGCCGCCGCCGTCCATGCCCCATTGCATCGCGCCCACGTCGATCGCGCTGAGCATGCGCGCACGCTGACCGGCCATGCTGGCGAAGCCGGTGGGAATGTCGCCCGACCACAAGCCGTAGGCGTAGCGCTGGGAGCCTAGCCAGAAGTTGCGGTTGATCGACCACACGCGCTGGTTGGAGAACGCGCGCTGGCCGTCGTAGAGCGTGCGCTGCATGTTGAGGAACTGGGTGTTGCTCGGCGTATTGTCGGCCTCGTCGTTCCACCAGCCGGCGATGCCGGTGGCGAAACTCCGTTTCAGCGCGTCGTTGAAGAACCAGGCGCGCGCGGCCGGCTTGTCGAAGTCGATGTCCTTCACCAGTTTCAGCGAAAAGTAATCCGGCGCGGCCGTCTCGTCGGGACGCCACAGGTCGTGCGCCGTGGCATAGCGGCCTTCCACCGTGTCGACGTGCACGCGCGGCTTCATGATGCCGGTGAGGTGGATGCCGCGCCGGTCGAGATCGGATTTCAGCTTGCCGCTGGGTGCGTCCGGAAACTTGGCGGCGTTCCAGCGGAACTCGCCGTAGTTGTCCTCGCCCCATGCCTTCCAGTCGAAGTCGAGCGTGAAGTTGTCGATCGGTATGTGTTTGGCGCGGTAGGTGTCGGCGATCTGCAGCAGCTCCTTCTGGTCGATGCCCCACTGGCTGTTGGTGAAGCCCATCGCCCACTTCGGAAACAGCGGCGACCGACCGCTGAGCTGCGCCAGCGCGGTGAAGATTTCGCGGGGTGTGCCGACCAGGATGTAGTAGTCGGGATGCCGGCGCGCGCTGCTGTCGACGCTGATCGCACCGGGCTTCAGGGTGAACGTGGCGCCATCGCTGTCCAGCAGCACGCCGTAGCCGGCGGTGCTCCACACGAACGGTGCGCCGGCGTGGCCTTGTTCGCCGGCATCGGCGACTTGTTTGCCGGTACGCAGCAGGCCGGCGCCGGCATCTTCGGTCGCGTTGTAGCCGCCGATGCCGTACAGCGCGTCCTGCGGTTCGTGCTGCAAGGTCAACCCGCCGTGTTGCAGCGAAGCGAGGTCGAGCTGCAGCAGGCGGTGATGCTGCGCGTCGTCGATCTGCAGCTGGCGATGCTGCCCGTCCCAGCGGATCGATGCGCGCGCGGTGGCCATGCCCGCGTCGTTCGCGTCGGTACGTACCTGTTCGAACACCGGGTGCGCGGTGTCACGGTCGATCACCAGAGCGGGCGCATCGGCAGGGTCGCTGCGCGTGTTCTGCACGTGCACGACGCCGGGCGCGACGAAGCGGATGCTGAGCTGATCCGCACCCTGGCCGATCAGCATGACGTGGTCGCGGATATGTGCCATGGAGGTCGCCTGCTGCGGCGGTGATGTCGCGGCGGTCGCGCCGATCGGCGCCAGCGCAAGGCCCAGCCAGAACCCTGTCGTCATACCGAATCGGTCGCGTCGTGCTGAACTTTTCATCGCATCACCTCAGTGTTCATTGCAGGATCGCCGTAGTGTAGGGCGGCATCTGCAGTCGGTTGTTCCGCAGCGTGACGCCGGGCCTGCTGTGCAGCAGCACGGCATGGAAACGGCGATCACCCAGCGTCGTGTTCTGCGCCCGGCCGGACAGGTTGTGCACGACCAGCACCCGGTTACCGGCGTCGTCGAGTTGCCATGCGGCGAGGTGCGGGTTGCCTGCGGCATAGGCATGGAAGGTGCCGTCCCGCAACACGCCGAGCCGACTGCCCCAGTGGATCAGCATCGTGTAGTAATGCAGCAGCGAATCCGGGTCGGCCTGCTCCGCCTCGACCGACACCGTCGGACTCTCGTGCGAGGTCGAGGCCTCCCAGGTGGTTTCGCCTGGTGCATCGGTGGCGCGGTTCCAGCGCATCGGTTCGCGCAGATTGGGATCGGGCTTCCGCCCGCGCATGCCCAGTTCCTCGCCGTAGTAGACGAACGGCTGGCCGGGCAGGGTCAGCAGCATCGCGGCGGCCATGCGCATGTGCTGCGGGTTGCCGCCGAGCTGGCTCATCACGCGGTCCTGGTCGTGGTTGGAGAGGAACGGTGCATCCACGCCCGACTTGCCGGCGACCTTGCGATAGGCGGCATCGGTATGCGCGATCCACGCAGCGAGGTCGCCGGCACGTTCGCTCCCGGCGCTGGCGATCAGCCGCTTCGCCAGCGGAAAATCGAACGCCGCATCCAGCGGCTTGAAATACGGCGCCAGCTGGTCGGCCGAGTCGCGGGTCACCTCGCCGACGATGTAGGCGGCGGGGTCGACCGCATTCATGCCGCGACGGAACTCGGACCACCAGGCGATGTTCTTCGCCAGCGTCTTGGGGTTGTCGAGATCCGCCTTGAAGTCGAGGTAGATGTGCTGCGCGGCGTCGAGGCGGAAACCGTCGACGCCTTTCTTCAGCCAGTACTGGCCGACCTTGATCATCTCCCGCCGTACGGCCGGAGTGTCGTAGTCGAGGTCGGGCATGGCGCCGGAAAAGTCGCCCAGGTAATGCGCCGCGCCCATGGCGTGCCACGCCTGCGGTCCGGCCGCGTCCTGCTCCTGCAGGTCGGTGTGCGGACCGGCCCAGCTGTACCAGCCGTGATACGGGCTGGCGGGATCGCGTGCGGCCTTGAACCAGGGATGCTGATCGCTGGTGTGGTTGATCACCAGATCGATGATGACCTTCAGATGGCGCTTGTGCGCTTCGTCCAGCAGGCGCTGGAAGTCGGCCATCGTGCCGTATTGCGGATTGATGCCGTAGTAGTCGGTGATGTCGTAGCCGTGATAGCTGGGCGACGGATTGATCGGCATCAGCCAGATGCCGCTGACGCCCAGCGACTGCAGATAATCGAGCTTCGCGGTGACGCCGTTGAGATCGCCGATGCCGTCGCCATTGCTGTCCGCCCAGCTGCGCACGAAGATCTCGTACCAGACGCCGGAGGGTGCCGATGCGGCAGGGGCGGCGGGTGCGGCCGCGGCCGGCGCGGAGCCGCCCAGCGCGAGCAGGGCGAAGAGCAGTGACGAAGCGATGCATCGGATCATGGTTGGCTCCAGCTGCGGCGAAAGATCGTGACGCTCATGCGGCGAGGCTGCCGCCTGCACGCGCCACGAATTCGTGGTGCGCTGGCAGCGAGTTCTTGGCGCGGCCGACCAGGGAGCGGATGTCGGCGAGGAACCCGTCCAACTGCTCCGCAGTCAGAGCGTCGGCCAGCGGGTTATGGCGTTCCGGCTCGATGTGCTGGCCCAGCAGAACCTGCAACCAGCCGGTCTCGGTGAACAGCTCGTCGGCCTCGCGGAAGATCAAGCCGGTGCGGCGGAACAACTCGATGCGGCGCGCCAGCGACGGCGGGATTTCCATCGCGCCGCATTGCTGCCAGAACGGCGTGTCGGTGCGCTCGGTGGCCTTGTAGTGCAGGATCAGGAAATCGCGTACGCGCTCGTACTCGAAGCGGGTCTGGCGGTTGTATTCGTCGACCAGCTGCCGCTCGCAATGGCGGTCGGGGAACATAGCCAGCAGGCGATTGATGCCCGACTGCACCAGATGGATGCTGGTCGATTCCAGCGGTTCCATGAAGCCGGCGGCCAGGCCCAGCGCGAGGCAGTTGCGGTTCCACGCCTGCCGGCGCATGCCGGTGACGAAGCGCAACGGGCGCGGATCGTCCAGCGCTTCGGTCTCCAGGTTCTCCAGCAGCTGGGCGGCGGCTTCGTCGTCGCTGATGAAGCGGCTGCAATACACGTGGCCGTTGCCAACGCGATGGCGCAACGGGATGCGCCATTGCCAGCCGGCCGTGCGCGCGCTGGCCTGGGTGTACGGGCGCATCGGGCCGCCGGGGGCGCTGGGCACCGCAAGCGCGCGGTCGCAGGGCAGCCAGTGCTGCCAGTTCTCGTAGCCGGTGTTCAGCGCGCCCTCGATCAGCAGGCCGCGGAAGCCGGAACAATCGATGAAGAAGTCGCCTTCGACGACCTCGCCGTTGTCCAGTTGCAGCGATTCGATGAAGCCGTCGCCTGCGCGCAGGTGCACGTTTACTACCTTGCCCTCGGTACGCCGCACCGCGCCCGGCGCGATGCGTTCGCGCAGGTACTGGGCGTAGCGCGAGGCATCGAAGTGGTAGGCGTAGCGGACGCCGCCGATCGGGCTGTCCGGTACTGTTTCCAGCGGCGCGAAGCGGTTCTCGGCTGCGGCCGCTGCGTTGAGCGAGTACGCCCACAGCCCAGGCGCATTGGGGTTCTCGCGCCGGCTGCGCAGCCAGTAATGGTGGAATGGCGCCAGACCCAGCGGCAGGCCGATGTCGCCGAAGGCATGCAGGTAGGAATCGCCGAGGCGGCCAAAGTCGTTGAGCTGCACGCCCAGTTTGTAAGTGCCGTGGACGGCGCGCAGCAGCTCGTCCTCGTCGATGCCGAGGAAGCGGTTGATGTGGCGGATCTGCGGAATGGTGGCCTCGCCTACGCCGACGACGCCGATCTCGCTAGACTCGATCAACCGGATATCCCGTTGTGGACCAAGTGCCTGGGCGAGCAGGGCTGCCGTCATCCACCCGGCAGTGCCGCCACCCACGATCACGACGCGGCGGATGCGGGGGTCGTTCATGTCATCGCTCCTCGGCGTCCTGCCTCAGTTGCCGCGCCACCGTCGCTGCGGATGCGCGGATCATGAAAAAAAACCCCGCCGGAAAACGCACAGCGGGGCACCTTGGGGAGGTAAGGTCGATACGACTTACTTGAACTTGTACGAGGCGCCCACCGAGTAGGTGCGACCGTAGCGTTCCCAGGTCTGTACCTGGCGAGGGTCGTTGTTCTGGAACGTGGTGAAGATCTTGTTCGACAGGTTCTGGCCCTGTGCGATCAGGGTCAGGCCCTTGAAGCGGCCGCTTTCGAACGTGTAGCTCACCTGGGCGTCGTAGGTGTTGCCGCCCTTCAGCGTCTGCTCGATGCGCGTGGCGCTGATGCCCGACACCTCGCCCAGGAAGTTGGAGCGGTAGCTGTCGCTGATGCGCGCCTCGAAGCCGTCGTGCTGGTAGTACAGCGTGCCGTTGGCGACCCACTTGGACAGGCCCGGCACGGTGATCGCCGTGGAGTTGCCGGCATAGACCAGCGAGCTCTTGGTACGGTTGGCGGTGAGGATCGTGCCGAAACCGTCGAGCACCGGGGTGAGCAGGTTGAACGGCAGGTTCAAGGTGCCCTGGATGCCTTTCACGTAGCCGTGGCCGTCATTGGTCGGGCCGGTGACGACGCCGTAGTGGGTGCCCAGCTGGGCCAGCTGCGCCTGAGTCAGGGTGAATGGCAGGAAGGGGCTGAAGTTGTACAGGAAGGACGAGTTCGGGTTGATGTAGTCATGCAGATCGATGAAGTAGCCCGACACCGAGAAGTAGCCGCCGCCGCCGCTGCGGCACAGATCCGAGTTCTTCTGGTCGGCCGAATTGCACTGGAAGCCCGACGCTGGACCCGAGAAGTAGTGTTCATAGCTGACGTTGTAGTTGTCGGCCATGGTGGGCGTGAGCTTGGGGTTGCCGCCCGAGGCGCTGAAGAACGCCTGGTTCGGGTTGGTGCTCTGCAGGAGAGTGACGTTGCCGCTCACCCCGAGGCCGGCGTTCATCTGGTCCATGCGCGGGCGGGACAGGGTGCGGGCGGCGCTGAAGCGCAGGTCGTCGTGGTCGGTGAAGCCGAAGATCAGGTTGGCGCTGGGCAGGTAGCGGGTGTAGCTGGTGCTGCCGGCTACCGGGATCAACTCGATCGCGTTGCCGGTGATGGCGCTGCCCGGCGCCACGCGCTCGCCGGTTGCACGCTGCGCGGTGTGCTGCGCCTGCATGCCGAAGTTGCCGCGCAGGCTGACATCGCCGAGGTTGGTGTCGATGTTGAGCTGGAAGTACGGCGTGAAGACGTTCTCATGCGTCGTCCAGTTCGGCGGCGTGCCGGTATTGGAGCCGAAGGTAGGCACGTTGACCAGCGAGCCGTTGTCGATCAGGGCGAACGGGTTGTAGCAGAGCTCCGGGCCGATGCCCATCCACGACAGCGGATCGCAGCTGCTGCCGCCCTGGATCGGTGCGGTCTTGACGGCATTGCCGCCGCTGAGGGTACCGCCGCCAAGGGTCAGGAAGGCCTGGTCGATGTGGTAGGACTTGTTGCGGCGGCTGTTGCTCACGCCGAACTCCAGGCTTGAGAACGGGCCGCTGGCGAAGCTGCGCTCCACCGAGAGGCGCAGGTTGGCGAGGTAGTCGACGGTGCGCGGCGCGTTGATGAAGCCGGCCTGCACCACGTCGTTGCCGCCGCCCCAACCCTGCGGGTCGGTCAGCATCACGCCCTGGGTGTAGTTCAGCGACGGGCTGAGGTTGAGCAGGCCGTTGCCGAGCTCTTGGAAGCCCACGGTGTCGAGTGCGCCGCCGCTAGAGCCGTAGCCGGTGCCGGAATAGCTTTCGAGTTCGACCTTGCGGCTGGTGGCGCGCGAATAATTCGCGGCGGCATCCACCGACCAGTTCTCGTTGATGGTGAACTTGTTGTCCCAGTTGAAGTTGTAGACCCGGGCACTGTTGCTGTTGTAGTCGTTGCGGATCACCGGCTTGACGTTGCCATAGGTGCCGCTCTGCACGAAGCCGCCGCCGTTGACGTGGGGATCCGGCACTACCACGCCGCCGGGCTGCAGCTGCGCTGAGCTGTAGAACAGCGGAAACTCCATGCCCTTGGCCTGCTGGGTTTCCTTGAAGTTGTCGTAGGTGACGTCGATGGTGCCGGTGTAGAACTCGTTCGGCTGCCACTGCACGGTGGCCAGCAGGCCGTTGCGCTTCAGGGAGTCGGTGATGCCGTAGTTCTTCGAGCCGCCGATCACGGCGTCGCCGTTCGCATCGGTGGCGTAGCCCCACGGCCCCTGGTGCTCGATCTGCGAGGGGTTGTCCTCCAGGTCCACGCCCAGGGTCACGCCCACGGTATGGTTGGCGAACTGGTCCACCCACACGCCGTTGAGGTTGTGGCCCGAGTTGCTAACGCCCGAGCCGTTGGCCAGCTGGGACATGCTGTTCCAGATGTACTTTGCGTTCACCGCCGCCTCGGGGCCGGACTTGTCCAGCGGGCGGATGGTGTGCATGTCCACGGTGCCGGCCAGGCCCTGGCCGATCAGGTCGGCTTCGGGGCTGAGGTGCACCACCACATTGTCGAACCAGCTCGACGGGTACTGGTCGAATTCCACATCGCGGTTGTTGGAGGTGCTGACCTGCTGGCCGCCGTTGACCAGCGCGGTGGAGAAGTCGGGGCCCAGGCCATGGATGGTCAGTACCTGCGGGCGGCCGTCCACGGTCTGCACGGCGAGGCCGGGCAGGCGGCCGAGGGTGTCGGCGATGCTCACGCCAGGCAGCTTGCCGACCTGCTCGGCCGACACCGCCTCGACGATGGTGCTGGCATTGCGCTTGAGCGCGGTGGAGTTCTCGATGCTGCTGATGAAGCCGCTGACTTGGACTGCCTGCAGCTTCTTGGCATCGAGCTGCTGCTGCTTGTTGGTGCTGGCCTTCTTGGTACCGGCCTTGTCGTCCTTGGACGGCGGCGCCTGGGTGTCCTGCTGCGGCGCGCTGCCCACAGGCGTGCTGCCGGCGTGGGCGACGGTGCAAAGTCCAAAACAGATGGATGCGATTGCCACGGCCAGCACGTTGTGTTTCAAAACCATGTCTTCCCCTCCCACGAAAAGTGCCGCCGCAAATCTTGATTTTTGAGTTTCCCCGCGCTTCCGTCGGCGACGACCGTCGGCAGGTGCGCCGGTAGAGAGACTCCATCAGCGTGTCCGCATGGTAGGGCCGCATTTTGCGGGCGAAGCGGTTTGTGCATACGTATTCATTCTGCTGCTTTGCATCGCAAACATGCGCCTGGCGATCTCGCCCAAGGCACATCGAGCACGCAGGTCCCGATATGCCGGACAGTCGCCGACGCCAGCATCAGAAGCCATTGCGCGCCCTCCAGCGGATTTTCATATGGACGTCCAAACGCGCATTCCCTCTGTATGCTGCAATGCGATATCCGTCGCCCATGAATACGTATGCACAGTCACCGCGGCACCCTTATGCAGCCGGTAAGCTCCCCCACAAGCTGCGAAAGCACCGCCTTGGGCGTGTCGCTTAGACTCGGGAAAGAACTTAAGGGACATGCGAATGAGTGATGCACCCTGGTGGCGCGGAGCCGTCACCTACCAGATTTATCCACGCAGCTTCCTGGACACCGACGGCAACGGCGTGGGCGATCTGCCGGGCATCATCGAGCGGCTCGACTACGTGGCCAGTCTGGGCGTCGACGCGATCTGGATCGCGCCGTTCTTCAAGTCCCCGATGGCCGATTTCGGCTACGACATCGCCGACTACCGGGACGTCGATCCCTTGTTCGGCACGCTGGCGGATTTCGATCGCCTGCTGGCCAAGGCGCACGATATCGGCCTCAAGGTGATGATCGACCAGGTGCTCAGCCATACCTCGATCGAACATCACTGGTTCAAGGAAAGTCGCGAGAGTCGCGACAACCCGAAGGCCGACTGGTACGTGTGGGCCGATGCGAAGGACGACGGCAGCGCACCGAACAACTGGCTGTCGCTGTTCGGCGGTTCGGCCTGGCAGTGGGAGCCGCGGCGCGGGCAGTACTACCTGCACAATTTCCTGATCTCGCAGCCGGATCTGAATTTCCATCATCCCGAAGTACGCGCGGCGATTCTCGACAGCGTGCGCTTCTGGCTGGACAAGGGCGTGGACGGCGTGCGGCTGGATGCGATCAACTTCTGCTTCCACGACCGCGAGTTGCGCGACAACCCGCCCAAGCCGAAAGAGAAACGGGTCGGCCGCGGTTTCAGCCCGGACAACCCTTACGCGTTCCAGTACCACTACTACAACAACACGAGGCCCGAAAACCTGGGGTTTCTCGCCGAGCTGCGCACGTTGATGGACCGCTATCGGGATGTGGCCGCGCTGGGCGAGATTTCCTCCGAGGATTCGCTGGCCACGATGGCCGAATACACCCGGCATGGCCGACTGCACATGGGCTACAGCTTCGAGCTGCTGACCGACGATTTCAGCGCCGCCCACATCCGCGGCACGGTGCAGGCGCTGGAAGCGCAGATGACCGAAGGCTGGCCGTGCTGGGCCATCTCCAACCACGACGTCGAGCGCGTGCTGACGCGCTGGGGCAAGGGCCGGTCCTCGACCCAGCTGGCCAACCTGCTCACGGCGATGGTCTGTTCGCTGCGCGGTTCGGTGTGCGTCTATCAAGGCGAGGAACTTGGCCTGACCGAGGCCGAGGTGCCGTACGAATCGCTGCAGGACCCTTATGGCATCGCGTTCTGGCCGCAGTTCAAGGGCCGCGACGGCTGCCGCACGCCGATGCCGTGGAGCGACGATCAGGCCCATGCCGGTTTCAGCCACGGCATGCCGTGGTTGCCGGTGCCGCAGGAACATCGCGCGCTGGCGGTGACCAGGCAGGAGGCCGACCCGCATTCGGTACTGAACGGTTTCCGCACCTTCATGCACTGGCGCCAGTCGCAGCCGGCACTGCGCTGGGGCGACATCGAATTCATCGACACTGTCGAGCCGGTATTGGCGTTCACTCGCCGATTCGACGGGCAGACCACGCTGGTCGTGTTCAATCTGGCCGATGCCGCTGTCGACGTCCGCTTGCCCGCGATGCTCGGCGTGCCGCATCGACTGGACGGCCATGGTTTGCTGCAGGGACATTTCGATGGCGACGAGCTGCAGCTGCCCGGCTATGGCGTATGGTTCGCCAGCGTGAAGTAATGAACCCGGCGCGTCGCGTGGTTCGCCACCGACCCGCGGCATGCGTGCTGTTGGGCATGCTGTTGGGCGGCGGCATCTGTCCCCCAGCTGCGGCATCGAAAGCATCGCATGCGCAGATCTTCGAAAGCACGGTGGTACGTCTGCAGCTCGATGCGCCGGCGTTTGCGCCGGAAAAGATAAAAGTCGACATCTACCTGCCGCCGGGCTACGACCAGACCAGCCGCCGCTATCCGGTGCTGTATGCGAATGACGGCCAGGACATGGCCGCGGTGGGCCTGCGGCCGACGCTGGCGCGACTCTACCGGGTGCATGCGATCGAGCCGGTCATCGTGGTCGCGATCGACATGCTGGCCGATCGCGCCGCCGCATACGGCCTGTCTGACCGTGCCGCCTCGCGCAGTCTCGTCGGCGGCTCGCCGATCGGTCCGATCGGCACGCGGGCGCAGGACTATTCCGCCTGGGTCGCCGGTGCGCTGGTGCCGTACGTCGACGCGCACTACCGCACGCGCAAAGTCGCGCGCGAACGCACCATGCTGGGCTGGTCGCTGGGCGCACTGAACGCGTTCAATCTCGGCTGGCAGTATCCGGACGTGTTCGGCCGGGTCGGCGCATTCTCGCCCTCGTTCTGGCTGGCGGCGGACCGCACGAGCGCCACGGCGGTGCAGCACACGCGGCTGGCGCAGGCGATGGTCGACCGTGGCGGCAAGCGCGCCGGCCTGAAGATGTGGTTTGCGGTGGGTACGGCGGAGGAGGCCAAGGATCGCGATGGCGACGACATCAACGACACCGTCGACGACGCGCAGGACGTGATCGAAGGCTATCGCGGCGCCGATGGTTTCCAGGTCCGCGGCCTGAAGCAGCTCGGCTATTCGGTCGACATGGATTACGCGAAGCATCCGTCGCGGCGCGCAGATGCGTCGCTGTTCCTGCTGCAGGGCGGCGTACACAACCAGGCGTCATGGAAGCAGATGCTGCCGCCCTTTTTGCGGTGGGCCTATGGCAGCCGTCCCGTCGACTAGATTGCGCTGTTGCAGGAGCCCGCGCGCGGGCGATGCTCTTGCTCTGAATCCTGCCACGCGACCATCGAAGCTGAGGGTATCGCCCGCTAGCGGGCTCCTACAGAAACGCGGGCGGTCTGCTTCATGGAGGCGGGAGCTGCCCTCCTTTTTGCCGTGGGGCCTATGGCAGCCGTCCCGTCGACTAGATTGCGCTGTTGTAGGAGCCCGCGCGCGGGCGATGCTCTTGCTCTGAATCCTGCCACGCAACCATCGAAGCTGAGGGTATCGCCCGCTAGCGGGCTCCTACAAAAATGCGCGGGGCCTATCGCCGTTCGGCCGCCGTCTTGTCGCGAATGCCGCAGAATTCCGAATCCGCGTTCCAGTTCGGCCACGCATCGGAATTCGCCAGATCGCCGCCTACCGTGTAGAGCAGCTGCAGATCGCGAGCCATGCCGGTGAACGGCCAGCTGGCCTGCCACTCGTCGGAGGGCTGGTGATAGTGCTTGGCGATGTAGTCGTCTTCCGCGGCTTTGCCGGCGGCAAGTCCGCCGTCGATCCAGTCGTTGCCCGATTCGAACGAGATCGCCGGCACGCCGCGCTTGGCGAACGAGAAATGATCCGAACGGAAGAAGCTGCCGGCCTCCGGCCTCGGGTCAGGCGTGTAGGTCATGCCATAGGTTTTCGCGTCCGCGATCAGGTCGTCCAGCAAACCGAGCCTGGCAATGCCGGAGATGGTGAAGTTGCGGGCGGGCCCGTGCGGATCGAGCGCGTCCACGTTGATCACGCCGGCGGTCTTCGCCAGCGGATACAGCGGTTTCGACGCGTAGTATTCGGAGCCGAGCAGGCCTTTTTCCTCGGCGGTGACATTGAGGAATACCACCGAACGTTCGGGCCGCGATCCCTGCGCGAACGCCCGGGCCATTTCGATCAGCGCAGCGGTGCCGGTGGCGTTGTCGACCGCGCCGTTGTAGATGCGGTCGCCTCTTGCGTCGGGCGCGCCGATGCCAAGATGATCCCAGTGCGCGCTGTAGATCACGGTCTCGTCCGGGCGCTTGCTGCCTTCGATGCGGCCGACGATGTTGTGTGACGTGACTACGCTCGTATCGACCTTGAAACTGGCCGACAGACTCTCGCCTTTCAATATCACCGGCTTGAATTCGCGCGTCTGCGCCTGCTTCTTCAAGGCATCGAAATCCAGACCCGCGTGCTTGAACATCTGCATCGCCAGATCGCGCTGGATCCAGCCCTCCAGCTTCGGATGCACCGCGGATGGATTGTCGCGCACGATGTCGAACATGGCGTTGGTGTTGGAGTTCTTCACCGTGGCCCAGCCGTACGAGGCCGGCGCGGTTTCGTGCACCACCAGCGTGCCCAGCGCGCCCTGCCGGGCGGCCTCCTCGTATTTGTAGGTCCAGCGGCCGTAGTAGGTCATCGCCTTGCCGCCGAAGTCGCCCTTGCCGGTCTCGAAGTCCGGATCGTTGACCAGCACCACCGCGATCTTGCCATGCAGATCGATGCCCTTGAAGTCGTCCCACTTGCGCTCGGGCGCCTTCACGCCGTAGCCCACGAACACCAGCGGCGCGTTCGCGATCGCCACCATGGTCGAGCCGTCCATGGGCGCGCGCATGGCGATCTGTTCACCCTGGCTCAATGCTTCGCTCTTGCCGCCGAGGTCGAGGATCAGCGTCGGCGTGCCGATGATCTGGCTACGCAACAAGGGCACGGCCTGAGTCCATGCTCGCTTGCCGTCTTTCAGGTCGCCGCCGGGCTGCAATCCCGCGGCTTTCATCTGTGCCACTACGTAATCGATGGTTTTTGTCTCGGCCGGCGTGGCCGGGCCGCGGCCTTCGAACGCATCCGAGGACAATGTCCGGACCTCGGCGGACAGCCGCCCGGTACTGAAGGTGAGCGTAGTGCCGGCGGCCAGCGCGACATGGCACGCGGCCGCGAGCAAGGTGCAGAGTAGCAATCGTTTCACGGAGTCACCGACCGGGGATGGGGTACTCCGATACTAAGTGAGCATCGGGTGTCCGGTCCATCCACCGGCGGCCGGCAAGTGATGGCGCGCCGACGGTTTTGCCGTCCGACTTGCCTGTGTCAGCGACTTGCCTGCATCAGTCGATGCCGATCACCTTGCCGGTGTCGGCGTCGATCCTGAGTTTGACCTTGTTGCCGGACGGATTGTGGGCCTTGGCCTTCCAGATGCCATCGTCGAAGTCCACATCATGCACATGGGTATAGCCCTGGGACTCCAGTGCCGCGCGTACGTCCTGCCTGCTCAGTTTCGAAACCAGCTTGTCCGGATAGACCTGGCCGGTCTTGGCGTCGATGCGCAGATCCACTCTGTCGCCGTTGGCGCTCCTGGCCTCTGCACGCCACATGCCGTCCTTGAACTTCAACTCGTGGACCTTGATATAGCCCTGTGCGGTGAGCTCGCTTTGCACCTGCGGTTCGGTCATCGCCTGCTGTTGTGCCATGGCGATGCCGGGAAGCGAGAGCGCGCCAAGCGTCAGGGCGAAAGTCAGTGCGGGGATCTTGTTCATGGACCGTACCTCATTGCTCGCAGGAAACCCGAGTCTTCGCCGCATCATGCAAACGTGCGGTGAATCCCCGCGATGAGACTGAATCGTGGCTGACATCGACCGCGCGGTATGTCAGCTGCGCACCGGCGCCGGTTGCTCGTCGAACCAGTGTCCGGTGTGGTTGACGATGCGCACTACCGACAACATCACCGGCACTTCAACCAGCACGCCGACCACGGTGGCCAGCGCCGCGCCCGAGCGCAGTCCGAAGATGCTGATGGCTGCCGCCACCGCCAGTTCGAAGAAGTTGCTGGCGCCGATCAGTGCGGAGGGTCCGGCCACGCAGTGCGGCACCTTCAGCCAGCGGCTCAGGCCGTAGGCGATGCCTGCATTGAGATACACCTGGATGACGATGGGCACGGCCAGCAGCGCGATGATCAGCGGCTGCGCCAGGATCGCCTCGCCCTGAAAACCGAACAGCAGGATCAGCGTGGCGAGCAGGGCGGCGGTCGACCAGGGATCGATGCGGCGCAGCGCCGTATCGAGCGCCACTTGTCCGCGACGCCGTAGCAGCCATCCGCGCCACAGCTGTGCCGCGATCACTGGTACCACGATGTACAGCAGCACCGACAGCAGCAACGTGCCCCACGGTACACGGATCGACGCCACACCCAGCAGCAACGCCACGATCGGCGCGAACGCGACCACCATGATGCTGTCGTTGAGCGCCACCTGCGCCAGCGTGAAATTCGGCTCGCCACCGCACAGGCGCGACCACACGAACACCATCGCCGTGCACGGTGCGGCCGCCAGCAGGATCAATCCTGCGATATACGCATCGTGCTGCCCCGCCGGCAGCCAGGCGGCGAACACGTGCCGGATGAACAGCCAGCCCAGCAACGCCATCGAGAACGGCTTGATCGCCCAGTTCACCAGCAAGGTGATGCCGATGCCGCGCATCTGGCGTCGCACGCCCGCGAGCTGCGCGAAATCGACCTTGAGCAGCATGGGCACGATCATCAGCCATACCAGCGCGGCCACCGGCAGGTTGATGTGCTGCACCTCGGCCGCCGCCAGCATGGCGAAGAAGCCGGGAAAGAGATGGCCGAGCGCTACGCCGGCGACGATGCACAACGCGACCCACACGCTAAGGTAGTGCGCGAAGAATCCGATCTGCGGCGACGGCACCGCCGCGACGGCTTCACTTTTCATGATTGGCTGCCGTCTGGCCGATGGCGCGCACTTCTCGCTGCGTCGCCAGGTGGTCGAGTTTTTCCAGCGGCAACGCCAGCAACAGATCGACGCGCCGGCGCAACATCAGCCAGGCCGAATGGAACGCACGCCGGCGCGCCTCCTCGTCGCCGTCGGCCGCCACCGGATCGGGTGTGCCCCAATGCGCGGTGATCGGATGGCCGGGCCAGATCGGGCACATCTCGCCGGCGGCGTTGTCGCAGACGGTGATCACCATGTCGATCGACGGCGAATCGGCTTGCGCGAATTCGTCCCAGCTCTTGCTGCGCAGCGGCTCCGTGTAGCCGACCGAGCGGGCCAGTTCGGCGGCGATCGGTTGCACCTGGCCGCTGGGGAAGCTGCCGGCGCTGTACGCACGGAACCGGCCTTTGCCGAGCACGTTGAGCAAGGCTTCGGCCATCACGCTGCGTGCGGAGTTGCCGGTGCACAGGAACAGCACGTTGTACGATTGAGTACGCATGGTCGTCTCAGCAGCAGTTCGCGTTCGGTCCGCATGCAGCGGTGGGCTTGGCATCTGGTGCCGGGCCGCAGCACGACGTACCGGTTTCGTTCGGTGCGTCGGTGTAGCTGGTGGCTTCGCCGTGCGTGTGGAAACTTTCCCAGCGGATGCCTTGCGGATCTTCGGCCCAGAACTTGTCGGAATGCGCGTAACAACAGGTAATGCCTTTCTCTGCCAGGGCCACGGCACCGGCAGCCTGCAGCCGCGCGCCGATGGCGGCGAGTTCGGCGGCGTCTTCGGCCTGCAGGCCGAGATGATCCACGCCGCTCCGGCGGTCGCGCTGCGAGATCGCGAAGTTGACCCGCGGGTCGTCCAGCATCCACTTCGCGTAATCCGGCTTGATCACGCTGGGCGTCGTGCCGAACAATGTCGTGTAGAAACGGATGCTGCTGTCGAGCTGCTCGACGTTCACGTGCACGTGGAAGCGTTTCATCGTTTTCTCCTCGCCGGTTGGCATGTCGTGGCGGGCGCGCAACCGGCGGCAGCCGAACCTGCGCAGCAGTTTTCGGTAAGGAAGCCGAGCAGGGCGTTCATCTGCGGATAGTTCGCGCGGCACTGGATCACCCGCCCGCGCCGCTCGTCGCCGACCATGCCGGCCCGGCGCAGGATGTGCAGGTGATTGGTCAATGTCGCTCCGGCCAGCCCGGTCGCCGCGGCCAGTTCGCCCACCGCCATGCCTTCTTCGCCGGCCTGCACCAGCAGGCGATACAGATTCAGGCGATGCTCCTGGGCGAGTGCGCTGAGGCAGGTGAGGGCATCTGTTGATTTCATATTTCCAGAATTATGGAAATATTGAACGGAGTCAAGCAGGCACTTCCGGTCGAGTGTCGCGGCATGGATCAGGTCCTCGAGGTGATTTGTGCAGAGAGCAGAGAAACGGGTGATGGCCGGGCAACGCGACCCGACCGGGCGGCGCGCCGGCGCTCAGCCGGCATTGGGCGCTTCGGTGGTCTTGCGCGTTCGCCGGGGCTTCGCCTGCGCCGCGGCGATGAGCTGCTGCAGGTAGGCAATGCCTTCTTCTTCGGGAAAGAAAGCCACGACGTCGGCCACGGTCAGGTCATGCCGCTTGCGCAGCACAAGGAATTCCTCGCGCGCCATTGCCATGCGCTGGGCCGCCACCGCCTTCTTGCCCATCGGTTTGGACGGTTGCTGCTTTTCCACCTTGCGTTCGAGTCTGGCGAGCTCTTCCTGGAACTGGCGGAAGTCGTATTTCTGGGAGTTCATGGATTACGCGGGTCATCGAGGAGTGGGAGGATTTTCGCACGTCGCTCCGGTGCCGCGGAGCGATCGAGGGAGGCTCGGGTGAAACCATGACCTTCGGCACTGCTTCCGTCTGCAATTGATACGATATATCGTTACAATCCGGTGTCCTCATTCTCGAAGAAGCGCTCGCATGAACAAGACGTGGGTCGATGCGCCTGCCAAGACCCGAGGAGCGATCGATGAGGCGATGGCGAAAACTTCGCCCGGGGTTCATGCACCGTCATCGCGCGCGCTGCTTTTCATCATGGTTTCCGCTTGCCTGCTGCTTGCCGGCTGCGCCGTCGGTCCCGACTTCAAGAAGCCTGCCGCGCCCGATGTCGGCGGTTACACCGCGCATCCGCTTTCGACCACGGCCAGCAGCGCGAACGTCGCCGGTGGAGAAGCCCAGCGCTTCGACAAGCGCGGCGATATACCAGGCGACTGGTGGACCTTGTTTCATTCCCGGCAGCTGAATGCGCTGATCGAACAATCGCTCGCCAGCAACCACGACCTCAAGGCCGCGCAGGCGGCGTTGGCGGTGGCCAGGGAAAATACGCTGGCGGGGCGGGGTGCCTACTATCCCAGCGTCACGGCAGGATTTTCGGCCAGCCGCCAGCAGGATCCGCCCGGTGCGCTCGCACCGGTGCCCAGCAACAACGCCTTTCTGTACAACCTGTTCACTCCGCAAGTCAGCGTGTCGTATGTACCCGATGTGTTCGGACTGAACCGTCGCACGGTGGAGTCGCTGAAGGCGCAGGAGCAGTCCGTTCGCTACCAGACGATCGCGGCGCAAATCACGTTGAGCGCGAATGTGGTGGCCGCCGCTGTCCAGCAGGCATCGCTGCGGGCACAGATCGACGCCACGCACAAGTTGATCGACATCAACAGTCACATGCTGCGGATATTGCGTTACCAGCTGGCCAAGGGTTACGTCGGCCGGCTGGATGTCGCCGCGCAGGAGTCGCAGCTCGCGCAAGTCAATGCCACGCTGCCGGCACTGGTCAAGCAGCTGGGTCAGCAGGACCACCTGCTTGCCGTCCTGTCTGGCCGGTTTCCAGGTCAGGCTCCGGCTGAAAACTTCGAGCTCGCGGATTTGCAGCTGCCCCGCGAACTGCCGCTGAGCCTTCCGTCGCAGCTGGTGGCGCAGCGTCCGGATGTGCTGCAGGCCGAGGCCAGCATGCATGCCGCCAGCGCGCAGGTCGGCATCGCCACGGCGAACCGGTTGCCGAATATCTCGTTGACTGCGAACGCCGGCAGCACGGCGCTGGCGATCGGTCAGCTGTTCAAGTCGGGTACGGGTTTCTGGAATCTGGGTGCGGCCGCGACGGCGCCGATTTTTCAGGGTGGCACGCTGCTGCATCAGCAGCGCGCCGCGAAGGCCGCCTATGTGCAGGCGGCCGAACAATATCGCAGCACGGTCCTCACCGCATTCCAGAACGTTGCAGACACCTTGACCGCGCTCGAGCAGGACGCGGAAGGCCTGAAAGCGGCGGCAACCGCCGCCGATGCCGCCAAGGTCACGCTGGACCTGTCGCAGCGTCAATGGAAGGACGGCTACGCCAGCTACCTCTCGCTATTGAGTGCCGAGCAGGCCGACCAGCAGGCGCAGATCGCGCTGGTGCAGGCGCAGGCCAATCGTTACGCCGACACCGCCGCCTTGTTCCAGGCACTCGGTGGCGGCTGGTGGCATCGCGCGGAATCAGATCGGGCTGATCCGGCCAAAGCCGATTCAATGAAGGCTGAAAATGAAAAGTGAATCCATACGCCGGGGCAGATTCCCGCGCGCTCTTGCCGCTACCTGCCTCACAGTGGCGACGTTGTGCAGCGGCTGTTCGTCCAAGCCTGACGAAAGCGTACAGGCGGCTGCAGTAACGGCCAGCAACGTGACGCTGACCGCCGCCCAGCGCCAGCACATCCATCTCTATACCGTGGCGCCGTCAATGTTCAGCGAGACGGTCGAGACCACGGGTACTGTGGATTTCGACAACGATCAGGCCACCAGCGTGCTGGCGCCGTTCTCCGGCCCGGTGTCGCGGCTGCTGGTCTCGCCCGGCGACAAGGTGAAGAAGGGCGACCCGCTGGCCGTGGTGGAGTCGGCTGATTTTGCGGCGGCCACCAGCGCTTACAGCAAGGCGCTCGCCACCGCGAGCAACGCTCGCCGGCTTGCCGATGCGGACAAGGATCTAGCCACGCACGACGGTGTTTCCCAGCGCGAGCAGCAGCAGGCGCAGACCGACGCGATCAATGCGGAGGCGGACCGCGACGCCGCGCTGCAGGCGCTGGTTTCGCTGAATGTCGACCCCAAGACGATCAAGGACATCCAGGCCGGCCGGCCGGTATCGCGCGTCGAGGGCACGATCCGTTCGCCGATCACCGGAACCGTGGTGGAAAAGCTGATCACTCCCGGCCAGCTCCTGCAGGCGGGCACCACACCGTGCTTCACCGTGGCCGATCTTTCGCGGGTCTGGGTGATGGCGCAGGTTTCCGGTTCGGAGCTGGCGTCGGTCAGCGTTGGCGATCCGGCGGACGTGGTGACAGGCATCGCATCGAAAAATATTTCCGGCACGGTGACCAACATATCGGCGCTGGTGAACCCCGATACGCGCGCGATGGTGGCCCGGGTGGTCGTCGACAACCCGGGCGATTTCCTGAAGAAGCAGATGTATGTCCGTGTGCGCATCCATTCGCGGCAGCGGAACAGCGGATTGCTGGTGCCGGTATCGGCGATCCTGCGCGATGACGAGAACCTGCCGTTCATCTACGCCTCACAGCGCGACGGCAGCTTTGCGCGGCGGCATGTGACCCTGGGCTATCGCGTCGGCGACCGCTACGAGATTGCCGACGGGCTCAAGGCGGGCGACCGGATCGTGGTCGATGGCGGCATCTTCGTACAGTTCATGCAAAGCCAATGAGTGACCAACTGCCTTCCAGCGAGCCGCCGTCGCGCACGGCTTCGATCATGAACCGGATCGTCTCCACGTCTCTGGTTCAGCCCTTCCTGGTCATCCTGCTCACGCTGGTGCTGACCGGCGCCGGCACGCGCTCGCTGCAGCGCCTGCCGGTGGATGCCTATCCCGACCTCTCGCCGCCCAGCGTGGAGCTGGTCACCCAGTGGCCCGGGCACGCCGCCGAGGAAGTGGAGCGCCTGATCACCGTGCCGGTCGAGCTCGGCATGAATGGCATACCGAAGACGGCCAATACGCGCTCCGTCTCGCTGTACGGGCTTTCCCACGTCGTCATCACGTTCCAGAACGGCACCGACAAAAACTTCGCCCGACAGGAAGTTTTCAACCGGCTTGGCGACCTCAGTCTGCCTGGCGGCGTGACGCCATCGGTATCGCCGCTGGCGTCGCCTTCGGGCTTGATCTATCGCTACGTGCTGCAAAGCTCCGACCGTTCGCCGATGGAGCTGAAGACGCTCGAGGACTGGACCATTGAACCCCAGTACAGATCCGTCCCCGGCGTGGCGGATGATTCGGGTTTCGGTGGCGGCACCATGCAGTACCAGGTGCTGCTCGATCAGGCGAAGCTCGCCGGGGTCGGCCTGTCCGCCACGCAGGTGGAGGCAGCGCTGGCGGCCAACAACGGCAACGCCGGTGGCGGCTTCTATTCGCAAGGGGGCCAGTTCTACTACGTGCGCGGCGAGGGGCGGCTGAGCACGCTGGAGGACATTGGCAATGTGGTGCTGGCCGTGCATGACGGCATCCCGGTGTTGTTGAAGGACGTCGGCCGCGTGGTCATCGGCATTGCTCCACGGCTGGGCGAATTCGGATTCGAGAAACAGGACGACGCGGTGGAGGGCGTGATCTTCCTGCGCACCGGCGAGAAAACCCAGGACGTCCTGCGGCGGGTCGAGGCAAAGACCAAGGAACTCAACGATCACGTGCTGCCCAAGGACGTCAAGATCCATCCGTTCTACGACCGCAGCGACCTGGTCGCCGTGACGACCCAGATCGTCGAGCAGAACTTGCTGCGCGGCATGTTCCTGGTCGTCGTGATCCTGATTTTCTTTCTCTACGATTTCCGCGCGGGCCTGATCGTCGCCACCACCATTCCGCTGGCCTTGCTGTTCGCATTCGTATGCCTCGACCTGCAGAACGCCTCGGCCAACCTGCTTTCCATCGGCGCGGTGGACTTCGGCATCCTGGTCGACGGCGCGGTGGTGATGGTGGAAAACATTTTCCGCCAGCTCGCCGAGCGCAAGGGCACGCCGCTCAACATCCGGGAAATCATCGTCGATGCGGCAGCGGAAGTGGATCGCCCGATCTTCTACGCCGTCGCGGTGATCGTGGTCAGTTTTCTGCCGATCTATGTCCTGTCCGGGCCTTCGGGGACGTTGTTCAAGCCGATGGCGGACACGATGGTGTTCGCGCTGGTCGGTTCGCTGATCGTCACGCTGACGCTGTTGCCGGTGCTGTGCGCGTGGCTGATGCGCAAGGGCGTGCGCGAGCGGCGTAACGGCGTTTTCGAGGCGATCAAATCGGTCTACATCAAGGGCCTCGATTTCTGCCTGGCCCACAAGTGGGGGACGACGTTCGCCTCGGCCATCCTGCTGGTCGGTTCCCTGCTGCTGATCCCGCGCATCGGCGCCGAGTTCATGCCGCAACTGGATGAAGGCGCGTTGTGGGTGCGCGCCACCATGCCCTACACCATTTCGTTCGACGAGTCGGCGAAGATCGTGCCCAAGATACGCGAGATCCTGAGTTCGTTCCCCGAAGTCACCACGGTTGCCTCTGAACACGGCCGGCCCGACGACGGTACGGATTCGACGGGTTTCTTCAATGCCGAGTTCTACGTGGGTCTCAAGCCGTACTCGCAATGGACCGGCAGCTATCGCACCAAGTCCGAGTTGATCGAGGCGATCAACAAGAAACTGCAGACCTTTCCGGGCATCATCTTCAATTACACCCAGCCAGCCGAGGACGCGGTGGACGAGGCCGAGACGGGTCTGAAAAGTGCGCTGGCCGTCAAGGTGTTCGGCCCTGATCTGGGCACGCTCCAGCAAAAGGGCAAGGCGATCAAGAAGGTGCTGGAAAACGTGCGCGGCATCCGCGACGTGACCCTGGTAAAGGAGCTTGGGCAGCCCAGCCTCAGCATCAAGATCAACCGCGCCGCGATTGCACGCTACGGCTTGAACGTCGCCGACATCAACGGGTTGATCACGACCGCCATCGGCGGCGACGTGGCGACCCAGGTGGTGCAGCAGGAAAAGCAGTTCGACCTCGTCGTGCGGCTCGAACGCCAGTACCGGAACGATCCCGAGGAAATCGGCAACATCCTGGTAGCTACGCCGGCCGGGCAGCAGATTCCGCTCAAGGAGCTGGCGGATATTCGTGTGATCAACGGCGCCTCATTCATCTACCGCCAGGACAATTCACGCTACATCGGCGTGCAGTTTTCGGTGGAGGGACGCGATCTGGCCGGCGCGGTGGAGGATGCCATCGCGCAGGTCAACAAGAAGGTCGGCCTGCCGCAGGGCTACCGCCTGGACTGGGGCGGCGAATACTCCGAATACACGGCATCGCGCGCGCAGCTGAATGTGATCCTGCCGTTGACCTTGTCGCTGATCTTCCTGCTGCTGTTCACCCTCTACAACAATTTCAAGTTCCCGTTCATCACCGTGCTCGGCGTGCTGCTGTCGGCTCCGGTGGGTGGCATCGTGGCGCTGTGGCTCACCGGCACGCCATTCTCGGTTTCCTCCGGCATCGGCTTTCTCGCCCTGTTCGGCGTCTCGGTGCAGACGGCCGTCGTCTACATTTCCTACGTCAACGAACTTCGGCGCGGCGGCGGCACCCTGGATGGGGCCATCCGCGAAGCGGCGATCCTCCGTCTGCGCCCGATCATGATGACCGCGCTGGTCGCGGCACTGGGCCTGCTGCCCGCGGCCATGGCCACCGGTGTAGGCACCGATACCCAGCGGCCGTTCGCGCTGGTCATCGTCAGCGGCCTGTTCACCCGGCTGTTGATCAGCATCTTCCTGATGCCCGCGCTGTATGCGCTGGTGGCGCGGCCGGACGACCGTTTGGAGGTATGACGCAGTCGCCGTCGGCGAGTTGCCGGTTCCGGCGGTGGTTCGCCAGTTCCGTCTTTCGGGCCGCTCCGGCGCCGTGCGGGTCCTGGATCGCCCCTTGCATGCGGGGTTGGAGCATTGCAGCGGAGGCGCCGGTGTAGGACTATCTAGAAGGGGGGATATCTCGGGTCGGCTCGGTTCGTGTGTGGGTTCGCAGTTTCGATGCGATTTCGCAGGCATGATCGCAAACGAAGCATGATCCCCAATCGTTCTCGCCGTAAGGACGTCTGATCATCGAGGGGCACCGGATGAGTCATGGAACGCGATGGAATGTATGGCTGCGCCACGGCGCGGTAGCCTTGTCCTATGCGCTCGGGTATGCGCTGCTGCGGCAGGTGTCATGGTCGCACTGGGAACTTTTCACCGGCTATCGCCTGTCCGTGCTTCTGCTGGTTCCCTATCGCTACTGGCCAGCGCTGGTGGTCGGCGAATTGGGTCCTGTGGCTTACGCCAGTCTTTCTTGCGTTGAAACCTTCGGCTGGCTCTGGGCCAGCCTCATGCTGGTTCCGCCGATTGCGCTTGCAATGCCTGTGGTCAAGGTGTGCCGTGACCGTTTGAACATCGTTCCGGATCGTGGCCCGGTGCACATGGGTGTCCTACTGGTATGCACATTGGTAGTTTCCGGGCTGTGGACCCTCGCGAACGTCATAGTTCTTCTGACGGCGAACGTTCCTTCTGGTTCTGCGCCCATAAATTATAGTGTGGTGGCTTCAAGGTGGTTCATCGGAAGCTATCTGGGCATTCTGACGCTGGTGCCGCTGGTGCTGATGGTATGGGAGGGGCGACCGAAACGGGCCGAGCTCTGGCTGCATACCGTCGAGAGGGCCCTGCGTGGGCGTTTAGGTGTCGAGACGGCGGCATTCGTGCTGCCCGCGCTGGCGCTGCTCGTATGGATAGCGCTGGATGCCTCCGGCGATGGATCGCGGCAGATGGCGCGAATGCTGATGTTCCTGCCCGTCATCTGGCTCGCGCTGCGCCACGGCCTGCTTGGTGCTGTGGTCGGTGGCGCGATCGCGAGCATCGCGGTGGCGGTGACGATGCCTGGACTCTACGACACGTCGACACTGCAGGCCGAGGTTTTTGTGGCCTTTGCCACCACGTCGATGTTGCTGTTTGGGGACCGGATTGCCCAGCTGCATAGGCAGAAGGGGCAGGGCGCCGGACACGAGGACAAATCCCTCGATCTGGCCCGTCGCATCCAGGCACAGTGCGAAGCGCAGCTGCGCCAGACCTCGCTGGGGATCGAGCAGGCAAGCGAGGCCGTACATGCAACCGACGAACTGTTGTTCGAGCGGCAGCTACGGCCCGCGGCGGATTCCCGTGAACTGCGGCGCCGGGCAACGGCGGCCAGGGAGCAGTTGTTTCAGCTCGCCGATGGCCTGCACCCGGTAGCGCTGCGCGAGCGAGGACTGGTGGCGGCGCTGCGCCACGGCGGCATCGCGCGAACCCTCAACACCCGCCGCATCGGCTATTGGTGCAACACGCGTGGCGGAGTCAATCAGCTGTCCGACACCTTGCAACTGGCGATCCACCGTCTGGTGTGCGAGGGAGTCAGCTATCTGTGTACCACGCACAGCATCGGCGATCTCACAGTTCACCTGCGCAGCGGCCGATCCGCCGGCCGGCGCTGGGCGGTGGTCCGCATCGACGCGCTGTTTTCGACCGATTCGGATCTGAGGGTGCGCGGCAGCTTTCTGCTTCACCGGCTCGCCGCAAGCGGCCTTGGTCTGGACGTGATCAGGGATCGTGCTGCACTCCATGAAGGCAAGGTTCGCGTTCATGCCACCGAGCATGGCGAGTGCATAAGCGTGATGGTGTACGAACCCGACCCCCAGCCGGTGCGTGCGGTGGAACGAGTGGTGCCGGAAAAGCGCACCACTCTTGAGTTGCTCAATTGATGTGAGTAGTGCACTCGACCGGATTGGTGCAGGTGGCAGCCTGGAAAAGCGTCGCGCCGCTGGTTTGGGGCGTGGCCGTGACCTGTACCGATCCGTCCTGATAGAGCGTTACGCCGCTTGTCGTGGACGTCGTGCTGGTGGTACCGGCCTGCGGCGTTTGAAGGTTGTTCGCACTGCGGCCCATCGGCAGCGGCAGGAACGCCCCGTTCGCCGTGGCCACGGCCACCAGGACATTGCCCGCGTAGTCGTTGACCTGGATGTATTTAACACCTGAATTCGTCCAGGTATAGACGTGGTAACCGGGCGCCAGGCTCACGTCGGTCGCATCGGTGGGCCACGCGCTGCCAAGCCCGGCAGTCGGTTGCTGCTGCGCCGCAGCGGGTCCGGCGAGCGTGATGGCCATCAGCCCCACGAGCAACGCCGTTGAAACGGCGAATCCTTTTCGATTCATCTGGGTATCCCCTTCGTTGTGGAGTGTTGCCGGCCGAATGTAGCACTGTTATCGGCCGACAAAACGTGCCGGGCACCATGACTTTAGTCTGTTCGGGTGGGCTCCGCGGCGCAGGCTTGGCGACGCACAAATGAAAAAGCCCACTTGCGAAAGTGGGCTCGGGCATTGCTGTACATGGTGGCCGAGGACGGAATCGAACCGCCGACACGGGGATTTTCAATCCCCTGCTCTACCAACTGAGCTACTCGGCCGGAAACCTTGTGATCATGGGACAACCACGCGGGTTGCCGTCGATGCGTGGAGCCGCGCATTAGACCCAATGCGCGGCGTTTCGTCAAGACTCGGCATCGGGAGCGGTGAAGCCGGAAGCCTTGGCGAAGTCGCCGCCGAACAGGAATTTCTCCATTTCCTCGCCGAGGTATTTGCGTGCTTTCGGGTCTAGCGGGTTGAGCCGGTATTCGTTGATCAGTGTGGTCTGGTGCGCCAGCCATTGTTGCCACGCGGGCTTGGATATCTCGGCATAGATGCGCTGGCCGAGCGGACCGGGCCACGGGGCGAAATCGAGACCCTCGGCGTCGATGCCGAGTTTGGCGCAGTGAATGATGCGGCTCATGGGTTTTCCTCGGATCTTTGTCGGTGCCTGTAGGAGCGCACCTTGTGCGCGATGCTCTTCTTCATCTCTCAAAAAAGCATCGCGCACAAGGTGCGCTCCTACACGATGGTCTGGAGCAGGGTGCGTACGGGGGCCGGCAGTCCCAGCGCGGCCAGCTCGGCGCTGCTGCACCAGCGCAGTTGGGGATTATCGGCGATGCCGCGGTGCGCTGTCGCGCGATCGAACAGCAGCGGCTCGATGTTCAGCCGATAGTGGCTGAATACGTGGGTGAACGGGGTGAGCATTTGCGCGTCGTCGATCTGCGCATGCTGTTGCGCCGTGCGCCACGCGATGTCCGGATTCGCCGCCTCCGGCAGGCTCCACAGACCCGACCACACGCCTTGCGGTCCGCGTCGCTCCAGCAGCACGCGGCCGTGGGCGTCGCGCAGGATCAGCATCAAGGTGGTGCGGCTGGGAATGGATTTGCCGGGTTTGCGGTTGGGCAGCAGTGCGGTGAGATCGTTGCGGTACGCGGTGCAGTCACCGGCCAGCGGGCAGTCTTCGCAGCGCGGGCGCGCGCGCATGCAAAGGGTGGCGCCCAGGTCCATGATCGCCTGAGTGTAGTCGGCGACGCGGCTGGTCGGCGTGTGCGTTTCGGCGTGCAGCCACAGCTGCTTTTCCACTGCGCTTTCACCGGGATGGCCGTGGATGCCGTGATGGCGGGTGAGCACGCGCTTGACGTTGCCGTCGAGGATGGCGAAACGCAGTCCATGCGCCTGCGCCAGGATCGCGCCGGCGGTGGAGCGGCCGATGCCGGGCAGGGCGCGCAGCGCATCGAAGTCGCGCGGCAGTTCGCCGCCATGTTGCTCGACGCAGATCTGCGCGGTGCGATGCAGGAAGCGCGCGCGACGGTAGTAGCCCAGCCCGGACCACAGCGCCAGCACGGTGTCCTCGTCGGCGGCGGCGAGATCGCGCAGCGTCGGCAGCGCGTCGATGAAACGCTGGAAATAGCCGATGACGGTGGCGACCTGGGTCTGCTGCAGCATCACCTCGGACAGCCACACGCGGTAGGCATCGCGCCGGCCGTCGTCGAGCGCCTGCTGCCAAGGCAGATCCTTGCGGCCGTGCCGGTCGAACCAGCGCAGCAGTCGGGAGGACAGGGGCGCGCTCATGGCTTCTTGCTGGCGACGGGTTTCGCCGGTGCGGCGGCGGTGCCGGCGGCTGCGGGCACGCTGTCGCCGGCCTGTACGGTGAGGCCTTCGATGCTGACGCTGCCGGTTTCGATCCTGGCGATTTCCGCATGGCCGTTCATCGGCGGGACGCTCAGTCGCGAGGTGCGTTCGTCACCGAGCTGATTCCACCAGTGCGCCAGCGCCAGCGGCGGCAGGCGCAGGTCGGCATGGTTGTCGGGGCCGTCGAGTTTCAGTGCGAGCAGCAACGGGTTGTTCTGGTCGGCCGGCGTCAACGCCAGCGAAATGTCGTATTGCCCGGCACCGGCCTGGTCGAGTTTGCCGGTGAAGCGGGCGGAGGCATCGGCGGCGCCGTGCCAGTGGGCGTTGCCGGTGAGCGTGAGCGTCATGGCGCTGCCTTGCGACAGGCGCAAGATGATGTTGTCCAGCTGCAGCGTGTTGCCCTCGATGCGGGGCGTCGCCGACAGCCGCAGCTGCAGCGGCGTGTTCGCCGCGGTGGTGGCGGACAGAGCGAGCGGAAACGGCTGGCCGGAAATCAAGCTGCCGGCTTGCAGCGCCACGTTGTCGAGCAGAACCTCATTGCCGCGCACCACGCTGCCGCGCTTGATGCTGATGCCGGTGTCGATTCGCGGGATGTTCGGCGGCACGCTTCCGGGCTGTGCGGGCAGGGCGGCCAGCCATTCCTGCAAGGCATCCAGGTCGACCCTGGGCGAGTCGATCTGCAGTTGCGAGATCACTGTGGGGCCGCCGAACAGCGTACGCCAGGGCAGCGCGAGCCGGCCGCGCGCGGCAAGCAGGATCGGCGCGTTGGCCCCTTCGGCGTTGAGCGTGATGCCGTCGAGATCCAGCGCCGGGCGCGGGAACAAGGTGGGGCTGGCCGGACTGGCCAGATTCAGTTCGAGTCCGGCCGAGCGGGCCTGGCCTTGCAGCATCCGGGTGAAGCGATCCGGCTGCAGCACCAGGTAGACGGCAATCACCGCCACGAGCACCAGCGTCGTCGCGAGGCCGCCCAGTGCCAGCAGGATCAACCGCAGTCCGCGCGACATCGCTCAGCCTCGCCGCTGCGGTTCAGTCATGGCCATGCCCTTCGCCGAGGCTGGCCGGCAGCAGCCCGTCGACAAACGCCTCGGCCTCGAACACGCGCAGGTCGGTGGCGGTTTCGCCCAGGCCGACGTAGCGGATCGGCAGGCCGAACTCGCGCGCCAGGGCGAACACCACGCCGCCTTTGGCGGTGCCGTCGAGCTTGGTCACGACCAGGCCGGTGACGCCGACGATCTGGCGGAACTGGCGCACCTGGCTCACGGCATTCTGGCCGGTGGTACCGTCGATCACCATCAGCACTTCGTGCGGCGCATCGGCGTCGAGCTTCTTCAGCACGCGGGCGATCTTGCCCAGCTCGTCCATCAGGCCGCCCTGGGTGTGCAGGCGGCCGGCGGTATCGGCGATCAGCACGTCGATGCCGCGCGAACGGGCGGCCTGCAAGGCATCGAAGATCACGCTGGCGGCGTCCGCATCCTGGCCCTGCGAGATCACCGGCACCTGGTTGCGTTCGCCCCAGGTTTTCAGCTGCTCGACGGCGGCGGCACGGAAGGTATCGCCCGCGGCCAGCATCACCGCGCGATGCTCGTCACGCCATCTGCGGGCGAGTTTGCCGATGGTCGTGGTCTTGCCGGCGCCGTTGATGCCGACGACGAGTACCACGAACGGTTGCTTCCCTCGCACCTCCAGCGGGTGCGCTACCGGCTTCAACAGCGCGATCAGCGCCTGGCGCAAGGCGGCCAGCAGCGCGTGCGCGTCGGCGAATTCGCGCTTGTGCATGCGCTTGCGCAAGTCTTCGACCAGTTCGCTGCTGGCCTCGACGCCGACGTCGGCGGTAATCAAGGTGGTTTCCAGCTCGTCCAGCAGATCGTCGTCGAGCCTGGGATGGCGCACGAACAGCAAGCTGAGGCCGCGCGCGAAGGCGTTGCCGGACAGCCGTTCGCGCCAGCTGCGCCTGGCCGGCGCCTGCTCAGCGGCGGGAGCGGGTTCGACGGCAGGCGCGACGAAACGTTCGGCTTCGGGCTGGGTTTCGGTCGGCGCGGGGACTTCCGCCAGCGCTTCCTGCAGCAACGGATCGCCGCTTTCCGGCGCGACGGCATCGGCGGGTTTGTCGCTGGGGGGCTGCGCCGGCCCCGTTTCGGTGGGCTTCTTCTTCCAGAACTTGAGCATTGCGGCAGTGATTCAAAGACAATGGGCGGCATGCTAACACCCCAACCTGTACAGCCCGTTGAGAGTCCGACCGCTGAGCGTCCCGCCGCCGGGGACGCCGCGCCTTGAGCGGCGCACGCAAGGCGGCGCCGGGTCGAATCCGCATCATCGGAGGCAGTCTGCGCAATTCGCGGCTGGAGGTACCTGATCTGCCGGGTCTGCGGCCCACCGCCGACCGGGTGCGCGAGACGCTGTTCAACTGGCTGGCGCCGATGATCGACGGCGCACGCTGCCTGGATCTGTGCGCCGGCACCGGCGCGCTGGGCATCGAGGCGTTGTCGCGCGGGGCGGCCAGCGTGCAGTTCGTCGAGCGCGATCCTCGCGCGGCGCAGGCCTTGCGCGACAACCTGGCGCGGCTCAAGGCCACCAACGGCGAGGTGGTGGCGCTCGATGCGGCGCAGTTCCTGCGCGGTGTGCCGCGGGCGCAGGATCTGGTCTTTCTCGATCCGCCGTTTGCGCTGGAGCTGTGGCCGGCGCTGACCCGGCAACTGGAACAGGGCGGCTGGCTTGCCGCGCAGGCCTGGATTTACGTGGAATCGCCGCGTACCACCGTGCCGGCCCTGCCGCCCAACTGGCAACTCTACCGGGACGGCCATGCCGGCGAGGTGCGTTTTGCGCTCTATCGGCGCGCGCTTCCGTTAAGCTAGGGTCAATTTCAGCTGCCGCTTTCGTCTCGTGAACAAGCTCCTTGGCAACCCGCGCCTGGCCGTCTATCCGGGCACCTTCGATCCGATCACCAACGGCCACACCGATCTGGTGGCGCGCGCCGCGCCGCTATTCGACCGCGTCATCGTGGCGGTGGCCGACAGCTCCAGCAAGGGGCCGGGCTTCAGCATCGGCGAGCGGATCACCCTGGCGCGGCTGGCGCTGGCCGACCTGTCGAACGTGGAAGTGCGCGGTTTCGATTGCCTGCTGGCCACCTTCATCGAGGAGGTCGGGGCCGGCGTGATCATCCGCGGCCTGCGCGCGGTGTCCGATTTCGAATACGAATTCCAGCTGGCCAGCATGAACCGGCATCTGATTCCGCGCGCGGAAACACTGTTTCTGACGCCGGCGGAACAATACAGTTTCATTTCCTCGTCGCTGGTGCGCGAGATCGGCCGCCTGGGCGGGGATATTTCCGGTTTTGTGCATCCGGCGGTACAACAGGCCATGCGGCAGCGCTGGCACAAGAGCCGGACCGGCTCCCACAAGCAACCCGAAACAGAAGGTGATAACCATGCGTAAGTTCGCTCTCATCGCTGCCATCGCACTGACCGCCACCCTTGCCTTGAGCGCCTGCGGCAAGCACGAAAACGATCAGGTCGGCCAGCAGCAGGCGCAGCAGGCGCCCAAGCCGACCGATCCCAACGATTCCAAGGGGTGGAATGCCTATCTCGGACAGATCGTGCAGAAGAACCTGCAGGGCATGAGCGCCAACCAGCCCTACGCGTACATGGTGACAGCGGGAACCACCGACGATGCCAAGGCGCAGAACGACCGCCAGCTGCAGAGCGTGCAGGACACCGTGGCGCGTGGCGTCCTGCCGGGCAACCTGCTGGCTTTCGGTGGTCCGAGTTCCGCCACCACGGCCGATCTGGTCATCGCCGCCTTCAAGGATGCCAAGCCCGGTTCGTTCAAGGACGTGATCATCCTGTTCATCGGCGACCAGGCCGACGAACAGCGCGTCACCGATGCGTTGAAGCCGACCGGCGCCACCGTCCGCTTCGTCGTCATGTAAGAAAGCAGGAGTGAGCAGAGAGGAGCGAGCAGGGAGGGGCTGCGTTTTGCCTCTCTCTTTTCTCGCCTCTCTTCCCTCATTTCTGCTCCGATGCCATGTCCCTGAAAATCCTCGATACCTGCGTCAACTGCGACGTCTGCGAGCCAGCTTGTCCGAACAAGGCGATCTCGCTGGGCGAGGAGTTCTACGTGATCGACCCGGCGTTGTGCACCGAGTGCGTCGGTCATCATGACGAACCGCAATGCGTGGTGGTGTGCCCCGTCGAATGCATCATCAGCGATCCCGAACATGTCGAGTCGCCCGGGCAACTCGAACTTAAATACCGCCACCTGATGGCCAAGGAGTCCGCCGCATGAGCTTTCCCCTGAATTGGCGTGTGCTGTCGCTGAGCCTGCTGCTGGTCGGCAGCACGGCATTCGCGGCCGATGGTGCTCCAAAAACGGCGGCGGCAGTTCATTCCGCGACGCTGCAGCCGCGCCCCGGCCACGCGGCGATCGCCAGCGCGAATTTCATTGCCACCAACGCCGGCCTCGAAGTTCTGGCCAAGGGCGGCAACGCATTCGACGCGGCGATCGCGGTGGCCTCGACCTTGTCGGTGGTGGAGCCGGAGAGCTCCGGTATCGGCGGCGGCTTCATGGCCGTGCTGCATCGGGCGAAGGATGGGCACGACATTTTCATCGACGCCCGCGAGACCGCGCCGGCGGCGGTCGACCGCAAGGACTACGTCAATCCGGACGGCAGCCCGAATCGCGATACCGCGCTGAAGGGGCCGCTCTCGGCCGGTATTCCGGGCGAGCCGGCCGGCCTGGTGCTGATCGCCAAGCGCTACGGTCGCCTGTCGCTGCAGCAGTCGCTGGCGCCGGCGATCCGGATCGCCCGCGACGGTTTCAAGCCGGACGCGCGCCTGCGCGGCGCGATCGCGGGGGAGCAGAAGGATCTGCAGCGCTGGCCGGCATCGGTGGCGAAGTACCTGCCGGACGGCAAACCGCCGGCGGAAGGCGCGATCTGGCGCGATCCGGACCAGGCGCGCGCCTGGGAACTGATCGCCGCGCACGGCGACGACGGCTTCTATCGCGGCGAGACGGCGCAGAAGCTGATCGCGGCGGTGCATGCGGCCGGCGGCAACTGGACGCTGGCCGATCTGGCCAATTACCGGGCCAAGGAGCGCACGCCGATCGTGTTGAACTATCGCGGCTACCGCGTCGTCACCGCGCCGCCGCCGTCCTCCGGCGGCGTGGCGATCGCCGAGATCCTCAACATCCTGTCCGGTTTCGATCTGTCGAAGATGGATCAGGCGCATCGCGTGCACACCATCGTGGAGGCGATGCGCCGCGCATTCCGCGACCACAACGATTATCTGGGCGATCCGGATTTCGTGAAGATGCCGCTGGACATGCTGCTGTCGCCGTACTACGCCGACGGCCTGCGCCAGAGCATCCTGCCGGACAAGGCCACGCCGTCGTCGATGCTGCCGCGCGCCGAGGCCAACGAGCCTGGCATGCACACCACCCACTTCTCCATCATCGATGCCGACGGCAACATGGCGGCAGTGACCTCGACGGTGAACTACACGATGGGCTCCACCTTCGTCGCCGAAGGCACCGGCGTGCTGCTCAACGACGAAATGGACGATTTCGCGCTGGTGCCGAACAAGCCGAATGTCTACGGCCTGCTGGGCAGCACGGCGAATGCGCCGGAGCCTGGCAAGCGCATGCTGTCGTCGATGTCGCCCAGCATCGTGATCGGTGCCGACCGCACCGCGGTGATCGGTTCGCCCGGCGGCTCGACCATCATTACCCAGGTGCTCGAAGGCATCCTTCATTTCATCGACGGCGAGAGCGCCCAGCAGATCACCGCGCACAAGCGCTTCCATCATCAGTACATGCCGGACGAGGTGATGGTGGAGGATGGTACATTCGATGCGGCCACCAGCGACGCGCTGACCAGGATGGGCTACACGCTGAAACAGCGCGAGTCGTGGGGCTTCATGAACGTGGTGACCTGGGATCGCAAGACCAACAAACTCGACGCGGCCAGCGATCCGCGCCGGCCATCGGGACTGGGCAAGGTGCAATAGATGCAGCAGGAGTAAAGGCCTCGAAAACCGGCCGTTGCCCGTCATCCCGGCGAACGCCTGGGTGACGATCCAGGATCGCGGGTTTTCGAGGTTCCCAGTCAAGGCCAAACCATGGAATTGTTCTCGATCCTCGGCAACTCGCAGCAACTTGACGGCGGCGCGATGTTCGGGAATGCTCCCAAGGCGCTGTGGTCGCGCTGGATCGCGCCGGACGGGGAGAACCGCATTCCGCTGGCCTGCCGCAGCCTGCTGGTGAAGGATCTCGACGGCAGGAACGTGTTGTTCGAGACCGGCATCGGCGCGTTCTTCGAGCCGGCGCTGCGCGGACGTTATGGCGTGGTCGAGTCGCGCCACGTGCTGCTCGATTCGCTGGCCGAGGTCGGTCTGACCGACGCGGACATCGACGTGGTGGTGCTGTCGCATCTGCATTTCGATCATGCCGGCGGGCTGCTGGCGGCGTGGGAAAAAGATCAACCGCCGCGGCTGCTGTTTCCGAACGCGCGCTTCGTGGTCGGAGCCGACCATTGGCGTCGTGCCTTGCAGCCGCATCCGCGCGATCGCGCCTCGTTCGTGCCCGAACTGCAGCCGCTGCTGCAGGCAAGCGGGCGGCTGGAGCTGGTCGAGGGCGAGTTTTCGCAGACATTGGGCAAGGCGGTCCGCTTCAGTTTTTCGGACGGCCATACGCCGGGCCTGATGCTGGCCGAAGTCGGTGGCGTGGTGTTCTGCGCCGACCTCGTCCCCGGCCGCTTCTGGGTGCATCTGCCGATCACGATGGGCTACGACCGCTGGCCGGAGAAACTCGTCGACGAGAAACGCGTGTTTCTGGAAGACAAGCTGGCGCGCGATGTGCGGCTGTTCTTCACGCACGACCACGATTGCGCACTGGCACGGGTGACCCAAGACGAACGTGGCCGTTTCGGTACCGTCGACGAGCGGCGCGTGCTGCGCGACATGCCGCCGCACACCTGCGGCGGAGCGGCTTGATGGATATGCGCAAGGGCATTGTCGTGCACTCCCTGGTCCTGAACATGGTCGGCGCCTTGCTGGTGCTGGCCGGGGTCGGACTGGCGGCGACGACGGCCCGCGGCCTGCTCAATTATCGGATGGCGGCCAGCCGGCATGGCGGTGAGGTGACCAGCCTGGGCAGCGACATGCTGCCGCAGGCCGGCCAGTACGGTTACATGGTGCGGCTGGTCGGTACGCCGACCGTGGTGGAGGCGCCCCGCGATCCCGAGTTCAACCTGCGGGTGAACACGCCTGTGCTGCTGCGCCATGTGGAAATGTTCCAGTGGCGCGAGGTGCGCATCGGCGACGCAGTGCATTACGAGATGGACTGGGTGGACCGGCCGCTCGATGCCAGTCGCTTCGAGGAGCCGGCCGGCCACGCCAACCCGGCCAGCTTCCCGATCAGCGGCAAGCAGTTCGATGCCGGTCTGGTGCAGATGGGCGGATTCAAGCTGGATCCCGTGCTGTTGCACGCGCTGCCCGGTTCGCAGCAGGTCGCCCCGGACACGAAGTCGCTGCCGGAAAACCTGGCGGCGAGCTTCACGCTCTACCGCAATCATCTGGTGACCAGCGCGCACCCGGACGATCCTCGGCTGGGCGATCTGCGGGTGAGCTGGGATGAGGTGCCGCTGCAGCAGCTGACCATCGTCGGGCGCGTCAGCGGCGACCGGATACTTGCTGCCGCCGATGCCGCCGACGGCAAGGGCTATGACGTGGAGCTGGGCGACGTGCCGCTGCTCGACATGTTTCCGGACCTGCCGGTGCCGCCGGAATTCGTGATGAGCCGGCAGATACTGGCCGTGCTGCTGGCAGCGCTGGGCGCGTTCCTGTTGCTCTGTGCGCAGCATCGCCAGCGTGACGTCCTGCTGGCGCTGGGGCTGGGCGGGCTGGCGGTGGGAATCGTGGCCTGCGTGATGTGGATCGGAGCGGACTGGCCGGCCACCTGCGGCTGGCTTGCGGTCACCCTGATCGGCTTCTCGCTCACCGCCTGGCGGCTGCGCCGCCGCCGCTGAGCGCAACGGCGGCGGATCAGTTGGTCTGCTTTTCGTTTGCCGTGGAGTAGACCTGGTCCGCCCACTGCGTGGCCTCCAGGTAGATGCCGGCCATCCTGCGGATACGCTGCGGCAGCACATGCTCGCTGGTGAGCTCGCCCACTTCCCAGGCGATGATCTGTTCCAGCAACGGGCCGAACGGACCGCCGCGACGGGTCAGCGCATCGCTGATTTCCGGCACCAGGCGCAGATGGGTCAGCAGGAACTCCATCGGCGCGCACATCAAGGTGTCCAGCAGCGAGAACAGGCCCACGGTGAACGCCATTTCCGAATGCCCGTTGGGCATGCCGCCGGCCAGTTTCTCGCACATGTGCGCGCGGATCAGCGCGGCGCGCAGCAGCTCCGGCGGTCGATCATCCATGCTGCACATCGCCATCGTGTCGATCCAGTTGCGCATGCGCGTGACGCCGAAGAAGATCGCTGCCTGCTGCACCGACTTCAGTTGTCGCGGCAAGGCGAAGTAGGCCGAGTTGACGCAGCTGAGCAGCTTGTAGCTGAGCACCGCATCGTCGCGGATGATGTTGCCCAGCTCGACCGGCCCGGGGTTGCTTTCCTGCAGTACGCGCATCAGCCGCAGCATGCTCAGTCGGTTGGCGGTGAGCACGGGTACGGCCACCGGTTGCGGGATCAGAAGATAGCGTCCCTGGATCGCCTGCAGCGGCAGTTCGAGGCAGCGCTCGTAGGTTTGATGATCGTTGACCTGGCCCGCGATGACGCGAATGCCGCGCGTGTGCAGATATTCGGCGCGCTCTTTCATGGTTTCCATGCTCATGCGGCCGGCGTCCAGCCGCACCATCTGCACCATCTGCAGCAGAGTCTGCAGCGGCAGGCTGCTTTCCAGGTCGACATCGTTGGCGTCGAGCATGAACTGGCAGCCGCGCTCCGCCATCTGCTGCAGACGTTTCATCAACGGCGCGTCGGTGGCGACGCCTGGCTGCAGTACGACACCCAGCCGCGGCTGATGCAGCAATACGTCGGAGTCTTCCGGCAGCAATTCGGCGGGCATGTTGAGGAAAGCACGGTTGCCGCGTACCAGCCGGGTCAGTGCGCCGTCGGTGATGGTCGACAGCACGCTTTCCAGCAGGTGCTGCTCGTCACCGGGTTCGCGATGAAAGACGATCTCGTAAGCGAATAGCTGGCGTTCGCGATCGAGCATCGGCACGCGCAATACCGGCAGCGGAATCGATATCGACATGAGCGCTCCATGGTTGCCTTGTGCACCGGCTTTGGGGGAGACAGCGGGGGAAACGGCAGGGGAGGCGTGGATATTGCTCATGATCAGTCATCGCGATTAACGCAAGAGCAAGCCGGAGGCCGCCTCGCAGTCAGTGGGAGGACCGTCTGCTCGGGCAGGCGGGGGTGCCGTCTTGTGTCATCGATGTCATGCCGCCGCCAGCACCTGCGAACGCAAGCTGGCATGCAGCTCGCCGGAGCGGCCGTACAGTTCGCCTTCGCCCGCATGTCCGGTCAGCACCGCCAGCGCCTGCCGCACCTGGCTCAGGCGCTGGTTGACCGCGCTGCCGTTGCGCTGGTTGAGCAGGTGGCTGTGGCGCAGCGACTGAACGATCCGGGCCCAGACGGGCTCCAGTGCGTCGGCCAGGGCAGGCTGTTCGCGCGAGAGCAGGCGACGCTCGGCATCGAGCTGCTCCAGTTGCTGCATCAGCGCCTGCTTGCGCGCACCGGCGTGATCCAGTGCCTCGCTATTGGCGGTGTCCAGTGCCGTACGCTCGGCTCCGAGCACTTGCACGAGTTGATCGACGGCCTGCTGCATGTCGCCCAGAACGGCCCCGAGCGCATCGTTCAGTTCATTCTGCAGCGGGATATTCATGGCTTGCTTACGCCGCCGAGCTGCTGCTCCAGTGCAAGCATGCGATCGGCGATGCGTCCGGCGTCGATCTTGTAGCTGCCGTCGGCCAGCGCCTTGCGCACCTGTTCCACCCGCTGCGGGTCGATCGAGGCCGTGTCCCCTGGACGCGCGGCCTCCTGCAGGGCCAGCGCCGAATCAGTCAGCTTGAGCTGATCGTCGGACGTCGCCGCGGCGGCAGTGGAGCCCGTTGCAGTGGCCGCTGTCGCCGCCGAGCCGGTGCCCGTGCTGTTGCTGGCTTGTGGAAACTTCGGCAAGCCGTTGTTGGAAATGGTCGTATTCATGGGTCCGTTCTCGCTGGGTGTCGCCCTGTAATTGTCAGATCGGCAGGTTTCGCAGAAACTTTAGAGGCAAACAGTAAAGACTAATGCAGCGGCCTTCGATTCGCCGGTTCACGGCAGCGCGATCACCACGCCGGGTGCGCTGACCATCGCGTCGACCACCTTGCCCGAGCTCTCGTTGCGCACCCGCAGGCGGGCGCCGTTGTCGCCGCTGCCCAGCGCCACGCCGCTGGCGCGTACCTCGATGTCGTCCAGCCGTGCCACCATTTCCACATGGTCGCCGGCGCGCACCATGCGCCGGCCACCCAGCATGCCGGGATTGAGCACGCTGCCGCTGGTCACGTCACGGGCCAGCGACCGGCCCCCGGCCTGGCCCAGGTTCTCGATGTAGCCGTAGCCCAGCCGGGTGACGTCGCGCTCCTCGACATGCACGTCCCCGGCGCTGACGCCGTCGCCGCGCAGCAATGGCCGGCTGGTCACCAGCACATGGCGGAACGACTTCACCTGCAGCGGCACGCGGACGGTCCAGCCGTCGTCCTGCAGGCACTGCACCGGCACGGTCATGCGCGACGCCAGCCGGGCATCGGGGGCGACCACGGCATGCAAGGGCTGCATGCACTGGGCCAGTTGCCGGCGCAGGTCGAGCGAGCCGGCAGTGACTTCGATGCGGCTGCCGGGCATGGCGTATTGCCGACGCAGGGCCTGGGCGGCCGTTGCCTGCACGCTGTCCAGCGACTGGATCGCGCTTGCGCCGGCGGTCGCGCCGCCGCCGCAGAGTGCGCCTAGCCAGAGCAAGGCGATTCCCAGGCCAGTGGTGCGGGATCGCCAGGTTCTCACGCGTCCGCCAGCAAGGCGCCGAGCTGCCCGAGCAGGTCTTCGCGGCCGGCTTCGAGCTGCTGCGAGAGCGCCGCGGCCTGATCGAGCTGGCCGTCGCACAGCAACGTGACAAAGCGGCCGCCGCGTTCGCTCAGTTGCGCACCGGCATCGGTGATGCCGCTGATGTCGCGTTCGTTCTGATGCAGCGCGGCCAGCCGGCCGATGCTGCGGCTGATCGTATGTGTGTCGAACCAGCGCCGGTCCAGTGCGCCGGGTTCCAGCAAGGCCAGTTCCATCGCCTGGCGAAGATTCAGCGCGCCCTCCCGCACGGTCAGGCTGAGGCTGGCCGGATCGTTGCCGCTCACCCCCTCAAGCCAGTCCAGTCCCAGCCGGTGCGCCAGCAACGCAGCGCGGTGGAGCGATTCGGCCTGGCGGCGAGCCTCGACGCCGCGGCGTTGCAGTGCGCCCAGCGCCGCCTGCGCCGCGGTGGCGCGGGCGTGCTGGATGTCGTGGGTCTGCTGCAGCTTGTCGATGCGCTCGCTGGCAGTGCGCAGCGCATTGCTGCCTTCGCCCAGGGTGGTGCCGGACTGGCCCACCCCGGTCTGCGCACGTTCGAGTTGCTGCAGTCCGTGCCGCACATCGCCGTCGAGTTGCAGCGAGAAGTCGCCGATCGAGCCGGTGACGGTTTCTATTTCGGTCGTGGTAAGCGCGGTCCTTTCGGCCAGCTGCTTGACCTCGTCGGCGACCACCGCGAAGCCGCGGCCTGCTTCGCCGGCGCGCGCCGCTTCGATCGCCGCGTTCAATGCCACCAGATTGGTCTGGTGGGCGATCTCCTGCACCGTGCCGGTGAGCTTGCGGATCTGGGCGACCTGTTCGGCCAGCTTGCTCTGCTTGCGGTTCATCGACGACAGCGTGCTGCGCAGCAGCCGCAGCTGGCCATCGAGTTCGCTGACGGTACCTGCGCCGGCCAGTCCGGCCTGGCTGGCCTGCTTCAGTTCGGCGCCCACGTCGTGCAAGGCCGTCGAGATACCGGCGCTGCCATCCGTCAAACGATCGACACTGACACGGCTGTCGCCGGCGGCCTTGTCCAGTGCGGTCTGCTCGCGCGACAACTGCTGTACGGCACCGAGCACCAGACTCTGCTGTTCCACCGTCTGCAACGCCACCGAGGCCGGTGGCCGGCTGGCGACACGGGCAAGCAGGGGTGCCAGTGCCAGCGCCGCGCGCGGATACCTGCGTCGCAACACGGCGACCTGCGCGTCGTTGCCGCTGATGGCGGCCTCGACCAGAGCGACGATATGCTGATTCCAGATCAAGCTCATGGGGCGGGCATCACCTCTGTGGAGTGCGGGAGCGCAACAGCTGCATCGTCAAAACCTTCCGAAACTTGAGAAAGCAAGTCGCATGCCAGCATCGTTCCCCTAAAGCCTGCGGCACCGGGGCCGATAGTTACGCAGAGAGTCGCCGCGGCGGCGCGCATCCTGGGAGTCCGCATGGGCGGCACATTGCTGGAAAAGGTGGAACGGCATACCCGGCTGGCCGGCCACAACCGGGTGGCGATGCTGTTGTTCCGGCTCGGCGACGAGCAGTTGTTCGGCATCAACGTATTCAAGGTGCGCGAGGTTCTGCGGCGTCCGCCGCTGGAGCGGATGCCTGGCGTGCACGAGTTGCTGGCCGGCAGTTGCGACTATCGCGGGCAGACCATTCCGGTGATCGACCTGGCCGCCGCACTTGGTTACGCGCCGTTGCGCGACGTGGATTCGGCTCATCTGATGGTTACCGAGTTCAGCCGTTCGCTGCAGGGTTTTCTGGTGGCCGACCTGCAGCGGATGGTGCAGTGCGAAGGCGAGGCGCTGGTTGCGCCGTCCAGCACGCTGGGCTTCGGCGCGCGGGTCAACGCGGTGACGCGAGTCGACGGCGCACTGCTGGCGGTGGTCGACGTGGAGCACGTGCTGGCCAGCATCGACGGCACGCCGGCCACGCTGTCGGCGCACATGCAGCGGGCTGCCGGTGTGCGGTCGCTGGCGCCACGCCGGGTGATGGTGGTGGACGATTCGGTCATAGCCCGTCGCCGCCTGGTCAGCCTGTTCAAGCAGATGAATATCGAGTGTGTGGTGGCGAAGGACGGCCGCGAGGCGCTCGATCGGCTGCTGGAGATGGCGGCGGCCGATCCGGTCGAAGGGATCAAGCTGGTGGTGTCCGACATCGAGATGCCGCGGCTGGACGGCTACGCGCTCACCCGCGCCATCCGCGAGACGCCGAGCCTGCGCCAGCTCAAGATCCTCTTGCACAGCTCGCTCAGCGGCATGTTCAACGAGGCGATGGTGAAGGAGGTCAAGGCCGATTGCTTCGTCGCCAAGTTCCAGCCGGACCTGCTGGCACAGGCGGTGCTGGAGTTGCTGCCGGAACCGGCACTGCAGCCGGTCCCGGCGTCGACGGACTGATTCCCCGCACCCACGGCGGCACGCGTCAACAAACCGTCTCTCGGCGGCCGCGCCGCGTTGAGGGCGCCGCGCGCTACCGCACCAGCCCAGTCATAGCAAGGGTTTTCCCAGGGTGGCATGCAATTTGCCTCCAGCTCCATGCGGCAACTGCATGCGGAGCGAAGCGATGACCCTGACCCCAGACAACTTATTCGGCATCCACACCCGGGCTCTGGACTTGTGGCAGCGCCGCACCGAAGTGCTGGCCAACAATCTGGCCAATGCGGACACCCCGGGCTATCTGGCCCGAGACGTGGATTTTCGCAAGGTGCTGGCCGCGGCGGGCGGCGGTCCGGGCAACCTGCCATTGCAGGCGGGCACGCCCGGCCAGATCGGGACCGCCGGTCAGGCGGCGGACGGACTGGCCTACCGCGTGCCGACCCAGCCGAGCATGGACGGCAACACCGTCGACGAGCAGACCGAACAGGCCGCCTTCGCCGCCAACGGCGTGCATTACCAGGCCAGCCTTTCCTTCATCACGGCGCAGATCCGCATGTTGCGCACCGCGATCACGGGAGGACAGGGCTGATGTCGCTGTTCTCGATTTTCAACGTGGCCGGGTCCGGCATGGCCGCGCAGTCGCTGCGGCTGAACACGGTGGCCAGCAACCTGGCCAATGCCGACAGTGTGGCCAGTACGCCCGAAGCGGCCTACCGGGCGCGCGAGCCGCTGTTTGCCGCGATGCAGGGCCAGCCGGGCAGCGGCAACGCCGCCGGCGAAGGCGTACAGGTGCTCGGTCTCTCCGAGAGCCAGTCCGCTATCCCCAGCCGTTACGAACCGGGCAATCCGCTGGCTGATGCCGACGGCAACGTCTACGCCAGCAACGTCAACCCGGTCGATGAGCTGGTCAACATGATTTCGGCCTCGCGCTCGTACCAGAACAACGTCGAGGTCATGAATACCACCAAGCAGTTGATGGTGAAGACCCTCGACCTCGGCAAGTGACCGGAAGGAGCATCGCATGACCATCAACACCAATAACACCTTGCCTGGCAGCAGCACGCCTACGAGTTCGCCCAGCACCGCGGCGCTTGCCGGCGGCATGAGCCAGAGCGATTTCCTGAAGCTGATGACGACCCAGCTGCGGGCACAGGACCCCACCAACCCAGTCGACAACTCCCAGTTCGTATCCCAGATGGCGCAGTTCAGCCAGCTCTCGGCCACGCAGGATCTGCTGACCTCGGTGAATTCGCTGGGCAGTACCGTGAGCGGCGCCCTGCAGACTTCCCAGATGCTCGGCTCTTCGAGCCTGCTCAACCGTCAGGTGCTGGTGCCGTCGTCGGCGATCAGTTACAGCGGCAGCAGCGTGACCGGTGCTGCGAATGTCAGCACCGCGGGCAATGTCACCGTGAACATTGTCGACGCGACCGGAAAGGTCGTGCGCAGCATGAATCTGGGCAGCCAGAGCAGCGGGCTTTCCCAGTTCACCTGGGACGGCAAGGACGACAGTGGCAACCCGGTGGCGCAAGGCGCCTACAGCATGGCGGCGAGCAGCAACGGCAGTTCGCTGGATACCTATGTCGCCGGTGCCGTGACCTCGGTGGGTTACGGCGGCACGGGCGTGGGCACTTATCTGCAGGTGGCCGGTGTGGGCGGCGTCGCGCTCAGCCAGGTGGCACAGATTCTCTGACGACGTGTTTCACGCATCCATTCATTCGAGGAATACATCATGGCTCTGAATACAGCGCTCAGCGGAATCAATGCGGCCCAGTCGGACCTCAACGTCATCGCCAACAACATCTCGAACGCCAACACGACTGGCTTCAAGGGCTCGCGTGCGGAGTTCTCCGATGTCTTCGCGGTGACCGGGCTCAATCTGAACTCGACGGCGACCGGCAGCGGCACGCGTCTGCAGGATGTGGCGCAGCAGTTTGCCCAGGGCGACATCACCACCACCAACAACAGTCTCGATCTGGCGATCAGCGGCAACGGCTTCTTCGTCACCAACGACGGCAATGGTGTCGGCTATACGCGCGCCGGCGCTTTCCAGAAAGATCCCAATGGTTATGTGGTCACCAACAGCGGTGCCAAGCTGCAGGTCTATCCGTCCAATGGCGTTGGTGGATTTGATAGCAGCACGTTGACCGACCTGAAGCTGGTGACCGCCCAGAGCAATGCCAAGGCCACCTCGGTGGTGACCATGACCTCGAACCTGCCGGCGAGCGCCGCGGTGCCTGCGGTGCCGTTCAGTACCACCGATTCGACCAGCTACAACGATGCCACGCCCGTCACGGTCTACGACTCGCAAGGCGGTTCGCACCAGGGCACGGTGTATTACGCCAAGACCGGTACCAACACCTGGGACGCGCACCTGTACGTGGATGGCAACGCCGCCGGCGTCCAGTCGCTGACCTTCGACACCACCGGCAAGCTGACCACGCCGGCCAACGGCAATCTGACCTTCAATCCGGTGAATCTGGGCAACGGCTCCAATGCGCTGGCGCTGACGGTCAACGTCACCAACACCACCCAGTTCGGCACCGATTATTCGGCTGGCACGATCAGCCAGGACGGCTACGAGGCCGGCACCTTGTCCAACATCGACATCGACAGCAAAGGTGTGGTGACGGCGCATTACTCGAACAACCAGAGCAGCCAGATCGGCCAGCTGGCGATCGCCAATTTCGCCAACCTGCAGGGCCTGCGCCAGACCGGCAACACCTCCTGGGCGGCCAGCGGCGATTCCGGCACCGCCGTGATGGGAACGGCGGGGATCGGTCAGTTCGGCGCGATCCAGTCGGGTGCGCTGGAAGATTCCAATACCTCCGACACCACCGCGCAGCTGGTCAACATGATCAAGGCGCAGCGCAACTACCAGGCCAATGCGCAAGTGCTGACCACCGACAACACGCTGGCTTCCGCACTGTTCACCGCGGTCTCCAGGTAATCGACCGACATGGATCATTCGATCTATGTGGCAATGACCGGAGCGACGCAGATCATGCGCGCGCAGGAGGCCGTGAGCCACAATCTGGCGAATGCCTCCACGGTGGGTTTCAAGGGCGAGCTGAGCGCATTTCAAAGCCTGCCCGTGCTTGGCGGCGGACAGGCCACGCGCATCAATGCGGTTGCGCAAGGCCTGGGCCAGGATTTCAGCCAGGGTTCGACGACGAGTACCGGCCGTTCGCTGGACGTGGCGGTGCAGGGCAGCGGCTGGATCGCCGTGCAGGCACCGGACGGTTCGGAAGGCTACACGCGTGCCGGCGACCTGCAGCTGACCGCCGACGGCCAGTTGACGGATGCGCGGGGCAATCCGGTCATCGGCAACTCCGGTCCGATCAGCGTGCCCGACAGTGCCCAGATCAGCATAGGCAACGACGGCACGATCTCCACCGTGCCGGTCGGGGAGGGGCCGAACGCGGTATCGGCGCTGGATCGCATCCGTCTGGTCAATCCCGATCCCACCCAGCTGGTGCAGGGCAGCGACGGCTTGATGCACATGGCCGACGGCAGCCAGGCCGATGTGGACACCAGCATGCGCGTCACCTCCGGGGCGCTTGAGAGCAGCAATGTCAACGCCTCGGCCGAACTGGTGAAGATGATCGCACTGTCGCGGCAGTACGACATGCAGGTGAAGGCGATCAAGAGTGCCGACGACAACGCCGCGGCCGCCACCAAACTTCTGCAGTCCAGCTGATACGCGGCTGCCATCATTCACTGGAGTGACTCATGCTTTCTTCCCTCTGGATCGCCAAGACCGGCCTCGATGCGCAGCAGACGCGCATGGATGTCATATCCAACAACCTGGCCAATGCCAACACCACCGGCTTCAAGAGCTCGCGTGCCTCGTTCCAGGACCTGATCTACCAGAACAAGGGCCAGCCCGGCGGCCAGACCACCGAGCAGACGCAGTCGCCTTCGGGGCTGATGCTGGGCACCGGCGTGCGCGTGGCCGGCAGCGAGAAGCTGTTCACCCAGGGCAATATTTCGCAGACCGGCAACTCGCTGGACGTGGCGATCCAGGGCAACGGTTTCCTGCAGGTCAGCATGCCCGACGGCAGCGTCGCCTACACCCGCGACGGCTCGCTGCATACCGACGCCAACGGGCAACTGGTGACCGCCGAAGGTTATTCGCTCGATCCGGCGGTGACCCTGCCCAGCAACGTGCAGAGCATCACGATTGGCAGCGACGGCACGGTCTCGGCGACCGCCGCCGGCTCGGCGACGGCGGTGCAGGTTGGCACGCTGCAGCTGGCCGATTTCGTCAATCCGGCCGGCTTGCAGCCGCAGGGCGACAATCTGTATCTGGAAACCGCATCCAGCGGCACGCCGCAGACCGGGCAGCCGGGCTTGAACGGCATGGGTACGCTGCAGCAGGGCGCACTCGAATCCTCCAACGTCAACGTGGTGGAGGAGATGGTCAACATGATCGAGACGCAGCGCACCTACGAAATGAATTCCAAGGCGATCAGCAGCACAGACCAGATGCTGCAAGACCTCACGGACAAGATGTGAGAACGCCATGACATCGATCAACTCATGGTTGCGCGTCGCCGCCGTCATCGGCGGCTTGACACTGGCCGGTTGCACCATGGCACCCGTGCACGACGACGCACAGTGGGCAGCCACTGCGCCGATAGCTCCCGAGGCTCCGCCACCGGCCGATGGCGCCATCTATCACGATGCGAGGAACATGGAATTGTTCGCCGACCCGCGCGCGCATCGCGTCGGCGACATCCTCACCATCGTGCTGGCCGAGAGCACCCAGGCCAGCAAGAAGGCCACCACCAGCACCAGCAAGACCGACAAGACCTCGATCGAGGCGCCCACGATCCTTGGCCAGGGCCTGAGCATCGGTGGCAAGGCCGCCGGCATCAGCACCAATGGCGACCGCAGCTTTGCCGGCGACGGTTCCAGCAGCCAGAGCAATCAACTCACCGGCCAGATCACGGTGACCGTGGCGCAGCGGCAGTCCAACGGCAACCTGATGGTGCGCGGCGAAAAGTGGCTGACCATCAACCAGGGCCAGGAACTGGTGCGCATCTCCGGCATCGTGCGCCCGCAGGATATCGGCCAGGACAATACGGTCGCTTCCACCCGCGTGGCCGACGCGCGCATCAGCTACACCGGTCGCGGCTCGCTGGCCGATGCCAACACGCAGGGCTGGCTGTCGCGCTTCTTCAATTCCAAGTGGATGCCATTCTGATGCATGCCCCACGGCCTTCTTCCTCCTCCGTAGGAGCCCGCTGGCGGGCGATGCTCCTGCTCTGGATATCCCATGGAAAAGCATCGCCCGCCAGCGGGCTCCTACGGAACATGTGGGGCGTCGTGGCTTTGTGCGCGTGCGTTTCGACACCGGCGCATGCCGACAAGATCCGCGACCTGGCCCAGGTGGCCGGTGTGCGCAGCAACCAGCTGATCGGCTATGGCCTGGTGGTGGGCCTGGACGGCAGTGGCGACCAGACCACGCAGGCGCCCTTCACCACGCAGAGCCTGGAGAACATGCTGCAGCAGTTCGGCATCACCGTGCCGGCCAGCGCTCGTCCGCAGCTGAAAAATGCAGCGGCGGTGACGATCACCGCGGAACTGCCGCCGTTCGCCAAGCCGGGCCAGAACATCGACGTCACGGTGGCCTCGATCGGCAACGCCAAGAGCATTCGCGGCGGCGAGTTGCTGATGGCGCCGTTGCGCGGCGCCGACGGCAATGTCTACGCCATCGCGCAGGGTAGCGTGGTGGTGGGCGGCATCAGCGCGAAAGGCAAGAGCGGCTCCAGCGTGCAGGTGAATATTTCCGCCAGCGGACGTATTCCCAATGGCGCCTCGGTCGAGCGCAGCGTTGCCTCGTCGTTCGGCAACGGCGGCGCCATCATGCTCAACCTCAACACACCGGACTTCGTCACCGCCGCGCGCATCGCCAAGGCGGTGAACCAGGCTTACGGCGCCGGCACCGCGCAGGCCGTGGATGGCGGCTCGGTATCGGTGCGCGGTCCGCTCGATCCGTCGCAGAAAGTCGCGTGGCTCGGCGCGATCCAGGAACTGGATGTGATGCCCGGAGACGCGCCTGCACGCGTGGTGATCAACTCCCGCACCGGCACGGTGGTGATCGGCGCGGACGTCAGGGTCAGTGCCGCGGCGGTGGCGCATGGCGCAATCCAGGTGACGATCAGCGAACAGCCCCTGGTCAGCCAGCCGGCCCCGTTTTCGAACGGCCAGACCACCGTCGTTCCGAGCAGCAACGTGCAGATCAGCGAGGATGGCGCGCACATGTTCAAGTTCGGTCCGGGCGTAAGCCTGGATGCGATCGTTCGCGCGATAAACCAGGTGGGGGCAGCGCCGAGCGATCTCATCTCGATCCTGCAAGCGTTGAAGCAGGCCGGCGCGCTGCATGCGGAACTGGTCGTGATCTGATGGCCGCCGGCGACAGCACCATGCAGAGCGTCAATACCTGGACCGACCTGTCCGGGTTCAACGCCCTGCGCCAGAGTGCCCAGGCCGACAGCAAGGCGGCGTTGCCGGTGGTGGCGAAGCAGTTCGAATCCATCTTCACCCAGATGATGCTCAAGTCGATGCGCGACGCCAATTACGGCGACCCGCTGTTCGACAGCCAGGCGGGCGATGCCTGGCAGGGGCTGTTCGACCAGCAGCTGTCGGTGAATCTTTCCAGCCAGGGCCACGGGCTGGGTATCGCCGACCTGCTGATACGCCAGCTGGGCGGGAAAGACGCGCAGTCAGGCACGCCCACCCCGTCGGCGGCCGCCGCATCTTCGGGGCAGGCGGCGGCAGCCACGCTGGCGGATGAATGGCGCAAGCGTCTGTCGTCGGTTGCCGGCGTGGCGCGTTCGGCCGGGCAGGCGGTGTCCAAGTGGGTGCCGGACGACGCGCAGGAATTCGTCCGTGAGCTTGCCCCCCATGCACTGCAGGCGGCCAAACTGCTGGGTGTCTCCTTGCGCGCCGTGCTGTCCCAGGCCGCGCTCGAGACGCAGTGGGGAAAGCGCATGCCGGTGCGCGGCGATGGCAGCAGCAGCAACAATCTGTTCGGCATGAAGGCCGGTGGAAGCTGGGGCGGCGATCGCGTCAGCGTGCCGACCCTGGAATTCGAGGACGGTGTCGGGGTAAGGCGCAAGGCCCAGTTCCGCGCCTATGGTTCGCCGGCCGAGTCATTCGCCGACTATGCGCACCTGATTGGCGACAATCCCCGATATGCCGAGGCGCTGGGCAAGGGCGACGATGTGCTCGGTTTCGCGCGCGGACTGGTCAGTGGCGGTTACGCCACCGACCCCGCGTATGCCTCGAAGATCGCCGCCATCGCCAACAGTCCGGCCATGCGCCAGGCGCTGGCGGCACTCAAGAATGTCGGCGCAACGCCGACAACCTCCGAATAAAGCGCCCGGGAATCGCTCATGACGAATCTGCTCAATATCGGCATATCGGGTCTTTCCGCCGCCCAGGTGGCGCTCAATACGGTCGGCAACAACATCAGCAATACCAATACCGACGGCTACAGCCGTCAGGTAGTCCAGCAGGTCGAGCGGGTGACCCCGTCCAATGGGCGCTACACGATCGGCAGCGGCGTCGACGTTGTTTCGGTGCAACGCGCCTACAGCCAGTACCTCACCAGCGCGGTGTGGAACAGCAATGCCAGCCTGCAGCACGCGACCACTTTCAACGGCCTGACCGGCACGCTCAATAGCGCGTTCAGCTCAAGCGGCAATCTGCAGGGATCGCTGGATGCTTTCTATGGCGCCTTCAGCACGGTGGCCAATGCGCCGAGCAGCACGTCCGCCCGCGAAGGCTTGCTGGGCAGTGCCGGTTCGATGGTTGCGGTGTTCAACACGCTCGGCCAGCAGATGGGCTTGCAGCAAAGCCAGATCAACAGTCAGATCGGCAGCACCGTCACCAGCATCGACAGCGTCATCGGCAATATCGCCGATCTCAACAAGCAGATCCGCGAGGTCGGCGCCACCGGCCAGCCGAATGCGTTGCTCGATCAGCGCGACGCCCTGGTCAAGACGCTTTCCGGTTACGTGGGCATCTCCACTGTCGCCGAGAACGACGGCACGATGAGCGTGTACACGACCAACGGGCAGAGCCTGGTCAGCGGCAGCAATGCGTATCCGCTGTCCACCGGCGGCAATGCCTACGACGCCACTCGCAGCGATATCTTCGACAGTTCGGGCAACAACATCACGACCCGCCTGAGCGGCGGTTCGCTCGGTGCGTTGCTGGACTATCGGACGAATGTGCTCGATCCGGTGCAGAACCAGCTGGGTCAGGCGGCCCTGGCGCTGGCTTCTAGCGTCAATGCGCAGCAGGCCAAGGGGCTCGATCTCCACGGCAAGCAGGGCAGTCCCATATTCAATACGCCGTCGCCGACCGTGCTCGGTTCCAGCGCCAACCAGGGCAGTGCCGCCGTGACGGCGAAAGTCAGCGACATCTCCCAGCTCACCGCGTCCGACTATCTGCTGAGCTACGACGGCAGCCAATGGAACCTGCGGACCACCGCCGGGCAGAACGTCGCGCTGGCGACGAACGCGGATGGCAGCCTGTCGGCGGCTGGCCTGACCTTCAATGTATCCGGCGCGGCACAGGCCGGCGACAGTTACCAGATCCAGCCAACGCGCAACGCAGCCACCGGACTGGCGGTGAGCATGACCGATCCCGGCGGCATCGCCGCGGCGGCGGCGCTCACCGGCACGGCAGCCGGCGCCAACACCGGGACCGGCGCGGTCGGCACGGTCGGCGTGGCCGATGCATCGAATGCGGGTTTGCTGAGTACCGCAACCGTGAAGTTCAGCGCGCCCAATGCATATCAGGTCACCGATGCCAGCGGCAACGTGCTGGCCAGCGGCAGCTACACCTCGGGGCAGCCGATCACCGCCAACGGCTGGAGCCTGACGCTTACCGGTGCGCCGGCGGCCGGCGACAGTTTCCAGGTCGCGGCCAACACCAACGGCCTCAACGACAACAGCAACGCGCTGACGATGGCCGGGTTGGCCGATACCGGCGTGCTTGGCGCGGGCGCCACGTCGGTGCTCGGCGCCTACGCTAGCGTCACCACCCAGGTCGGCAGCGTGGGCAGCCAGGCGGCCACCACGCTGACCACGCAGACCAGTCTCTACGGTCAGGCCGTGTCGGCCCAGCAAAGCGTGTCGGGCGTCAACCTGGATGAAGAGGCCGCAAACCTGGTCAAGTACCAGCAGGCCTACCAGGCTTCGGCCCAGATCATCTCCACCTCCCAGTCCATCTTCACCAGCCTGTTGACGGCCATTCAGAGGTAATCGTCATGCGCCTTTCCACCAGCTGGATGTATCAGCAGTCGTTGAGCACCATGCTCAACCAGCAGAGTGCGCTGGCGGCGAGCCAGAATCAGGTGAGTACGGGCAAACGCATCAACGTGGCCTCGGACGATCCCGTCGGCGCCGGCAAGGTGATCAGCCTCGGCCACATTCTGGCGGCCAATACGCAGTACACCAGCAACATCGACAGCGCCAACACCCGGCTTTCCACCGAGCAGACGGCGCTCACCGCAGTGACCAACCTGCTGGACAGCGCGCGTTCGATGGCCGTGCAGGGCATCAATGGCTCACTGTCCAGCAGCGATCGCAAGGACATGGCGACGCAGCTCTCGCAGCTCCGCGACCAGCTGGTCCAGCTCGCCAACACGAGCGACAGCAACGGCAACGCCTTGTTCGCCGGCACCAGCACCACCGCGACACCTTTCGTGAAGGGCCCGAACGGTGCGGTGAGCTACACCGGCAACGATGCCCAGCTGATGGCATCGGTCGGTTCCGGCCTGCAGATCTATACCGGCGACGCCGGCAGCGGGCTGTTCATGAACATTCCTGCCGGCAACGGCAGTTTCACCGCCAGTGCCGGCGGCACCAACAGCGGCACGCTGGTGGTGGGCGCGAACAGCGTGAGCGATCCGGTCGCGTGGAACAGTGCCAGTGCGGCAAGCGGTGGCGGATATACCGTCAGTTTCGCCGCCGGCGGCAACTGGACGGCGAACGATGCTCACGGCAACCCGGTTCTCGACAGCAGCGGCAACCCTGTAGGCGGCGCCTATCAGGATGGCGGCAGCATCAGCTTCAACGGGATGTCCATCACGCTCAGCGGCACGCCCGCCGCAGGCGATACCGTCGCGGTGAAATCCGGCGGCAGCCAAGACATCTTCAGTGCGCTAGGCAACATGGTCGCCGTACTGCAGGGCAATGGCAGCGATGCCGATGTGGCCAACGGCCTCAACCGGCAGATCGAGTCGATCGACCAGGCGCTGGGCAGTGCGAGCAATGCCATGGTGGCGGTCGGCGGTCGCATGAATACGCTGGATCAGCAGAAAAGCGCGTATGCCGACCTGAGCGTGACGTACAAGAGTGCGCTGTCCGATACGCAGGATGTGGACGTCTATACGGCCATAAGCAATCTTTCCATGCAGACGGCTTCGTTGCAGGCCTCGCAGCAGGTATTCGCGCAGGTCAAGTCGCTCAGCCTGTTCAACTACATCAAGTAGCGCTCCCGATGTGCAGTGAAGCAGGCAGCAAACTCGCTGGAACGGAGGGCGATCCACGATCCAGGGTACGCAACGGTCGGTACGGCGCAAGTTTTCGGGTTTCCCGCATCAGCTAAGGCTTCCCGATGACTCCATGTCGAAAATAGCCACGGCCAGACGCTCAAGTATTTTTTTCGGGTGCCGAAAAACTCTCTGAGGCGGATGGCATTCCAACGTTGGAATCTTGCCGCTGGGACGCAGAACGTCCAAATAAACCGGCCTTTGGTTCCCGCAGGAGATACCCATGACACTTAGCATCTACACCAACATCAACTCGCTGACCGCGCAGAACAACCTGTCCAAGTCGCAGAGTGCCCTGTCCGAGGCCACTCAGCGCCTGTCGTCCGGCCTGAAGATCAACAGCGCTACCGACAACGCGGCGGGTTATGCGATCTCGACCAATTTCACCACCCAGATCGGCGGTCTCGGTCAGGCGAGCTCGAACGCCAGCGACGCGATCAACCTGGCGCAGACCACGCAGTCCGCGCTGAGCCAGGTCACCGCCAACCTGCAAGCCATCCGCGATCTGGCCGTGCAGTCGGCCAACGGCAGCTACACCAACGCCGACCGCACATCCATCGACACCGAAGTGCAGCAGCGTCTGTCGGAGATCACCCGCATCGCCAACCAGACCGATTTCAATGGTCAGAAGGTGCTGGACGGTTCGCTCGGCAACCTGAGCTTCCAGGTCGGCGCCAACGTCGGCCAGACCATCAGTGTCAACGTGAGCCAGGGCGTCAAGACCAGTCAGATCGGCGCGATCGCCGAAGTTTCCAGTGGCGCGATTCCGGCAGCCGCGTTTACGGCCAGCTCCGGCTCGGTCACCGGTTCGGCGGCAGCGGATGTTACCGGTACGCCGTATACCTTCAGCGTCGACGGCCATTCCGTCACCACGGCGGCGGCCGATACCTCCGCTGCCCTGCTGCAGACCGACGTCCAGAACCAGCTGAACGCCTCGGCACCCGGCGCTTACACGGTCAGCAACACGGCCGGCAAGTTCACCATCACGAACAACGCCACCGGCACCGCGTCGACGGCACCGGTGATCAGCGGCACGGGCACCACCAACTTCGTCGGCGCTGCGCCGGTTTCGGTGGCAGGTGCCGCCAACAGCCTGGGCAGCGAAGGCCTTTCGGTCAATGGAACGGCGATCAACCTGAGCGGCGTAACCAATGTGCAGGGGCTGTCCGACGCCGTCAATGCAGCGAATATCTCGGGCGTCACGGCCGCGGTGAATGCGGCGGGCACCGGCATCAACTTCTACTCCAGCGATGCCACCAAGGGCCTGACCATTACCGATACCGGCGCTCAGGTGGTCACTGCCGCGGCGACGAATGGCAACGGCGGCGCCTATACCGTCGGCACCAAAGCAGCGGTCGGCGGCAGCCTCGCCACCGGCACGGTGGGTACGGTGGACGGGGCCAATGACCTGATCTCGCGCATCGATGTGGCGCTGAACACGGTGAGCAATCTGAACAGCACCCTGGGTGCGGTACAGAACCGTTTCCAGTCGACCATCTCGACGCTTGGTTCGCAGCAGAACAACCTGGCCTCCTCGCAGAGCACCATTCGGGACGCCGATTTCGCGGCGGAGACGGCCAACCTGAGCAAGGCCAACATCTTGCAGCAGGCGGGTATCTCGGTGCTCGCACAGGCCAACTCGGCGCCGCAGCAGGTACTGAAGCTGCTGCAGTAACAGTAGTAACCGGGCCTGCCGCGGGAATCGCGCGACAGGCCCGGGCAGGCTTTGAAGCGATCGGGCGGCGCATGCGAAAGCATCGTCGCCCGGCCGACAGGAGCCGCCGGCAAAGCCCTTGCTCGCGATTGCGAGGTCTTTGCCGGAGACTCGCGGCTCTCGCCCCCGATGGGCGGGGCAGGATTCAACCCAACGAGACTCGCCATGACCAGTGTCACATCCGGAGGCAGCCTGAGCTCACTGCTCAATGCTTTGACCGGCTCATCCAGCTCCAGTGGTACCCCGAGTTCTTCCACCGGGACCGGCCAGGCGATTCTCAGCTCCGCCGGCATCGGTTCGGGCCTGGACGTGACCTCGATCGTGACCGCCCTGGTCAACGCCAAGCAGGCGGCGCCGCAGGCCCAGATCACCAATGCCGTCAATGCGGCCAACAGCACGTTGACCGGCCTCGGCACGCTGAGCAGCACGCTGAATTCGCTGCAGTCGGCGGTGACTGCGCTGACCAATGCCAGCACGTATGACAGCTACACGGCCTCGTTGGCCGCCACCACGATCGGCACCGTCAGTACGCTGAGCAATGCGTCGCCGGGAAGCTATGCCCTGAATGTGACGCAGCTGGCCACGGCGCAGCAACGCACCAGTTCGGCCTATGCCGGCACCGCCGCCATTGGCAGCGGCACGCTGAATATCGCCGTCGGCAGCAGCAACGTCAGCATTGCCGTCTCGTCCACCGCCACCTTGTCGGACATCGCCACCGCGATCAATGGCGCATCGGGCAATCCCGGCGTGATCGCCACGGTGATCAACGGCACCGGTGGTTCGCAGCTGTTGCTGAGCTCCGGCAAGACCGGCGTGGTCAACGGCTTCACGATCAGCGCGGCCGGCGGCAGCAGCTCCGGACTGGCCAGCCTGGCGACCGGCCTGAATACGGCGGGCAGCAGCGAAGCCAAGGATGCGCAGCTGACGCTCAACGGCATCGGCGTCAGCAGTGCCAGCAATGCGGTCAGCGGCGCCATCGATGGCGTGACTCTAAACCTGGCCGCCACGGGCAGCACCACCTTGAGCGTGACGCAGGACACCAGCAGCACGGTGACCGCCATCCAGGCCTTCGTGACCGCCTACAACAGTTATGCGAGCTCCATCGGCACGCTTTCCAGCTACAACGCCACCACTCATGCGTCCGGCCCGTTGCTGGGTGATTCCACCCTGAACTCGGTACAGAGCCAGATCTCCGGCGCCCTCAGCAAGAGTGTGCCCGGCAACAGCATCGGTTCGCTGGCCAGTCTGGGGATCACCCGTCAGGCCGACGGCACGCTGTCGGTGAACTCGACCACGCTGAACGCCGCTCTCAGTGCGAACCCGGCCGCGGTGAAGGATCTCTTTTCCGGAACGAACGGCTATGCGACCCATCTCGACACGGTCATCGGCACGTTCACGTCGAGTACCGGGATCATCCCGACGCGGCAGCAGAGCATCACCAGCAGCCTGAGCACGCTCTCGACCCAGCAGACGGCCTTGAACGCCCGAATGGCGGTCTATCAGCAGCAATTGCAGGCCCAATACACCAACCTCGACACGTTGATGTCAAGCCTGAACAACACCAGCAGCTTCCTGACGACCACGCTGGCCCAGTTGAACAACACGTCGAAGAACTGATCTGGCAGGAGACCGAAATGACCAACGGGTACATGCGCAAAGCCAGCGCGATCTATCAGCAGAACAGCGCGCGCGGCAGCGTCGAGGACGCCGATTCCCACCAGTTGATCGGCATGCTGCTGGAGGGCACCATCGATCGGGTCATCCAGGCGCGCGGCCACATGATCCACGGCAACACGGCCGAGAAGGGCGGCAACATCACGCGGGCGGTGGCCATCGTGGGCGAGCTGCGCAATAGCCTCGATCACAAGGCGGGCAGCGCCATCAGCGAACGGCTCGATGCGCTGTATGAATATGTTTCCCGCCGGCTCCTGTTTGCCCAGCTCAATGACGATCCCGCTGCACTGGACGAAGTGGTGCAACTGCTCACCCCCATCCGTGATGGCTGGCAGGGAATCCGCGGCAGCTATCTGGCGGGCGGCCGGCAAGCGGCAGGTGCGATGCGATGAGCGGCCTGGGGCAAGCCGCATCGCAGCAGGCCGCATTGCAGCAGGCGCTGCAGTTGAGCGCGCAGATGCTTGGCGCGGCACGGGCACAGGAGTGGGGTGTCATTGTCGACCTGCGTCCCGGATACGATGCCGTACTCCAGCGGGGAACCCCGGCGACGGAGGCAAACCGCGGGATACTGCTGGAACTCCAGTGCCAGCATCGGCAGCTGGTGGAGCTCGTCGACCGGGCCCGCGACCGGGTACGCACGGAGCTGGAGCAGCAGCAGCGCAATCACCGGGCGCTGAACGCCTATCTGATGCCGTGCGACGAAGATTGATCGGATCGCAGCAGACGCGGGTAGGTCCAGTGCGCCTTATCGGTTATGGTGGCCACCGCACGGTTTGATTGCCCGCCTTCGCCGCAGGGCAAATCCGTCTGCCGGCGGCCGGGTGGATCCAATACAGGATGATTGCCTCATGCAAGACGATGCGTGGCTGACATTTTCAGAGCGCGTGAGCTGCGAGGACGACTGTCATTTCGACTGCGAACCGCTGGAGAACCCCCTTTCGCCGGCGCAGGCCCTGCGCCAGAGCGAACGAAACGCCCATGTGCTGGCCACCATCGGCGCGCTCGAGGAGCACCACGCGGATGCCGGCGAGGACGACAGTCCGCTGATGCAGGAAATGCTGCGGATGGACGCGAAGCTCAACGCACTGATCGAGATCGTCAATCATCTGCTGGTGCGCGGAGGGGACCTGTCGCCGCGGCAATCGCTGCGTTTCAATGCGATTGGTGCGGTGTTGCCTGCGGCGGCTGTGCCGGCAGGTCGGACATCGTTGCTGCTGCGCCTGCGTTTCGATGTCTGTCGCAGCCTGCCGCTTGAGCTGGCCGCGCGCGTAGAGCGCGCGTTGGACGACGGACGGATCTTTGTGGTGTTTGCGCCGCAGAGTGACGCGGTGAGTGACGCAATTGAGCGTCTGGTTTTTCGCCATCACCGACGCAAAGTGGCAGAGGCGCGCCAGGTATCCATCTGACTTGGTCTGACTTGCGAATCCAGTCGACATTTTTCGTGTGATGCAATTCGCATATTCGAGCGTCGACCCGCGAATCTTTTGACTCCCGTCGCACATGCCACCAGCGGCACGTCACATTGCGGATTGCAAAAAACATTCTCTGTTTCATGCAGTTACGTCGTATTTCTGCACATGGCCCAGGTGGTCGCGGCCTCCAGTTTTTCCGACACGTGACGTTTTGCCGGCACGATCGCCCGAAAAGCTGGCCCTCTTATTGCTCATGGTTCATCAGGCCGGCGACGGAAAGTCGGCGACGATGAAAAAGGCAGTCCCGCTGGAAGCATGGGGTTTGCCAAATGTGCAATACGGAGAGAGTGATGCAGAAATTCGACTTCCTGGTAATCGAGTCCAACGAGACGCGCGCGAATTCCATGCTCTCGGCACTCCATTTCCTGGGCTACCGGCCGCAACACGGAGCGACCTGCAGCGGGATCGACGAATCCACTCATGCGTGGCGCGCGGTCTATATAGGCGGCATCGACGACGCGGCCGAGGCAGAGCGCCAGTTCTCGATGCTCGGCGCCGCCGCCGCTCACATACCGGTACTGCTGGCTGAGGATTCGCCGTGGACCGAACGCTTCAGCGCAGCGGCCTCGCCGTTTGCGACGCGGCTGGCCACGCTGGCGTTTCCGTTGAGCTACGGCAAGATGGTCGAGGCCATGCGCAGCATCTATGCGCGACTGCTCGGCAGCCAGGCCAGCGGCCTGCGCTTCGTCGGCAACTCGGCGCCGATGGTTCGCGTCAACGCGCTTATCCGCCAGGTGGCGCCGTTCGATTCCAGCGTGCTGGTGCTGGGCGAGTCGGGCACCGGCAAAGAGATGGTGGCGCGCGCCATCCATGAAGGTTCGCCGCGCCGCGACAAGCCGTTCGTGGCGATCAACTGCGGCGCGATTCCGGCCGAGCTGCTGGAGAGCGAGTTGTTCGGCCACGAAAAGGGCGCCTTCACCGGTGCGATCACCGCGCGCAAGGGCCGCTTCGAAATGGCAGAAGGCGGCACCTTGTTCCTGGACGAGATCGGCGACATGAGCCTGCCGATGCAGGTGAAGCTGCTGCGCGTGCTGCAGGAGCGCGCCTATGAACGGGTCGGCGGCAACAAGACCCAGCGCTGCGACGTTCGCATCATCGCGGCGACCCATCGCAACCTGGAGCAGTCGATCGCCAACGATCGCTTCCGCGAGGACCTGTTCTATCGCCTCAGCGTGTTTCCGCTGGAACTGCCGTCGCTGCGCGAGCGGCTGGAAGATATGCCGCTGCTGATCACCGAATTCAACCAGCGGCTGGCCCGCCGGGGGCTGGGCGTGGTGCGCTTCAGCGCCGGCGCGATGCAGTCGCTGCGCGCCCATGCATGGCCGGGCAACGTGCGCGAGCTTTCCAATCTGGTCGAGCGCATGGCGATCCTGTTTCCGCACGGCGAGGTGCGCAGCAGCGACCTGCCGGAAAAATATCGCGGCGAGCACGCCGGCGACGAAGTGCACGGCGCGGCATTGCTGGCGCTGATGGAAGACGAGATGCCACTGGGCGAGTGCGCATTGCATCCGGTATCCGAATCGCAGCGCATGTTGCCTGAGAACGGACTCGACCTTAAGGATCACCTGGCCGACATCGAGGTGGGCCTGATCCGCCAGGCGCTGGACGCCACCGGCGGCGTGGTGGCGCATGCGGCGCGGCTGCTGCACATGCAGCGCACCACCCTGGTGGAAAAGCTGCGCAAGTACGGCCTGCAGAACGGCCTCGCGGCCTGATCCGCATGCGGGTTTCAGGGGAACGGCAAACCGCAGCGGCGCGACACGCGCGGCCGGTTCGCGCCGGTCATGCACGGTCCCGCGGCGCTGTTTTCCCTCTGCATTCCGATGGCACGGCTCGTGCTTTTACCCCTGTAAACCCGTCACGCGCCGGGATTCCGTCATGAGGCAAGCGACATGAGCACGATCGACGTCAACAACCTGCTTGCCCAGATGCGCCAGATGTCGGCGCAGGTGCGTGCGCCGGAAACCGCGTTCAAAGCGGCGCCGATCGGCGCGCAGCCGGATTTCTCTTCCCTGCTCAAGCAGTCGATTTCCGCCGTGGGCCGCAGCCAGATGGAGGCGGGCAATATGGCCGCGAGTTTCGAGCGCGGCGATCCCGGCGCGGATCTCGGCCGCACGATGGTCGCGGTGCAGAAGGCCGACCTGTCCTTGCGCGCGATGGTTGCGGTGCAGAGCAAGCTGGTGGATGCCTACAAGGACATCATGAACATGCCGGTCTGACGCGTCTCGCGTCGATCTTCACCTTATTCTAGACAACGAGCAGCATCATGGCCGACAACGCCATCGCGAATACCGGGAACAACGGTTCGCGCCTGGATCCCTTCAAACAGATCGCCCGCAATCCGGCAATGCGCCAGCTGGTGCTGCTGGTGGCGATAGCCGCCGCGGTGGCGCTCGGCGTAGCCGTGGTGCTGTGGTCGCGCGGGCCGAACTTCGGTCTGCTGTATGCCGGCCTGGAACAGAAGGACGCCTCGGCGATCACGCAGGAGCTGCAGTCCAGCAACACCCCTTACCAATTGAGCGCCGATGGCTCGTCGATCATGGCGCCGGCCGCCGACCTGGCGGCGCTGCGGCTGAAGCTGGCGGCGAAAGGATTGCCGCAGGGCAGCGCCGCCAGCATGCTGCCGGCCGCCGATTCGCCGTTCGGCATGAGCGACCTGGCCGAACGCACGCGCTATCAGCAACTGCTGGAAACCGATCTGGGCACCACCATCGGCGGGCTGCAATCGGTGCGTGCCGCGCGCGTGCACCTGGCCCTGCCCAAGCCGTCGGCCTTCATCCGCGACAATCGCGCGGCCAGCGCATCGGTACTGGTCACGCTGTATCCGGGCCGCCAGCTCGACGCCGGCCAGGTGGCGGCGATCGTGCATCTGGTGTCGGCCAGCGTGCCGGACCTCGATGCGCGCCAGGTTTCGGTGATCGACCAGCAAGGCCAGTTGCTCACCAGCGATCCGGACAGCCCCGGCGCGGTGGACGACAACCGTCTGCGCATGGCAACGCGGATCGAGAACACCTATGCCCAGCGCATCGAGGATCTGCTGACGCCGCTGGTCGGCCCCGGCCGGGTGCGCGCGCAGGTATATGCGGATCTGGATTTCAGCCAGAGCGAGAAAGCCACCGAAACCTTCGGTCACGATCATCCTGCGCTGCGCAGCGAGCAGACCAGTAGCGAGCAGCACGGAGGCGACGCGGCGGCCGCCGGCGGCGTCCCCGGTGCACTGAGCAACCAGCCGCCGATACCGACGGCTCAGCCGACGGCGGCCAAACCCAATGCGGGCAAGGCAGCGGCGGCCACCGGCGCGGCCACCAGCACGACCAGTTCGGGCGACAGCTCCAGCAGCGCCACCCGCAATTACGAGCTCGACCGCACGATCAGCCATGTCAGCGATCCGGCCGGCCGGCTTGCCCGCCTCACCGTGGCGGTGGTGCTGGACGACAAGCTGGTCAATCCCGCCGCGCCGGCCAGCAGCTCGTCGAGCGCGACCGAGAACAAGACGGTGCCGTTCACCGCGCAGGAGCTGCAGCGCCTGACCGAGCTGACCAAGAACGCGGTGGGTTTCGACGCTGCCCGCGGCGACAGCGTCAGCGTGGTGAACCAGGCCTTCCATCACGGTGCCGTGCCCGATGCATTGCCGGAGACGCCGCTGTGGGAGCGCCCCGGCGCGATGGACCTGATCAAGCAAGGCCTCGGCGTGCTGATGGCGCTGCTGGTGGCGTTCGGCCTGCTGCGTCCGCTGCTGAAGGGGCTGGCGCGGGGCGAGACCGCATCGCGCGCATTGGCCGCGCCGATGCCCAAGATTTCGGTAAGAGTCGATGACGAACCCGCCGCCAACGAACCGGTGCGGCTCGCCGGCGCCGTGCCGACGCTTGCGTACGAGCAGCGCATCGGCCAGGCCCGGCGGATGGTGGGCGAAAACTCCAAACAGGTGGCGCAGGTCGTGAAGAACTGGGTGAGCGAAGATGGCAACTAACCGGTCCGACGCGCCCATCAACGGCGCACAACGCGCGGCGATCCTGCTGCTCACGCTGGGTGAGCAGGATGCCGCCGAGGTGCTCAAGCATCTCAGCGCACGCGACGTGCAGGCCGTCGGCACCGCGATGGCCGCGCTCTCCAGCGTGTCGCGCGAACACGTCGAACACGCGCTGGAGAAACTCAACGAAGACATGGGCCGGCAGACCTCGCTGGGCGTGGGCACCGAGGAATACATCCGCAAGATTCTGGTCAACGCGCTGGGCGAGAACAAGGCCGGCGGCCTGATCGACCGCATCCTGCTGGGGCGCAGCAGCAAGGGGCTGGAATCGCTGAAGTGGATGGAGAGCCGCGCCATCGCCGAGATGATCAACCAGGAGCACCCGCAGATCATCGCGCTGGTGCTGGCGCACCTCGAGCCCGACCAGGCGGCCGAGGTGATCGGTTACCTGCCGCCGCGCGTGCGCTCCGATGCGGTGATGCGCATCGCCACGCTGGACGGCGTGCAGCCGCATGCGCTGAACGAGCTGGACGAGATCATGGAGCGCCAGTTCTCGGGCAACAACAAGAAGCTCAAATCCGCCAACGTTGGTGGCCTGAAGGCCGCCGCGGACATTCTCAACGCGATGGAAGGCAGCCGCGAGGCCGAGCTGATGACCGCCATCCGCAGCCATGACGATGCCTTGGGCGGGCGCATCGAGGACTTGATGTTCGTATTCGAGGACCTGGCCGAACTGGACGACCGCGGCATGCAGACGCTGCTGCGCGAAGTGCCGTCGGGCACCTTGATCACGGCGCTGAAGGGCGCCGAGCCGGAGATTCGCGAAAAGATTTTCGCCAACATGTCCAAGCGTGCCGCCGACATGATGCGCGACGATCTCGAAGTGAAGGGGCCGGTGCGTCTGAGCGAGGTCGACGCCGCCCAGAAAGAAGTGCTGGCGATCGCCCGCAAACTTTCCGACGCCGGCCAGCTCAGCCTCGCCAGCGGCGGGGATGAGTTCGTCTGATGGCCGTCGCGATCCACACCCTGGCACAGGATTTCCAGCGCTGGGAACTGCCCAACGTGGGTACCCAGCCGACGGCATCGAAGGCGGCCAATGCATCGCCCCAGCCCACCGTGCACGAACTGGCTGCGCTGGAACAGCAGGCGCGCGACGAGGGCTACGCCGCCGGCCAGGCCGAGGGCAGGGCCGCAGCGCAGGTGCAGTTGCGCCAGCGCATGGCGCAGCTCGATGCGTTGTACGAGGCGGCCGCGCGGCCGTTGCAGACTCTCGACGAACAGACCGGACAGGAACTGGCCCGGCTGGCGACCATAGTGGCCAGCCGGGTGATCGTGCGCGAGCTGAAGCTGGCGCCGGGACTGATCGCCAACGCCGTACGCCAGGCGGCCAGCGCGCTGCCTGCGGCCACCCGCGAGCTGCGCGTGCATGTGCACCCGGACGACCTGGCCTTGCTGCAGGAACTCGGCGCGGCGGAAAGCCATTGGCAGCTGCTGGCCGATCCCGCGCTGGCGCGCGGCGATTGCCAGCTGGAAAGCGCGCGTTCGCGGCTCGACGGACGGGTGGAAACCCGCCTGGCCGCGATCGTCGATGCGGTGCTGGGCGACGACGCCAACGGCCCCGACGAATGAACAACCCTCCCCACAATCCCCGTAGGAGCCCGCTAGCGGGCGATGCTCTTGCTCTGATGCCGATATCACGTAGGAGCCCGCTAGCGGGCGATGCTCTTGCTCTGATGCCGATATCACGTAGGAGCCCGCTAGCGGGCGATGCTCTTGCTCTGTTGTCGATATCACGTAGGAGCCCGCTAGCGGGCGATGCTCTTGCTCTGATGTCCGGTAGGGAAAATCAAAACAGAGGCATCGCCCGCGAGCGGGCTCCTACGGGTTTGGGGTTGGGTGGGGGAATTCAAAACAGAGGCATCCCCCGCGAGCGGGCTCCTACGGGTTTGGGGGTGGGTGGGGGGAATTCAAAACAAAGGCGGCCGATGGTGGTGTCGCGGGAGTGTGGCGCGTGACCACAGGGGCAATCCTCGCCGCGCGTCAGGCGCGCTGGCAGCAGCAGCTGGCGCGGCGCAGTGCGCGGGCCGAGGTGGCGCGCACGTTGACCGTGGAGGGTAGCCTGCGCCGCGTGGTTGGCCTGACCCTGGAAGCGGAAGGCTGCGAGGCCGCGCTCGGTGCGCGTTGCCTGGTCGATACGGCCGATGGCGCGAAACTCGAAACCGAGGTGGTCGGCTTTGCCGACGAACGCCTGCTGCTGATGCCGGTAGGCGACATGCATGGCGTGCTGCCCAATGCGCGGGTTCGCCCGTGCGTACACAGCGGCGGCCTGCCGGTGGGCTTGGGCTTGCTGGGCCGGGTGATAGGCGCCGATGGCGTGCCGCTGGACGGGCTGGGTCCGCTGGACTCGGACGAGCATGCCGCGCTCAAGCGCGAGCCGATCAACCCGATGGCACGCAAGCCGATCGACGCGCCACTGGATGTCGGCGTGCGCGCGATCAACGCGCTGCTCACCGTCGGACGCGGCCAGCGGCTAGGCCTGTTCGCCGGCTCCGGCGTCGGCAAGTCGACTTTGCTGGGCATGATGACCCGCTACACCAACGCCGACGTGGTGGTGGTCGGACTGATCGGCGAGCGCGGCCGCGAGGTGAAGGAATTCGTCGAACACACGCTGGGTCAGGAAGGTCGTCGGCGCGCGGTGATCGTCGCCGCACCGGCCGATGCGCCGCCGCTGAAGCGGCTGCGCGGCGCGCAGTACGCCACCGCCATCGCCGAGTGGTTTCGCGATCGGGGCCAGCGCGTGTTGCTGCTGATGGATTCGCTGACCCGCTACGCCCAGGCGCAGCGCGAGATCGCGCTGGCGATCGGCGAGCCGCCTGCCACGAAGGGATATCCGCCGTCGGTATTCGCGATGATGCCGGCGCTGGTCGAGCGCGCCGGCAACGATGCGGAGGGGCGCGGTTCGATCACCGCGTTCTACACCGTGCTGACCGAGGGCGACGACTACCGCCACGATCCGATCGCCGATGCCGCACGGGCGATTCTGGACGGCCATATCGTGCTGTCGCGCGATCTGGCCGAGGCCGGCCATTACCCGGCCATCGACATCGAGGCATCGATCAGCCGCGTGATGCCCGCGGTGGTGACACGCGAGCATCTGCGCTCCGCGCAGCGCTTTCGCCAGGTCTATTCGGCCTATCGCCAGCAGCGCGACCTGATCGCGGTGGGCGCTTACCAGAGGGGCTCCGATCCACAGGTGGACCAGGCGATCGAGATGTGGCCGCAGCTGCGCGCGTTCCTTCTGCAGGAGGTCGACGAACCGATGACACTTGAAGTGGCGATCGCCAATCTGGGCGAACTGGCCAGGCAGGTGGCCGGATGAATTCGCGCGCCAGGCAATTGCAGCCGGCGGTGGAGCAGGCTCGCCAGCGCAGCGAGGATGCCTTGTTGAAGCTGGCCGCGCAGCAACAACTGCTGGCCAGGGCCGAGCACCAGCTGGGCGAGCTGCGCCGCTATCGGCAGGAATACGCGGAGAGCGGCGCGGGCGCCCTGAGCGTGGCGGCGCTGCTCAACCGGCAGACTTTCATCGAACGGATCGATCAGGCCATCGTGCAGCAGACCGCCGAGATAGCCCGCCAGGTCCGCCAGCTGGAACAGGTGCGCGATCACTGGAAGCGATCCCATGCGCGCGAAAGCGCGCTGGACAGCGTCGTCGCGCAGCACCTGGAACACGAGCGCCGTGCCGAGGACCGGCATGAGCAAGCCGAAGTCGACGAGCGCCAGCAGCACCGGCGGCCGCGATGAACGGCTTTTACCCGCACCGACGGTTGTCCGCCGCCAATCCATGCATTGAAGGAGCGATCACACCATGACCGCCTACGCTGTTGGTTCCACGCCCGCCGCCGTGCCGGCTCCGAGCAGCACGCCGGCTGCCGGCGCGCAGGATGGGGCCGCGCCAGGTCATTTCGAAAACCAGCTGGATGCCGCCAGGCAGCGCGCCGCACCGCGCGATCGCGAGCCCAGGCCGACGGAGCCGAATGCCCGTGACTCGGCTTCGAAGCCGAGCACGCCGAACAACCATCGGACAGACGCGGCGCGGACGACCGATCCGCGGGACCCGTCGAAGACAGCCTTGGCAAAACCGCCGGCGACCACGCCGGCGGACGTGCCGACATCGGCGGCGCTCGGGATGCCGGTGGTGGCGGCTGCCGAAGCCGGGGCGGCGGACGCGAAGACGTCGACCGATGCCACCAAGGTGGACGACCACGCCGCTTCCGCACTGGCCGGCGCCATGCTGGCCCTGATCGGGCCGGCGGTGGCCGGCGCGTTGCGGCCCGCCGCCGCTGCCGGAGCCGCCGACGCGCTCGGGCAGACCGGCAAGATCGTGGCGACGGATGCACAGGCGGCGATGCTGTCGCTCGCCGATGCCGCGGGTGCGGCAGCCGCAACCACCAGTCCTTGGCCCGGCATGTTGACCGCGGCGAAGGACCTGCTGCCGGTTTCCACGACCGCAAAGGATTCCTCCACAGCCGATGCCGCGCCGTCGATGGCGATGTCCGCCTTGCCGACGCCGGTCACCGCGCCGGCGTTGCCGGTGCTGCACCTGCAGTCGCCGGTGGGAAGCCAGGGCTTTGCCCAGGAGCTCGGCCAGCAGGTCGCCTGGCTGGGCGGCCAGGACATCAAGCAGGCGCGGATCCGTTTGCATCCCGCGGAGCTGGGATCGCTCGACGTGCAGGTCAGCCTGAGCCATGGCCGTGTCGATGTGGTGTTCAGCGCGCAACACCCTGGCGCGGTGGCGGCGGTGCAGCAGAGCCTGCCGCAACTCGATCACATGCTGGCGCAAAACGGTCTTTCGCTGGGCCACGCCGAGGTCGGCCAGCACGATCGCGGCGATCGCCAGGGTCGGGCCGCCGACGCAGGCGGCGCGACCCTGGACGAGCCGGGAGAGATCGACGCCGTCGGCAGCATCACGCTGGGTCAGATCGGTCTGCTCGACGCGTTCGCCTGACCCTTTCCGGCGCCATCGCGCGCCGTTCCGCTCCGCAGGAAACCCCCGGCACCGCTTGCCCGCCACCGTGCGTTCGCAGCCGTCGCCGCGCCCGCCGTGATCGCGTCGTGACGCGATCACGGCGGGCGTCAAGAAAGCGCCGCGAGTCTCCGCCCGACGTGCTCGCGAAGACGGCAAATCCAGCAGCAGCAACGTATTTCAACGATGGCACGCGGATTGCATTTGCTTCATGGCACGGCGTCAGACCCACCGCCCCACAACCGGGCACATCCCAGCCGATGCGCTTGCCCATCAATGAAGGACGAAGTTTTCATGGTCGACGAAGAACAGCCCGAAGCGGTGGCGGACACGCCGGCGGAACGCCGCAGCCGCATGCCGCTGGTGATCGGCGCAGTGCTGCTGCTGGCGCTGGGTGGCGGCGGCTATCTGTGGCAATCGCACCGGGCCGGGCATGCCACGACCAAGGCGGCCGCGGTGGACCTCAGCAAGGCCGAACTCTATCTGCCGCTGGAGCCCGCGTTCGTGGTGAATTTTCGCGACGACGAATCGCTGCGCTATCTGCAGGTGGGGGTCACCTTGATGTCGCACGATCCCGATGCGATCAACGTGGCGAAGGCCGCCGATCCGGTGTTGCGCGACGGCCTGGTGGCGCTGTTCAGCAATCAGAAGTTCTCGATCATCAGCGATGCTGCCGGCCGCCAGAAGCTGCAGGAACAGGCGCTTGCCGTGGTGCGCAAGATCGTCCAGGCGCGGCTCGGCCGCCCCGGCATCGATGCGCTGTATTTCACCAGTTTCGTGATGCAGTGAGAGCCTGCTTATGGTCCCCAAGCACCCCGCGTTGTCATCGAGTGGCCCTCAGGTGGTAGTGCGTGGCGCAGCGCTTGACCGGCCGTCAGGTCAAGCCGCGCGCTGCCGCGTGGCGGCCACTCGATGGCAATCCCAGCACCTATCAAATCGGGGACCGGGTCTGTTTGCCCGCATGCCGGCGTCATCACTCAGTCGTGGACGGACGTCCACTCCTTCGTTCTTCCCTGGCCTGCACGCAAACAGCTCCCGGCACGGGGTGCTCGGAGAGCATAAACAGGCTCTGAGGATGCCGCGCCCATGAGCGACCTGCTTTCCCAGGACGAGATCGACGCGCTGCTCGATGGCGTCGCCGGCGGCTCGGTGAGCACCGGCAACGACGAGCCGTTGCCCGCCGATGCAGTGATCTCCTACGACTTCACCCAGCAGGACCGCATCGTGCGCGGCCGGCTGCCCACGCTGGAAATGGTCAACGACCGCTTCGCACGATTCTTCCGCACGGCCATCTTCAGCGTGCTGCGCAAGACCTGCGAGGTCTCCGTGCTGGGCGTCAAGATGGTGAAGTTTGCCGAGTACGTGCACGGCCTGGCGGTGCCCAGCAACCTCAACCTGGTACGCATCAAGCCGCTGCGCGGTACCGCGCTGGTGCTGTTCGAGCCGCGCCTGGTGTTTACCGTGATCGACAACTTCTTCGGCGGCGACGGCCGCTTCCACGCGCGTATCGAGGGCCGCGATTTCACTGCGACCGAGAGCCGGGTGATCCAGATCATGCTGGACGCCCTGTTCGGCGCGATGTCCGAGGCGTGGGCACCGGTGCTGGATCTGCAGTTCGAATACCTGAGTTCGGAAATCAACCCGCAGTTCGCCAACATCGTCAGCCCGACCGAAACGGTGGTGGTGTCGCGCTTCCACGTCGAGCTCGACGGCGGCGGCGGCGACATCAACCTGACCTTGCCGTACGCGATGGTCGAGCCGATCCGCAACCTGCTCGACGCCGGCGTGCAGAGTGACCGCGTCGACCGCGACGACCGCTGGGCCGAGATGCTGCATGAAGAAGTGCTCGATGCAGAGGTGGGCCTGAGCTCGCTGCTGCTGGAGAAGCAGCTGAGTCTGGGCGAGTTCCTGCACCTGCGTCCGGGCGATGTGATTCCGGTTCAGCTGCCCGAGCTGGCCACCGTCTACGCCGAGGATGTGCCGGTATTCCGCGGCCGCTACGGCCAGTCCAACGGCCGCAACGCCGTACGTTTCCATGTCCAGGCCGGCCGGCGCGAAAGGCGCACGGCCGGCGACCATTCCACAGAGAAGAATCCCGCATGATCCAGTCCACCGATGGTGCCTTCGCCGACGCCGGCGAGCGCGTTCAATTCGATCCGCTGCATGGTGCCGCCGCAGACGGCGGCGACGTCAACCTCGACATGATCCTCGATGTGCCGGTGACGCTGGCGATGGAGGTTGGGCGCACGCGCATCAGCATCCGCAACCTGCTGCAGCTGAACCAGGGTTCGGTGGTGGAGCTGGATCGCGCCGCCGGCGAGCCGCTGGATGTCTTCGTCAACGGCACGCTCGTGGCGCATGGCGAGGTGGTGGTGATCAACGAGAAGTTCGGCATCCGCCTGACCGACGTGATCAGCCCGGCCGAACGCGTGCGTAAGCTGCGCTGATGGTCGCCCTGGCCCTGATGCTTGCCGCGGCTCCGGCGGCGACGCCGGAGTTCAACGCGGCTGGCGAACTGGTGCGTGTCGTGCTTAGCCTGGTCGGCATCATCGGGCTGATCGTGGCGGCCGGCTGGCTGACCCGCCGCATGCAGCGCCGCCCCGGTGCAGCCGGGCGGCGCATCCGCTGCGTGGAAACATTCGCGGTAGGCGCGCGCGACCGGCTGCTGCTGCTGGACGCCGACGGCAAGCGCCTGCTGATCGGCATGGGTCCGGGCGGCATGCGCACGCTGCATGTCTACGACGGCACGCTGACCGAACCGGCCGTTGCGGAGCCGCCGGCCGTGGCACCGATACCGGCATTCGGCGAGCTGCTGGCCCGCTGGAAGCGCGGCTCATGAAGACATGGCGCTGGATCATCGCCGCGTTGCTGCTGGTGTTGCCGCTGGCGGCACTGGCGGCGCCGCCGGGCATTCCGCTGGTGAACGTGCAGAACGCGCCGGGCGGCGGCCAGAACTGGACGATGTCGCTGCAGGTGGTGGCGCTGATGACGGCGCTGACGCTGCTGCCGGCGATCGCGCTGATGATGACCTCGTTTACCCGCATCATCATCGTGCTCGGCTTTCTGCGCCAGGCGCTGGGTACGCAATCGACGCCGCCGAACCAGGTGCTGTTGGGGCTGGCGTTGTTCCTCACGTTGTTCGTGATGTCGCCGGTGCTCACGCGCGCCTACGACGATGGCGTGAAGCCGTATATGGACGGCCAGATCACCGCCGAGCAGGCGCTGCCTGCCGCGTCCGCACCGTTCAAGCGTTTCATGCTCGACCAGACCCGCGAGGCCGACCTGCAGCTGTTCACCCGGCTGGCAAAGGAAAAGCCCTATGCCAGCAAGGCCGATGTGCCGTTCAAGGTGGCGATGCCGGCGTTCCTCACCAGCGAGTTGAAGACCGCGTTCCAGATGGGCTTTCTGCTGTTCATCCCGTTCCTGATCATCGACCTAGTGGTGGCCAGCGTGCTGATGTCGATGGGCATGATGATGGTGTCGCCGATGATCATCTCGCTGCCGTTCAAGATCATGCTGTTCGTGCTGGTGGATGGGTGGACGCTGCTGCTGGGTACCTTGGCCGGGAGCTTCTACACATGATCGTGCGGGGTATCGCGATTGGACGGACCGTGGCTTTCGTAGGAGCCCGCTGGCGGGCGATGCCCTTGCTTGTTCCTGCATCCGGAGCGAAGAGCTTTCGTGCGCCTTTGGCGCCCGAGTCACTTTTCTCTTGTGTGGCCAAGAGAAAAGTAACCAAAAGAGAAGGCCACCCCGCTTGGCGCTTGCCGCCCATCCATGGGCGGCAAGTCCGTGAGCCGGGGCCGGGCTTTTCGACAGGGCATCCTGCCCTGGCGAAAAGGCATCGACATCCTTGTCGATGCCCGCTTCGCGGCCTGTCGACCCCGCCTCACCGCCGCACAGGGGCCCCAGGTAGAGCAGCGGGTCATCCTGCCCCGCACTCGGTGCGCAACGGCTGTGCCGCTGCGAAAGCGGAAGAGCATGTGGCTTCGTCGTTTCCCCCAATCCCCGTTCGCCCCAGCTTTTTGCGCGCTCGTGCCTCTGTTTTTGACTCTGCTGTTTCCGTCTTTGCTTTTGATCGAGCTCTTCCCGGAGTGCGCGCAGGATGCGCGCCGCTCTACCGGGGCTCCTGTGCGGCGGTGAGGGACGGACGACAGGCCCGCAGGGGGATCGGCAGGGATGCCGATCCTTTTTCGCCCGGACAGGAGTCCGGTCGAAAAACCCGGCCGGCCCTCACGGACTTGCCGGGCAGGAAGCCCGGCAAGCGCCAAGCGGGGTGTCGTTTTCTCTTGGTCACTTCTCTTTTGGACAAGCAAAAGAGAAGTGACTCGTCCTCCGCAGGAGGACGAAAGCGCTTCGCCCCAGATGCACAAACGAGCAGGAGCATCGCCCGCAAGCGGGCTCCTACAGGGAGTCTGCCATGACGCCTGAATCCATCATGGAGATCGGCCAGCACGCGCTGTACGTGGCGATGCTGGTGGCTGCGCCGCTGTTGCTGACCGCGCTGGCGGTGGGCTTGCTGGTGGGTGTGATCCAGGCGGCCACGCAGATCAACGAGATGACTTTGAGCTTCATCCCGAAGTTGATCGCGATGGCGCTGGTGGCGCTGATCACCGGGCCGTGGATGTTGCGTCTGCTGGTGCAGTACACCACCCAGTTGATCGAGAGCCTGCCCGGTGCGGTGAGATGACAGCACTGGATCTGGCGCAGTTGCCGATGTGGCTGGGCAGCCTGTTCTGGGCGATGGGGCGGGTGGCGGGACTGTTCCTGGTGGCGCCGGTGTTCAGCGCCACGGTGATTTCGGTGCGGATCCGCATCGGCCTGGTGGTGGTGCTGACCCTGGTGCTGGCGCCGCTGGCGCCGGCGACGATCGATCCGTTGAGCGGCGCCGGCGTGGCGACCATGGTGGGGCAGGTGCTGGTCGGCGCGGCGGTGGGTTTCGTGCTGAAGCTGGTGTTCGAGGCCGTCTCTTTCGGCGGCGAGCTGGTGGCGCAGAGCATGAGCCTGGGTTTTGCCGAGGTGGTCAATCCGCAGGCGGGCGGCAGCTCCACCGTGTTGAGCCAGTTTTACCTGTTGCTGGTGACTTTGTTGTTCCTCGCGATGGACGGCCACCTGCGCGTGATCGCGCTGCTCGCCGACAGTTTCCGCAGCCTGCCGCCGGGGATGCCGGCGATCGACGCGAACGCATTGCATGCCGTGGTCGGCTTCGGTGCGGAGCTGTTCTCCGGCGCGGTGCGCGTCGCGCTGCCGGCGATGACTTCGTTGCTGGTGGTGAACATCGGCTTTGCCGCGATCAGCCGTGCGGCACCGTCGATGAATCTTTTCGCGGTGGGTTTCCCGATCACCGTCTCGCTGGGCTTCATCGCGCTGTGGCTGGCGTTGCGCAGCCTGCCTGGCGCGTTCGAGGCGCTGCAGAACGATGCCTGGTCGATGATGCGCCATCTGCTGGGGAGCTGACGGCGATGTCGGACGACAGCGACCAGGAAAAAACCGAAGAACCCAGCGAAAAAAAGCTGCGCGAATCGCGCGAGAAGGGCGAGGTTCCGCGATCGCGCGACTTGTCCGGCGCGATCGTGGTGCTGGCCGGCGTGGCCGCGTTGATGAACAACGGGCAGAGCGCGTTCCTGCACGCCCGGCGCATCTTTGCGCTGGGCCTTGGCTACTCGCGCGAGGCGCTGTTTTCCGATGCCTTGCCCGGGCGCGCATTGCATGCGGCGATGCACGAGGCGTTCAACCTGTTCGCGCCGGTGGCGGTGGCCACGATGCTGGCCACGCTGGCCGCGCCGCTGCTGCTGGGCGGACTGAATTTCAGCGCGCAGGCATTGCAGCCGAAGTTCGAGCGGCTCGACCCGATCAAGGGGCTGGGCCGCATTTTCGCGATGCGCGGCCTGGTCGAGCTGGGCAAGGCATTGCTGAAGTTGCTCTTCATCGGTGCGGTGCTTGGCCTGCTGCTGCGGCACTGGCAGGACGAGCTGCAGGCCACCGGCCGTGGCTCGGTGGTGGCCGGCATCGCGCAGTCGATCGGTCTGCTCGGGCGCGCGGCATTGTGGTTCGGCTCGATGCTGGCGCTGATCGGCGGCATCGATGCGCTTTACCAGAAGTTCGACCACGCGAAGAACCTGCGCATGACCAAGCAGGAGATCCGCGACGAGATGAAGGAAAGCGAGGGCAACCCCGAGATGAAGGGGCGCATCCGCCAGGTGCAGCAGGCGCAGTCGCGCCGCCGCATGATGGAGGAATTGCCCAAGGCGGACGTCGTGGTGGTCAATCCCACGCACTTCGCCGTGGCGCTGCGCTACGACGACGGACGCATGGGTGCGCCGCGGGTGATCGCCAAGGGCGTCGACGTGCTGGCCCAGCAGATCCGCCTGGTGGCGGGCAGTCATCGCATCCCGATGGTCGAGTCGCCGCCGTTGGCACGCGCCTTGTATGCAACCACTGAACTGGGTCGGGAAATCCCCGCCGCGCTGTATGTGGCGGTGGCCCAGGTCCTGGCCTACGTCTACCAGCTGAAGCAAGCCGCGGCGCAGGGCGAGACACCACCGGCAGCGCCAACTCCTGAGGTCGATCCCGACCTGATGGGGCCTTACCGCGAATAACGACGAGTCAAATCCATGACGGGTGCAGACGTACTAGGCAATTTCAAACACCTGGCGCGACGTGGTGTTGGCGCTCCGGTGATGCTGCTGGTGATGCTGGCGATGCTGATGCTGCCGCTGCCGCCGTTTCTGCTCGACATGCTGTTCAGCTTCAACATCGCCCTGTCGCTGGTGATCCTGCTGGCGGTGGTCTACGTGATGCGCCCGCTGGAATTCGCTGCGTTCCCCACCGTGGTGCTGATGGCCACCTTGCTGCGGCTGGCGCTGAACATCGCCTCCACCCGCGTGGTGCTGTTGCACGGACATGACGGCCCCGGCGCTGCCGGCAAGGTGATCGAGGCATTCGGCGAGTTCGTGATCGGCGGCAATTTCGCGGTCGGCCTGGTGGTGTTCGCGATCATCACCATCATCAACTTCGTGGTGATCACCAAGGGCGCCACCCGCGTGTCCGAAGTGACCGCGCGCTTCACCCTCGATGCCATGCCCGGCAAGCAGATGGCGATCGATGCCGATCTCAACGCCGGCCTGCTGACCCAGGAGCAGGCGCGCGAGCGCCGCCAGGAGGTGCGCGAGGAGGCCGACTTCTACGGCTCGATGGACGGTGCGTCCAAGTTCGTGCGCGGCGACGCCACCGCCGGCATCCTGATCCTGATCATCAACATCGTCGGCGGTTTCTTCGTCGGCGTGATGCAGCATGGCCTGTCGGCAAGCGAAGCGGCCAAGACCTATACCTTGCTGACCATCGGCGACGGCCTGGTGGCGCAGGTACCGGCGCTGATGCTGTCGGTGGCCGCGGCGATCATCGTCACCCGCGTGTCCAAGTCGCAGGACATGGGCAAACAGGTGATCGGCCAGGTGTTCGGCCAGCCGCGCGCGCTGGGCGTGGCGGCGGCGGTGCTGATCGTGATGGGCGTGATCCCCGGCATGCCGAACGTGGCGTTCCTGCTGCTTGGCGCGGCCTGCGCCGGTGCCGCGTGGCTGCTGTTCAAGCGCGAACGCGATACCCGCACCAAGCTGGCCGAGTCGGTCGCCGCCGCGCCCGCGCCCGCCACGCCGGCTGAGCGGCTGGAACTGGGCTGGGAAGACGTCGCCAGCGTCGATCCGCTGGGGCTGGAGGTCGGCTACCGGCTGATCCCGCTGGTCGACGTGCACCAGGGCGGCGAGTTGATGGGGCGGATCAAGTCGGTGCGCCGCAAGCTGTCGCAGGAGCTGGGCTTTCTGGTCCCGGCGGTGCATATCCGCGACAACCTGGATCTCGGCCCGAACACTTACCGGATCACCTTGATGGGCGTGCCGATGGGCGAAGCCGACGTGCACAACGAACGCCTGATGGCGATCAATCCCGGCCAGGTGCACGGCAGCTTGCAAGGCATCCCCACGCAGGACCCGGCGTTCGGGCTGGAAGCGGTGTGGATCGAGGTGGGCCAGCGCGAGCTGGCGCAGAGTTACGGCTACACCGTGGTCGACCCGGCCACGGTGATCGCCACCCACCTGTCGCACATCTTGCAAGGCCACGCGCACGAGCTGCTCAGCCATCAGGACGCGCAGCAGCTGCTGGACCGGCTCGCCGCCACGGCGCCGAAGCTGGTCGAGGACCTGGTGCCCAAGCGGCTGTCGCTGGGCGTGGTGGTCAAGGTGCTGCAGAACCTGCTGGCCGAGCGGGTGCCGATCCGCAACATGCGCAGCATCGTCGAATCCTTGGCGGAGCACGCCGGGCAGAGTCAGGATCCCGGCGTTCTGACCGCCGCCGTGCGCGTGGCGCTGGGCCGGCAGATCCTGCAGGAGATCACCGGACTGGGCACCGAGGTGCCGGTGATCACGCTGGCGCCCGAGCTCGAACAGATCCTGCTCGGCTCGCTGGCCAGCGGTGGCGGAGTGGCCGGCGCCGCGGTGGAACCGGGCCTGGCCGACCGCCTGCAGCAGAGCGTGGCCGACGCCGCGCGCCGGCAGGAATTGAGCGGCGAACCCGCGGTTTTGCTGGTCGCGCCGCTGTTGCGGCCTTGGCTCGCGCGGTTCACCCGCCATGTGGCACAGAACCTGCACGTACTCGCCTACAACGAAGTGCCCGACAACCGTCGGGTGCGACTGGTACAGGCCCTAGGTCGATGAAAAGCCGGGAATCGGGAATCGGGAATAGGGAATCGGAAAGGCAAATGACGCCGCGATCGTGCGGCGCCCCTGTTTTTGACGATTTCCGATCCACCATTCCCGATTCCCGCTCCCGGAGCAAGCAATGAAGATCAAGCGATTTGTCGCAGCCGACATGCGTCAGGCGATGCGCGAAGTGCGCGAGGAGCAGGGGCCCGAAGCGGTGATCCTGTCCACTCGCCGCATGGAGGACGGCATCGAGGTGATCGCCGCCATCGACTACGACGAAGCGTTGATGCGCGAAGCGTCCCGCCACGGCGCGCCGGCGGAGACGCCGCCGGCCGACAGAAGCGAGCCGACGCTTCACGTCGCGTCCGAGCCGGTCGCGCGCGCGCCGCGGGCTTCGGCCGCGCCAGTCGCGGCAGCGGCCGAACCGCCGGGCATGCGACCGCTGATGGAGCGTGCCGCGCAGGACACCGCGCAGCTGCGCAGCGAACTGGGCAGCATGCGCGAGATGCTGGAAATGCAGCTGTCCAGCCTCGCCTGGAACGACATGGAGCGGCGCCAGCCGCTGCGTGCGCGTGTACTGCGCGAGATGACCCGTCTGGGCATCGAGGCGGATGTGGCGCGCGCGCTGGTCGACGAACTGCCCGACCAGATCAACGCCGAGCAGGCGCGCTACCTGCCGCTGGGCATGCTCAGCCGCCATCTGGCGGTGAGCGGACGCGGCTTGCACGGCGACGACCGCGGCATCACCGCGCTGGTGGGTCCCACCGGCGTGGGCAAGACCACCACCATCGCCAAGCTGGCTGCCCGCGCGGTGATGCGTCACGGTGCCGACCAGGTGGCGCTGGTCAGCACCGATCATTACCGCATCGGCGCTGCCGCCCAGCTGGAACATTACGGACGCCTGCTCGGCGTGCGCGTCTACCCCGCCTACGACGCGGAAAGCCTGCGCAAGGTGCTGGAGATGCTGCGCAGCCGCCACACGGTGCTGATCGATACCGCCGGCGTGGCCGGCAGCGATCCGCGCCTCACGCAGCAACTGGAAATTCTGGCCGATGCCAGCGAACTGCGCGCCTGCCTGGTGCTGGCCGCCAACGCGCAATCGCAATCGCTGGACGATGCGGTGCGCGCTTATCTGCCGCTGAAGCCGCACGCCTGCATCCTGACCAAACTCGACGAGGCACCGAGCCTGGGCGGCGCGCTGTCGGTGCTGATCCGTCACCGGCTGCCGCTGGACTACACCACCGACGGCCAGCGAGTGCCCGAGGACATCGCCACGGCGGATGCGCGCGTGCTGGTCTGCCGCGCCGCGCAGTCGGCGAGGAGCCACGCACCCGACGAAAGCCTGATGGCCGAGCGTTTCGGCCTCGCCGTGGCAAGCGCATGAACGGAGTACTTGCAATGGATCAGGCGTCGGGACTGATGCACATGTTGTCGAACATGGTCGGCCGCGGCACGCCGCCGCCGGCGGTGGCCGGCGACCACCAGGCCAGCAGCCTGCTGGCCACCGCGCCGGCCGCGCGCCGGCATTGCCGCGCGATCGCCGTGGCCGGCGGCAAAGGCGGCGTCGGCAAGAGCACCGTGGCGGTGAACCTGGGCATGTCGCTGTCGATGGCTGGCCGCGACGTGATGCTGCTGGATGCCGACATGGGGCTGGCCAACGTCGACGTGATGCTGGGCCTCACGCCATCGCGCCATATCGGCCATCTGCTCGACGGCGACTGCACGCTGGAAGAACTGCTGATGCCGGCGCCGCGCGGCCTGCAAGTGGTACCGGCCGGTTCCGGCACGCGCCGCCTGGCGCAGCTGGACAACGGCGAACATGCGGCGATCATCCGCGCGTTCGACGAGCTGGCGCGGCCGCCGGAATTCCTGCTGGTGGATACCGCCGCCGGCCTGTCCGACAACGTGACGATGTTTGCCGCCGCGGCCTCCGAGGTGATCCTGGTGGTGTGCGACGAACCGGCTTCGCTGACCGACGCGTATGGGTTGACCAAGGTGCTCAGCCGCGACTTCGGCGTGCGCCGCATACGCATGGTCGCCAACATGGTGCGCAACGAGGGCGACGCGCGCCAGTTGCACCAGAAGCTGGCGCGGGTCAGCGACCGCTTCCTCGACGTGGTGATCGATTTCAGCGGATGGGTGCCGCACGACGAACGTCTGCGCCAGGCCATTCGCAGGCAGTGCGCGGTCGTCGATCTGTGGCCATCGAGCCAATCGGCGCTGGCATTCAAGAATTTGGCTGGTGCGGTCGATAAATGGGCGGAACCCGACCGCGCAGGTCTCGACCGGATCGCCTTCTTTGGTGGCCGGACCACACCGGCCAGTGGGGTCCCGAGATGAGTGTCGCTTCGGAATATCTGCAAGTCTCCCGCGAAAGCGCCGACGAACTGGTACGTCGGCACGCGCCGCTGGTTCGGCGGATCGCCTATCACCTGATGGGGCGGTTGCCTGCCAGCGTCGACGTGGGGGACCTCATTCAGGCGGGAATGATCGGTTTGCTGGAAGCATCGCGCCACTTCGCCCTCGATCGGGGGGCCAGCTTCGAGACGTATGCGGGTATCCGCATACGTGGCGCCATGCTGGACGAATTGCGCCGCACCGACTGGACCCCGCGTTCGGTCCATCGCAAGGCCCGCGAGGTGGCCGAGGTGATCCGCCAGATCGAGACCGAGACGGGTGCCGAGGCGGACGACGCGGAAGTGATAAGGCGACTCGGGATCAGCGCGGAGGAGTACCACCAGGTGCTCGCCGACGCGGCCTGCGTGCGTCTGCTCAGCCTGACCGCGTCGGACGACAGCGAGGAGAGCGGGGTACTCGACGTGGCCGACGAAAGCGGCCTGAGCCCGCACGAGAACATCGAGCGCGACGGCATGCGCGACGCTCTGGCCGAGGCGATCGGCGCCCTGCCGGAGCGAGAACAGTTGGTGATGTCGCTGTATTACGAGCAGGAGCTGAACCTGAAGGAGATCGGCGCCGTGCTGGGCGTGAGCGAGTCGCGCGTGTGCCAGATCCACGGCCAGGCGGTCATCCGGCTTCGATCGAGGCTTACCGGCTGGCGTGGTTGACCGAGCGGCATCCAGAAATCCCGGAATGAATTCCCGAGGCTGCGCAGTGGCCTGTATTGCATGTGGAGAGAGCGTTTGGACAAGAACATGAAAATCCTGGTGGTGGACGACTTTTCCACCATGCGGCGAATCGTCCGCAACCTGCTGGTCGAGCTGGGTTTCAGCAACCCGCTGATCCAGGAAGCCGACGACGGCGAGAGCGCGATCGCGATGTTGCGCAGCCTGCCATTCGACCTGGTCGTCACAGACTGGAACATGCCCAACATGACTGGCATCGACCTGCTGCGCGCGATCCGTGCGGAAGGCGCGCTGAAAGGCTTGCCGGTACTGATGGTCACGGCCGAGAACAACCGCGACCAGATCATCGCGGCGGCGCAGGCCGGCGTGAACGGCTATATCGTCAAGCCGTTCACCGCAATCACCCTCAAGGAAAAGCTCACCAAGATATTCGAGCGGATCGCTGCCAGCGGAGCCAGCGCATGAACGTCATTTCGCCCCTCGCCATCGACGACTCGCTGCCCGCCGAACTGCGCGATCTGCTGAACAGCCCCGATGGCCTTGCGTTCGAACAGGCGCTGGACGTGATGGTGCGCCAGCGCGAGCAGCGCCTGTTCCGCGCCCTGGGCCAGCTCGCGCGGGACCTGCACAATGCCGTGCGCCGGCTCGGCGGCGACCTGGCGCAGGACGGCGTGCCAGGCAGCGTCGCCGACGCTCGCCAGCATCTGCAGGACGCGCTGGAAATGAGCGCGCAAGCTGCCCACCGCAGTCTCGATTTCGCCGAACGCATGCGGCCCCAGGCCGAGTCGCTGGCGCACAACGCGGGCGAGGTTCTGGAGTGGACCAACGGCAACGACGCCGCCGCCGTGCTGGCGCGCGAAGCCGTGGAGTTCGCCGGCAACTGCCGCGACGGCCTCGCCGACATGGTGCTGGCGCAGTCGTGGCAGGACCTCACCGGCCAGCGCATCAAGAAGGTCGCCAGCTTCATCGGCACGGTCGAATCGTCGCTGCTGGAACTGGTGCGGCTGACCGGCGCACTGGCCGGCAGCGAGGCGCCGGCCAGTGTGGAAAAGGTATCCAGCCAGGACGACGCCGACCGCCTGCTCAGCGAATTCGGGTTTTGAGGAGAGCCTGCTTATGGTCCCCAAGCACCCCGCGTTGTCATGGCAATCCCAGCACCTGTCAATTCGGGGGGCGGGTCTGTTTGCCATAAAGGCAGGGCCGCGATGAATGCGGAATTCGATCTGGAGCTGCGCCAGGATTTTCTGGTCGAGGCCGGCGAGCTGTTGCAGCGGCTCGGCGAGCAACTGGTCGGACTGGAAACGGCGCCGGGCGACAGCGAGCTGCTGAATGCCGTGTTCCGCGCATTTCACACGGTCAAGGGCGGCGCCGGCTTCCTGGCGCTGGACCCGATGGTGGTGCTGTGCCACCACGCCGAAGATCTGCTCAACGAGGCCCGCAACGGCAACGTGGTGCTCGGCACCGGCCATATGGACGCGCTGCTGGAGGCGCTGGACCTGCTCAACGACATGATGGCCGCGGTGAGTGCGGACGCGCCGCTGAGCATGCCACCTGCTGCTCTGCTGACCTCACTACTGCCGCGAGCACCAGCGCCGGTGACCGCCGTGATGCCGACGCCGGCGGCACCTGCGGCAGAAGGCGCCGCGATCGACGACAGCGAATTCGAGGCCTTGCTGGACAGCATGTACGGCACCGCCGCGCCCGGCAGCATGCCGCCGGTCGTGCCGCCGGCCGCGCCAAGCGCGAATTCGGGGATCGACGACGACGAGTTCGAGGCCTTGCTGGACGCACTGCACGGCAAGGGCGGCCAGCCCGTCGCCGCACCCACGGCACCCGTTGCAACCGCGGCGCCCGCACCGGAAAACGTGCCGGCCGCTGCCGCGGCGCGCCACGCGGTGCCGGTGGAAAACACCGTGCGGGTGGATACCGCCCGGCTCGACGTGCTGGTCAATCACGCCGGCGAACTGGTGCTGGTGCGCAACCGGCTGCTCAGCCTGGCCGCGCGCGACGGCAGCGAGGCGCTGGTGGCCGCCGCCGGCGAACTGGACCGCATCGCCGACGCATTGCAGACCGCCGTGATGGGCATGCGCATGCAGCCGGTAGGGCGCCTGTTCCAGCGCTTTCCGCGCATCGTGCGCGATCTGGCCCGCCAGCTCGGCAAGGACGTGGAGCTGGTGCTGGAAGGCGAGGGCACCGACCTCGACCGCAGCCTGGTCGAGGCGCTGGCCGATCCGTTGATCCACCTGCTGCGCAACGCGCTGGACCATGGCGTCGAAATGCCCGCCGAACGCGAACTCGGCGGCAAGCCCCGCAAGGGGCGCATCTGCCTGTCGGCCAGCCAGCGCGGCGAGCGCATCGTGATCTCGGTTAGCGACGACGGTCGCGGCATGGATCCGGAGGTCCTGCGCCGCAAGGCGGTGGAGAAGGGCGTAATCGATCCGGCGCATGCTGCGCGGCTGACCGAAAGCGAATGCTACGAATTGATCTTCCGCCCCGGCTTCAGCACTGCCGCGACGGTCTCCGACATCTCCGGCCGCGGCGTCGGCATGGACGTGGTGAAGACGCGCGTGGCCGAACTCGGCGGCACCTTGCAGGTGCACTCCCGCCGTGGCCACGGCAGCGAACTGGAACTGACCGTGCCGCTGACCCTGGCGGTGCTGCGCGTGCTGATGGTGCGGGTGGAGGCGCGCCTGCTGGCGCTGCCGCTGAGCAACGTGGAAGAGGTCTTCGAGCTTGTCGACGGACAGGATCGCCTGCTGGATGGCCGTCTGGTCGCCCAGCATCGCGGCCGCGCGCTGCCGCTGGCCGATCTGGGCGGCTGGACCGGTGCTTCGGGAACGGGCCGCCATGTGGTGGTGGTGCACATCGGCCACCAGCGGCTGGGCTGCCTGGTGCACGAAGTGCTGGGTCGCGAGGACGTCATCGTCAAGCCGCTGGGTCCGCTGTTCGCCGATGTCTCGGGCATCGCCGGCGCCACCGTCACCGGCGACGGCCGGCTGGCCCTGGTGATGGATCTGGCGGGCCTGGCCGGCGGTGCCGGGCAATGGCTCACTTCATTGCAACCGGCCGGCTGACCGTCATGGATATCGTAAGCATCATCGGCACGATCCTGGGCTTCGTGGTGATCATCGTCGGTACCGTGCTGAAGGGTTCCACGGTGGGTGCGCTGTGGAATCCCGCGGCCTTCGTCATCGTGTTCTTCGGCACGCTGGCCGCCTTGCTGGTGCAGAACCAGGGCAAGGTGCTCAAGCATGCGTTGTCGATGATGCGGATGATTTACCAGCCGCCGGCGCATCAGCCCACCGACCTGATCAGCCGCATCGTGGGCTGGAGCGAGATCTCCCGCCGGCAGGGCCTGCTCGGGCTGGAGCCGCAGATCGAGGCGGAAACCGATCCGTTCATCAGCAAGGGTCTGCAACTGCTGGTCGACGGCAGTGAGCCGGATGCCATCCGCGGCGTGCTGGAAGTGGACCTGGATACCCGTGAAGCGATCGATCTGGCGGGCGCCAAGGTGTATGAGAACGCCGGCATCTACGCGCCCACGCTGGGCATCATCGGCGCGGTGATGGGGTTGATGGCGGTGATGCAGAACCTGGCCGATCCCAGCAAGCTCGGCCACGGCATCGCGGCGGCATTCGTGGCGACCATCTACGGCGTGGCGCTGGCCAACATGTTCATGCTGCCGATGTCGGCGCGACTCAAGGGGCTGGTGGGCAAGCAGACCAGGATGCGCGAAATCCTGATCGAAGGCCTGGTGTCGATCGCCCAGGGCGACAACCCGCGGCAGATCGAGGCGCGCCTGCAGGGTTACGTCGCATGAGAAAACACAAACATGAGGAACACACCAATCACGAGGCATGGGCGATCCCCTATGCCGACCTGATGACTTTGCTGCTGGCGTTTTTCGTGGTGATGTACGCGGTGTCGGTGGTCAACGAAGGCAAGTTCCGGGTGATGTCCGAATCCCTGATCGAGGCGTTCAACGGCTCCAGCCACGTGATTGCGCCACTTCCGCCGACGCAGGTCCGGCCGCACAACGTCAGCCCGTCGATAGCCGCGCCGGCCGGCCAGCCCGGCTCGTCCATCGTGCCGATCGCGGTGCCGATTCCGCCGCACCCGGTGCCGATGCAGGGAGGCAAGGGGCGCGAAGCGGGGCATCCGGCCAGCCAGCAGGAGAACCTGGGGCGCATCGAGGACCAGGTGCGCAAGGCGTTGCAGCCGCTGATCGACCGCAAGCAGGTGATCGTGCGGCTCACGCCGGACTGGCTGGAGATCGAGATCCGCACCGACATCCTGTTCCCCAGTGGCGTGGCCCAGCTGTCGGCACCGGCCAATGCGGTGCTGCGCGATCTGGCGACGATCCTGGCGCGCTTCCCCAATCCGCTGCGGGTGGAGGGTTTTACCGACGACGTGCCGATCAACACCCCGCTCTATCCGTCGAACTGGGAGCTGTCCGCGGCGCGCGCGGCCAGCGTGGCGCGGCTATTCGCCTTGAGCGGCGTCGTGGCGGACCGGCTCGGCATCATCGGCTGGGGCGAGGTGCGGCCGAAGGCCGACAACGCCACGGTCGAAGGCCGCAACCAGAATCGGCGGGTGCTGGTGGTGGTGATGAGCAATCGCACGGCACCGAAACGCGACCAGCGCGATCCCCAGGGCGTCGCCGAAATCGCGGCGCTGGAGAAACCACCGACGCCGGCGTCCGACCTGCTGCCCACCGTAAGCGTGCAAGGCATCGGCACCGCGTCGCCGGAGGTCGCCCATGACGGTGGCGCGGCCGACGAGCCGGAGCGTCCGGTATCGGCGTCCCTCGCCAAGGAACGACCCGACGGCCTGTCCCGTCATGCCAGCTCGATCCGATGAAACCGATGCCCTTGTCAGCCGATTGTGGAGTTCATGCATGAGCGCTCTCGTTTCCGCGATCGATCAGGGTGGTCAGCACTGGCTGTCATTCCGCATCGGCACGCAGTTGTATGCGGCACCCCTGGTCGACGTGAGCGAGGTGATTCGCGACGGCGACATCACGCCGGTCCCGGGCGCCGCGGCCGACTTGCTGGGCGTGCGCCATCTGCGCGGGCGCATCGTGCCGGTGCTGGACGGGCGCAGGCGGCTGGGACTTCCGGCGCTGCCGCCGGTCGATCCGGCGACGGTGCGCATCGTGATGCTGACCCATGCCGGCCAGCTGGCCGGCGTGCAGGTGGACGCGGTCGGAGAATTGTTGTGCAGTGACGGCATCGACATCGCACCGCCGCCTCCGGGCCGGGCCAGCCGCCCCGATGACCCGGTCGGCGGCGTACTCTCCTGGCAAGGTGGCTTCGTGGCATTGCTCGACGTCCGTCAACTGTGCCGGTTCGGTGGAGAGGGTAATCATGTGGCTTGAAACGGGGATGGCGGTCCTGCTGCTGCTGGCGCTGGCGCAGTCGGCCCTGCTGGTCCATTTGTGGCGGCAGTCGCGCCAGCTGCAGCAGCGCATCGATGCGCTGTCGCACGGTGCGGTCCGCGGCTTTACCGATGTGCCCACCGCGATGCTGGTGACGGCGCTGGGGCGGCTGGAACGGCAGGTGGGTTTGATCGAACGGCAGCCGCAGCCCGAGCGACAGTCCTACGAGCTGGCCCAGCGGCTGGCGCGCGAAGGCGCCGGTGTGGAACAGCTGATCAGCCAATGCGGCCTGTCGCGCGACGAGGCGAAACTGATACTGCAGATGCATCCGGTCAGCCCGTAGGGAACGGCCTGAATAAGTCCACTGCGGTCTGCAGAAAGGTGCACCTTGGCCGCGGCTTATTTTATGGGAGCGACTTCAGTCGCGATGGCGCAGCAGTGTGCTGCGCCGCCCGGTTGCGCATCGAGCAGCTGCAACGCCGAGATGCTGCAGGCCGCTGCCGCGGCCATCGCGACTGAAGTCGCTCCCACAGGCAAACGTGCATCTTGGCGACGAGCAGAAGCTTGTTCGGACGTTCCTTAGGGCAGACCGCCGCGCGCCGGCTATTCTTCGGCCGCGTCGTAGACCGCGGCCAGCACCGAGGCTGCCGCCGCATAGAGCAATACCGGCACGTCGTCGCGTAGTCGCAGCGCCGCCAGCAGCGCAGCGATCTGGGGATCGTGATGCAGCGGCACGCCCAGCGCTTGCGCGCGGGCCAGCAGGATTTCCAGTGATTCCGGAGGCATCGCGCCGACTTCGCTGCCGCCGCTGGCCAGCCGCAGGCTGACCCGGCGCAAAGCGGATGGCGGCGTGTTCATGCCGTCGCCTGCAGCAGCACGGCGCTGTGCCGGCCTGGCGCCTGCGGCAGACCGACCTGACAGCTCAATTGATCGAGCAGTACGCCGCACGCGGCCAACCGCTGGCGCATCGGAATGAACTGGCGTTCCAGCCGCTGGGCGGTATCCGCTTGCTCGGCCCACAGGCGCACCGACAGCCGCGGTTCGCGCAGCTGCAATTCGCCTTGCACCGGTCCAAGCGCCGGCAGGTCCAGCGCGAAACCCAGGGTCCAGCCATGGCCACCTTCGGCCGCGTCGTTGACGTATTCCAGCTGGATCTGCAGTACGTCGCGGCCACCATCGCCTTGCAGCGGAATCTCGATGATCCAGGCGGACAGCTGGCTGGCGCTGGCATCCAGCTGGGCGACCTCGACCCGCGCCAGCGCCGCTTTCACGTCGCCATGCAACTGGTCCAGCAAGAGGCCTACGCCACCCTCGGCGCCTTCCTCGGCAAGCATCGTCGGCACTGGCAGCCGCGGCTGCGCCTGCAGCCCACGCTGCAGCAGCGGCGGCTCGGTTTCGCTGCGGCTGGGCGGCGGGGGCGCCGCCGAGCGCCGGTCCAGCAGCCCGGCCAGGCGCAGCAGCGCGCCCTTCCAGTCGTCGCCGGTCAATGCCGGCGTGTCGCCTTGGGGACCGAGCAGTTTGGATTCGAAGAACATGCCGCTACGGCTGATCGCCTCGCGCAGACCCTCGCCGCGAGTGATTTCCGCCGGCGTGCGCAGGGATTGCTCAAGCAGCGCCAGCGCGGTGCGCAATTCCGGCGGCAGCTGGCGCAAGACCGGCCGCTGGGCCAGCGCACCCAGCGTGGCCAGCAGGGGCGCGTAGCCGTTCTGCTGCGGCAGGCGTTCGCGCAGGACACGCTGGAAGGTCCGGTCGGCCGGTTGGGAAAGCACTTCCAGCTGCGGTTGCGCGCCCAGGGTCAACACGCGCACCTGAAACTGCGTCGGCAACTGGGCGTTGGGCACGTCGGCCTCGACGGTCAGGGCGCCGATCCGCAAGATCAGCAGCCCCTGCGGGTTCACCCCCAGCGGCCGCGCCGACAGCACGGTGCCGATGCGCCAGCTCTGGGCGGTGGTGCCGGAGGCGGCACCGGCCCAGGTAAGCGCGGCAAGGCTGATCGGTGGGATGTTCAAGTCGGTTCCTGCACCGGACGCGGTGCTGGTAGGGGGTCGTCCCGGAGGACATCGGCCGGGTTCGCGCGAACTTTAGCCCGCTGCAGCGGGAATCCGTCGCGGTGCCGTAGCGCCGGCGCCAAACGCCCGGCGCTGCCCGGTCAACATGCCCGATCGACGTGCCGATCAACCGGCCGCTAAAGCGATCCGCCGTCTGGCCGATAGCCATGACATCAGCGCATACGGCGCGAGCGGAGTCGAGGCATGGCCGGCAAGCGGGCGAGGCAACAAGGTACCGGCGAATCGGGCATGGAAGAGTCCGACGCCGCGTCGGCGGATGTCGCAGCAGCGGCGCCGCTGCTGCTGCTTCCGGCGGATTGCCGCATGGCGGCGCAAGCGGCCTTGAAGGAGGATTTGCTGGGTGCACTGAAGGCCGGCGCCATCGTGCTCGATGGTACCCAGGTGGAGCGCGTCGACACCGCCGCGCTGCAGTTGCTGGTGCTGTTCCGGCGCGAGCTGGATAGACAAGGCGGCACGTTGCACTGGCATGGCACGAGTCATGCTCTGAACGAAGCAGCCGGCCTGCTCGGGCTGGCGCAGTTATTGAACCTGCCAGCGTCAACGCTGGCCTGAACGAGGTGGCGGCATGGCAAAGATTCTTGCGGTAGACGATTCGGCTTCGATGCGGGGCATGGTGGCTTTCACCTTGCGCGGCGCCGGCCATGAAGTGACCGAGGCGGAAAACGGACAGCTGGCGCTGGACGTGGCGCGCGGAAGTTCATTCGAGCTGGTGCTGGCCGACGTCAACATGCCGGTGATGGACGGCATCGCCATGGTGCGCGAGCTGCGTGCGATGGATGGCTACAAGGGCGTGCCGATCCTGATGCTGACCACCGAGTCGCATACCGAGAAAAAGATGGAAGGCAAGGCAGCCGGTGCCACCGGCTGGCTGGTCAAGCCGTTCGACCCGGAGCAGCTGCTGGCTACCGTCAAGCGCGTGCTGGGTTAAGGAATGCCATGAGCGCGGTCGACCTGACTCAGTTCCACAAGACCTTCTTCGAGGAAAGTCGGGAAGGCCTCGATGCCATGGAGGCGGCGCTGCTGGCGCTGGATTCGGGCTCGACCGACCACGAGCTGGTGCACACCATCTTTCGCGCCGCGCACTCCATCAAGGGAGGCGCCGCGACGTTCGGATTCGCCGACGTAGCGGCATTCACCCATGTCGCCGAATCGCTACTGGAAGAGGTGCGCAGCGAACGCCGTGCGGTGGACTCCGAGCTGATCGAACTGTTGCTGCGCTCGGTCGACTGCATGCGCGCGATGCTGGAGCGATCCAGTCGTGGCCAGGCGGTGGCCGATGCCGACAGCGAGGCGCTGCGCGTCGAGCTGGTGCGGCTGGTCAGCGGCGAGGTGGCCGCAGCGGCCACGGCGGCCACGGCGGCCACGGCGCCGACCAGCGGATGGAATATCGCGTTTACCGCGTTGCCGCATCTGCTGCAGACCGGCAACGATCCACTGCGTCTGTTTCGCGAACTGCAGCAGCTGGGCCGGCTGGAGGTCGTGCGCGCGTTCGTCGCCGACGGCGCGCCGGCGCAGCTGAGCGAGCTCGATCCCAGCCAGTGCCATCTGGGTTGGGAATTGCGTCTGCATGGCGCCGTCGCCCGCGGCGACATCGATGCGGTGTTCGACTGGCTCGATGGCGATTGCGAGCTGGCTATCGCGCCGCTGGTCGAGGTTGCGGCAGCCGAGGCCAAGCAGGCCCCGGATGCAGCAGCGCCGGCGCCGGCGGCCGCGCCGCGGCCGGTGCGCGAAACCGCCGCCGCTTCCGGCGAAGGCAGCTCGATCCGCGTGGGCATCGACAAGGTCGATGCGCTGATCAACATGATGGGCGAACTGGTGATCACCCAGTCGATGCTCAGCGACATCGGCGAGAAATTCGAACCGTCCCAGCTGCCCCGGCTGCGCGACGGGCTGGTGCAGCTCGAGCGCGCCACGCGCGAGCTGCAGGACAGCGTCATGCGCATCCGCATGCTGCCGATCGGCTCCGTGTTCAACCGTTTTCCGCGTCTGGTGCACGATCTGGAGCGCAAGCTCGACAAACGGGTCAGGCTGGAGCTGCATGGCGAGCACACCGAGCTGGACAAGACGGTACTGGAGAAAATCGGCGATCCGCTGGTGCATCTGGTCCGCAACGCGATCGACCACGGCCTTGAGTTGCCCGCGCAACGCAAGGCCGCCGGCAAGTCCGAGACCGGCACGCTCAAGCTCAACGCGTACCACGAGAGCGGCAATATCGTGGTGCAGATCAGCGACGACGGCGCCGGGCTCAACCATGCCGCGATCGTGGCCAAGGCGCAGCAGCGCGGCATGATCGCCGCGGGCCAGGAACTCAGCGACGCCGAGGTGGCCGAGCTGATCTTCCAGCCGGGCTTTTCCACCGCCGCCCAGGCCACCGACCTTTCGGGGCGCGGCGTCGGCATGGACGTCGTGCGCCGCAACGTACGCGATCTGGGCGGCAGCGTGGGCGTGCGCAGCGTATCCGGCAAGGGCAGCACATTCACGATCACCTTGCCGCTGACCCTGGCGATCATCGATGGCCTGGTCACGGCGGTGGGCAGCGAACGCTACATCGTGCCGCTGACCTCGATCGTCGAATCGCTGCGTTTGCGCGCCGATGCGGTACGCCGGATCGCCGGCGGCGGCGAGGTGTTCCACTTCCGCGACGAATACCTTCCGGTCATGCGGCTGCATCGCGCCTTCGCCTGCACCGACGCGGTCACCGAGGTCGAACGCGGCATCGTGGTGGTGATCGAGGAGGACGGCCGGCGCGTGGGCCTGCTGGTCGACGACCTGCTGGGCCAGCAACAGGCGGTCGTCAAATCGCTGGAGGCGCATTACCGGCGCGTGCAGGGCATCTCCGGCGCCACCATCCTCAGCGACGGCTCGGTCGCGCTGATCGTCGACGTGGGCGGCGTGGTGCGGCTGGGCCAGCGCAGCAGAGCGGCCTGATCGCGCGCGATCAGGCGCTCGATCTAGCCTGCACCGCACTCAAGTTCCCGGCGCTTGCGCCGACACAGTCAAGGAAGCAGGACGCGCAGACGTCCGCCACGAGGTTACGCCCCATGAACCAAGACCCCATGCACGAAAACCCGATGCGCGAAGACAGGCGGGCCGCTGCAGCGCCGCTGCAGCAACTCACCTTCAGCCTGGCCGACGAAGAGTACGGCGTGGACATCCTGGCCGTGCGCGAGATCCGCAGCTGGTCGCGCGTCACCCGCATTCCGCAGACGCCGGATTACGTGCTGGGCGTGCTGAACCTGCGCGGCGCGATCGTGCCGATCATGGATCTGCGTCTGCGTTTCGGCCTGCGGCGCGAAAGCTACGGCGACGACACCGTGGTGATCATCGTGGCTATCGCCGAGCGCCTGTTCGGCATCGTGGTGGACGCGGTTTCCGACGTGGTCGACATCGAACCGTCGGCGATCAAGCCGGTGCCGGACATGGGCGCGGTGGTGGATACGCGTTATCTGAAAGGCCTCGCCACCTATGCCGAACGCATGGTGATGCTGCTGGATGTGGAAAAGCTGATGCGTCCGGAGGACGTGGAAACGCTGGAGGCGGCGCTGCCGACCATCCAGGAAGTTGAAGTTGCCGCCTGACCCGGGAATCGAGATGAAGATGAAGAATTTGACGGCGCGCTTGTCCCGCCTGACCACATTGACCGTCAAGGCTCGCCTCATCGGCGTGCTTGGCCTGTTGTGCGCCATGTTGCTGGTAGGCGCCTGGATCGGACTTGGCGGCATGGCCAGGGCGAACGAGAGCGCACGCCAGATCTACCAGGAAGAACTGATCCCGCTGACCAACATCAACCAGGTGGCGCGCGGCTCGCTGGACAGCTTCATTTCGCTGAGCGAGGCGGCGTTCCACAAGGATGACAAGGCGATCGTCAAACAGAAGCTCGACGAGGTTGCCAAGACCCAGGCGGGTGACGCGGTGCTGCTGAAGACTCTTGGGGCGACCGCGATGTCGCCGGCAGTCAAGAAGCAATGGAGCGCGTTCGAAAGCGCCCGCGGCGACGTGGCATCGTCGATGACCGAGATCACTGATGCGCTGAACAAGGCCGATGACGGCGCCAGCAGCCTGCTGTACTCCGACGTGCTGCCGAATATGACGATCATGGATTCGGAGATGAACAAGCTGATCGCCATGCAGATCGACGAGAGCCGCCTGCAGTACGAGTCGGCCGTCACCAGCTACCAGCGCATCCGCCTGATGACCTTCGCCGCGCTCGGCGCCGGCATGCTGCTGGCGGTGTTGATGGCGTTCTTCCTGATCCGTTCGATCGTCGGCACGCTCAACCGGGCGGTGCATCTGGCCAACGCCATCTCGCAAGGCCAGCTCGGCCACCACATCACCACGCGCCGCAAGGACGAACTGGGGCGTTTGCTGGAAGCGTTCCGCACGATGGACGACCGGCTCACCCTCACCGTCGGCGAAGTCCGCCGAGGCTCCGATGCGGTCAGCACGGCGGCGCAGCAGATCGCGCACGGCAACGACGACCTCAGCCAGCGCACGCAGGAACAGGCCTCCAGCCTGGAAGAGACCGCCTCGTCGATGGAGCAGATGACCTCCACCGTCAAGCAGAATGCCGAGAACGCCAGCCATGCCAACCAGCTCGCCCGCGGCGCCCGCGAGCAGGCCGAGCGCGGCGGCGAAGTGGCCGGCAAGGCCATCCTGGCCATGAGCGAGATCAACGCGTCCAGCGGCAAGATCGCCGACATCGTGGGGCTGATCCAGGAGATCGCGTTCCAGACCAACCTGCTGGCGCTGAATGCCGCGGTGGAAGCAGCCCGTGCCGGCGAGCAGGGCCGCGGCTTCGCCGTGGTCGCGACCGAGGTGCGCAGCCTGGCCCAGCGCAGCGCCGGCGCAGCGAAGGAGATCAAGGGGCTGATCAACGACAGCGCGGAGAAAGTGCGCAGCGGCTCGGAGCTGGTGAACCAGTCGGGCAAGGCGCTGGCGGAGATCGTCGAGAGCGTGAAGAAGGTCACCGACATCGTGGCCGAGATCGCCGCCGCCAGCCAGGAACAGTCCGCCGGCATCGACCAGGTCAACAACGCCGTGATGCAGATGGACGAGATGACCCAGCAGAACGCCGCGCTGGTCGAAGAGGCCGCCGCCGCCGCCCGCGCCATGCACGAGCAGGCCGGTGAACTGACCCGCCAGGTCGGCTTCTTCCACTTGAGCGACGACGGCGCGGCATCCACGGCGTCGGCGGCGTCGGCGCGGGCGAAGACGGTGGCGGCGGAGGCCGAGGCGGTATTCGCCGCCGTGCGCAACACCGCGCCGATTGCCGTCCGCCCGGCGCGCGCACCGGCCGAGCCCGCCAGCGCAACCGGTGTATGGAAGGAATTCTGACGTGAATGCGGTGTCCGCTGCCCTCGACGACAAAGCCATCGCGACGGGCCCGGCGGGCCCGCTGCTGGGGGACGCCGATTTCCAGTATCTGCGGGCCTTCGTGCTGGAGCATTGCGGCATCGCGCTGGGCGACCACAAGCACCAGCTGGTGCAGGGGCGCCTGTTGCGGCGGCTGCGCGCGCTGGGTCTGTCGAGCTTCACCGGTTATTGCGAGTTGCTGCGGCGCGATCCGCACAGCGAACTTGGCGAGCTGGCCAGCGCCATCAGCACCAATGTGACGTCATTCTTCCGCGAAATGCACCATTACGACCTGCTGGTCGACGAGCTGCTGCCGCGCTGGCTGCACGAGAAACGTCGCGAAGGCGACCGCCTGCGGATCTGGTCGGCGGGCTGCTCCACCGGCGAAGAGCCCTACGCGCTGGCGATGGTGCTGGCCGAGGCGATCGAGCAGAGCGGCAGCAAGGTGGACGCCAGGATCCTGGCCACCGACTTGTCGCCGCAGGCGCTGGAAACCGCGCGCAGGGGCGAGTATTCGCTGGAGCGCCTGGCCGGCATCAGCGCCGAGCGCTGCCGGCGCTGGATGCTGCGCGGCGAGGGCGAGTACGAAGGGTTGGCCTGCGTGCATCCGCGCCTGCGCGAACTGGTCACCATCGAGCCGCTCAACCTGCTGCATCCGTGGCCGATGAGCGGTCCGTTCGACGCGATCTTCTGCCGCAACGTGGTGATCTATTTCGACCAGCCGACCAAGCAGCGGCTGTTTCGCCGCTACGCCGAGCTGCTGCCGGTGGGCGGCTACCTGTTTCTGGGTCATTCCGAATCGCTGCACGGTGTCAATGACCAGTTCGAGCTCATCGGCCGCACCGTCCATCGGAAGATCGCCGAATGACACTGCTGGCCGACCGCCGCGCCAATGCGTCGGACCCCGCTTTGGTGCTGCCAGGCTTCGAGCACCTGCGCCGCTACTGGGACCCGACGCAGGCGTGCATGACGGTGAAGGTGCTGCCCGGCGAGTTCTATGTCAGCACGCAGAATGAACTGGTCACGACCGTGCTCGGATCCTGCGTGTCGGCGTGCATCCACGACCCGCACCGCGGCATCGGCGGCATGAACCATTTCATGCTGCCGGAGCCGCGCGGCGAGCGCGACAGCTGGACCTCCACCGTGGGCCGCGCCGCGCGTTACGGCAGCGATGCGATGGAACAGCTGATCAACGCGATTCTCATCGCCGGCGGCCAGCGCGCCCACCTGCAGGTCAAGATATTCGGCGGTGGCCGGGTGCTGGCGCAGTTGACCGATATCGGCCGGCGCAACATCGATTTCGTGCAGCACTACATCGCTACCGAAAAGCTGAACCTGTGCGCATCGGATCTCGGCGACGTGTATCCGCGGCAGGTGCAGTTCTTTCCCAGCAGTGGCCGGGCGCGCGTGCGTTTGTTGCGGCGCCACGACGACGTGCAGCTGGTGGCCGATGAGCCTGGCTACCTCAAGCGTTTGGCAAATGACCCGATAAAGGGTGAGGTCGAGCTCTTCTAGCGACGGCTTCATCGCGGAAAACCGGCGAGGCCGCCGTCGATTGCGACGCGGCTCGAGCTTCATGGCAGGTAAGTTGAATGGCAATGGAAAGAGTACGTGTCCTGGTAGTCGACGATTCGGCGTTGGTTCGCAAGCTGATGACGACGATGCTTGCCTGCGATCCCGAGATCGAGGTCGTGGGCACCGCCGCCGATCCGCTGATTGCCCGCGAGAAGATCAAACAGCTCAACCCCGACGTGTTGACGCTGGACGTCGAGATGCCGCACATGGACGGCCTGACATTTCTGGAAAACCTGATGCGGCTGCGGCCGATGCCGGTGGTGATGGTGTCGTCGCTGACGGTGCAGGGCGCCGAGGTGACCTTGCGCGCGCTGGAGCTGGGCGCAGTGGATTTTCTGGCCAAGCCCAGCAGCGACCTGGCCAACAGCTTCGGCCAGAGCGCGCAGGAAATCTGCGCCAAGGTGAAGCTGGCGGCCAAGGCCCGGCCGCGCGCACGTACGGCGGTGCGCAGGCTGGATGTGCCCCCGCGCCTGTCGGCGGACGCGGTGCTGCCGCGCGTGCAGACGTCGGGCACCCGCGGCGGCAGTTCGATCATCGTGATCGGCGCCTCGACCGGCGGCACCGAGGCGGTGCGCGTGGTGCTGGAATCGATGCCGCCCGATGCGCCGCCGATCCTGGTGACCCAGCACATTCCGGCGGCCTTCAGCGGCCCGTTTGCCGCGCGCATGGACCGGTGTTCGGCCATGCGCGTGTGCGAGGCCGAGGACGGCCAGCCGATCCAGTCCGGCCATGCCTACATCGCTCCCGGCAGCCACCACCTGCTGGTGATGTGGGACGGCGCCAAATACGTGTGCCGGCTGCACGACGGGCCGCCGGTCAACCGGCACAAGCCCAGCGTGGATGTGCTGTTCCGCTCGATGGCCGCCAGCGCCGGCGTGGGCACCATTGCCGCGCTGCTGACCGGCATGGGCGACGACGGTGCCCGCGGCCTGCTCGAACTGAAACAGGCCGGCGCGGCGACGCTGGTGCAGGACGAGGCCAGCTCGGTGGTATGGGGCATGCCCGGTGCTGCATGGAAACTCGGTGCGGCTGCGGAAATGCAGCCGCTTGATCACATTGCCGCGCGCCTGCTCGCACTGGCGCGCCAACCCCACGACGGTGTTTCACGCACCTGACATCGGATATCGGCTCATGGCTGTCCTATCTCACATCGCCCGGATCTTCGCTGACCGCCCGCTCTACGGCTGGATCGCCAGTACGCTTGCGCTGTTGCTGGCGCTGCTGTGGCATCCGACATGGCTGGCGCCGCTGCTGATCGTCGTGCTCACCGCGGTATGGATCGTCGAGAGCCGGCGCCAGCCGCCGCTGGCCGCGCCGTCGGCCGAAGCCGGCAACAGCACTCCCGTGCGCGAGGCGCTGGAGGACGTGCGCGGCGCCCTGGTCGACGAGCTCGGCCACGCCACCCGCGAGCTGCACCAGGGACTGGACCTGCTGCGCGACGCGGTGTCCGAACTGGGCGGCGGGTTCGATGGCCTTTCGCACAAGACCGGGCTGCAGCAGTCGCTGCTGAAGCAGATCATCGACGCCCAGAACGGCGGGGTCTCGGTGCAGGATTTCGCGGCCCGCACCGGCGACCTGCTGCAGCACTTCGTCGGCATGATCGTGCAGATGTCGCGCGAAAGCCTGCGCATCGTCTACCGCATCGACGGCATGGCGAAGGAGATGGATGCCGTATTCGGGCTGCTGAAGAACGTCAACACGATCGCCGAGGAAACCAACCTGCTGGCACTCAACGCGGCGATCGAGGCGGCGCGCGCGGGCGAGTCCGGCCGCGGCTTCGCCGTGGTGGCCGGCGAGATCCGCAACCTGGCCAGCAACTCCAACCAGTTCAACGAGCAGATCGGCAGCCACGTCGAACGCGCACGCACCGCGATGGAGCAACTGCGCGGGCTGGTCGGCACGATGGCCTCGCAGGACCTCAACGTGGCGCTGTCGGCCAAGGGCGGCATCGACGCCATGATGGCGCACGTCACCGAAAGCGACGCACGCACCAGCGCGGTCGCCGACCAGGTGGTCGAGATCAATCGCGGCCTGGGCAGCGATGTCTCCACCACGATCAGGTCGCTGCAGTTCGAGGACATCCTCAGCCAGCTGCTGCGGCAGACGCGCACCCGGCTCGTCGAACTGCAGGAGGTGGTGGGCGAATGCACCCGCGACATCGAGGAGCTGGCTTGCGCGCCGGTCGACGCCGACAACCTTGCCGAGCATGCGCAACGGGTGCGCAGCCGGCTGGCCGTTCAGCGTGAAAAGGCGCGTCTGCGCTCCCGTGGCCCGGCATTGCAGAGCTCGATGGATGCCGGCGAAATCGAATTGTTTTGAGGAGCACAGCATGATCGTCCATCACGACAGCGAACACGATTGCCTGACCCTGCAACTGGGCGAGCGTTTCGATTTCAGCATCCATCGCGATTTTCACGAGGCCTGTCTCGGCGCCGGTGGCGCCGCACGCAGCTACGTCATCGACCTGGGCGAGGTGACCAGCATGGACAGCTCGGCGCTGGGCATGCTGCTGCTGCTGCGAGAACACGCCGGCGCCGACCGCGCCGAGATCCGCATCGTCAACGCCGGCACCGAATTGCGCAGTACCTTGCGCGTGGCCGGCTTCGACAAGTTGTTCATGCTGCACTGATTCCTGCAGCGACTGACGGGCCTCGATGCCTTCCCGGCCTGCGATACATCCCTTTGGCGCGTGCGTTGTGCCTCAAGGCTCCGGATTCCGGAGCCTTTTCGTATCTGCGGGGAATGGGCGGGGAGTGCGGGGCACTCCGGCGTTGCAGCCAGCCTGCAGCCGCATCGATGAGCCGGCGGGGCAGCGCATGCAGGCAAACGAATCCGGGCCGCCGTGATGGCGGCCCGGATTCGTTTGCTGCTTGTCGGCGACGATCAGAAAGCCCCGGTCAGGCCCGCACCGATCGTCGCGCTGCGGCTTACCAGGCGCGAACGCTGGCGATGCCGGCGGCGTAGGTCTGCATGCTGGGGTCGTAATGGAACTGGCGGCCGAGGTCGAATTCCACCGACTGCCCCGGCCCGATATTGGTGGTGCCCGCCGGCCAGCCCTTCTTGCTGGCGATCACGTTGCCGCTGGCGTCCTTGGCCTGGATCTCGATCTGTGCGGCCGCCGCTTCGGCGCAGTGGTTCACCAGCTGCCCTCTCATGGTCATCTTCGAGCTCATGCCGCTGGAACCGGCGGCGACCTTGAAATCCTGGATCGCGAAATCGGTGGCCGAGCAAGCCGCGTGTGCCGCCATGGGGGCGGCAAGGAGCAGGGCGGAGGCAATCAGAATGTTCTTCATTTCGGGTTATCTCATCATCGGGTGGGGGAAGGACACCTGATAAACGGCAGCGACCCGGAAAACTTTAGAGCGGACGTGCGGCCGGCCGGCAGTGCGCGCGTCGGCGCGACATCCCTTGACCGGCCGCGGATGGCGCCATCCGTCGCCGGCTTACCAGCTGCGCACGCTCACGATGCCGGCAGCATAGGTCTGCATGCCGGGGTCGTAGTGGAATTGACGGCCGACGTCGAATCGCACCGATTTGCCGGGCGCGATATTGGTGGTGCCTGCCGGCCAGCCTTTCTTGCTCTGCAAGACGTTGCCATTGCTGTCCTTGGCCTGGACTTCGATCTGGGCAGCGGCAGGCTCGGCGCAGTTGTTCACCAATTCGCCTTTCATGACCATCTTGGTGCTCATCCCGGTGGAACCGGCGCTGACGGCGAAATCCTTGATGACGAAATCCGTGGCGGCGCAGGCCGCATTGGCTGCCATCGGAGCGAACAGGCACAGGGCGGAAACAAGCAGACGAGATTTCATGATGGGCGTTCCGGGATCAGGGGACCATGACCCTGAAATCGGCCGCGCCGGGGAAATCTTTAGAGTCCGGGAGCGGCCGAACTGAAATGTTCGATGAACCACAGCCCCGCAAACAGCTTGGGGTCGATCGAATAACCCTCGGCGGAACGGGCGAACAGCCAGGCGCCGGCTTCCAGGCGTGGCACTTCGTGCACCACGATGTTTTCGGTTTCGTCGCCGCCGCCCGGGCCGACTCTGGTGAGCTCCCACGCCCGCACGAAGGTGATCATCTCGGTGCTCATGCCCGACGACGACGGGCCGCAGTGCACGAACTCCACCCGCTGGCAGCGATAGCCGGTTTCCTCTTCCAGCTCGCGCTGTGCGGCGAGCAGTGCGCTCTCGTCGGTCATGCCGACTTCGTCGCCGACCAGTCCGGCCGGCATCTCGATCGTGTTCCGCAGGATCGACACGCGGTATTGCTCGACGAACAGCACACGGTCGTCGGGAGTCACTGCCAGGATGATGACCGCTCCGCCGGGATTGTTGCGCTCGGCATACTCCCAGCGGCCGCGCTTGCGCAGGCTCAGCCAGCGGCCTTCGTACAGGGTTTCCACCGTTGCGCTGGCGTCGGCGGGGATACGGCTGTCTGGATGGTTCATCGGCATCGCATCAGGGTGGCAACAAACCGTCATGGTGCCGCGCCTGTGTGGCAGTCACAACCACACGCTCAATCATCTGCCACGATCTCGATGGGACTGGGCCTGATGCGCGTTGCCCAGGCCACCCCGGCGATCAGCAGAGCGATGCCGCTCAGCGTGAGCGGGCCGGGAGCGCGGCCGCGCAAGGCGAAGGCATAGCCCAGCGCCGCCAGTGTCTCGAACACGATCAACTGCCCGGCCAGCGCGGTGGGCAGGCGCTGGCTGGCGGCGTTCCAGCACAGCGTGCCCAACCAGGAAGCGAACAACCCGATGGCCACCATCAGCCCGGCGAAGCGCAGCGGATGCGGGCCGAACGGCATGGCGAACGGGTGGCCGCCGACGCCCATGAACAACCACAGCAGCAGATAGCCCACCAATGCCAGCGGCAGCGTGGCGAGGCCCTGCGCGGTGGCCCAGGTACGCGGGCTGCGATTGGCATGGTGACGTAACCAGTCGGCGTTGCGCAGTGGATACCAGGTCCAGCACGCCAGCGCGACGAAGGCGAGCAGCGCGCCTTGCGCGTAGCGCGAGAGATCGCCGGTGGCCTGCAGGTCCAGCGTCGCCAGTTCAGCCCGATTGACGCAGGCGATACCGGCGGTGATCAGCACCAGCGACGGTGCCAGTCGCAGCCACGGCAGCCGGCCATCGCGGCGGGCATTGCGCAGGTTGGCGGTGATCGCGATCACTGCCGGCAGCGTGCCGATGATCATGGTGGGCAGCGGGGCGCCGGCGCGCTGGATCGCACTGGCAAGGCACAGGTAGTACAGCAGGTTGCCGATCGCGGCGAGCTTCAGCGCCTCCAGCCAGTCGGCACGCCCGAGCTGGCGCAGCGCACGGCGGTCCATCCATGCCAGCGGCAGGGCGATCAGACCGAAGGCGAGATAGCGCCCCACCGACTGCAGTGCGGCCGGATACTCGGGCAGCAGCAGCGGGCTGATGAATACCAGGCCCCACATCAGGCCGGCAGCGAGTGCGTAGAGCGTTCCTGTCCACATGGCGCGTAGCGTGACTGTTGGCAGGGGCGCGGTCTTGTACCAGATTGCGGTGGGTGCTTGGGGGCGGGTGGTGGCATCGGTGATGACGTTGCGGAATCACCGGTCGTTGCTTGTCATCCGGGCGTGCGTTTGGCGATCGTTTTTACGCTCGTCACCCCAGCTCAAGCTGGACCGGCGCGAAGCGCGCAGAACGTCCCAGGGCGGCCCCGGCGAGCGTAGCGAGGCATTCAGTGACTTTCACTCTGGCGTGTATCGTCAGCGCCACAGGCGAGCCCGGTCGCGTAAACCTTCAAAGGGGCGAAAGGCACCGGGCCCCAATCCCCCCCCGGCGAACTACCCCCGCAATGCACGCTGATACGCCGCCGGCGTCACCCCATAACGACGCGCGAACGCCCGCGTGAGATGCGCCTGGTCAGCGAGCCCCACTGCGGCCGCCACCTGGGCGGGCCGTTCGTTGCGGGAGAGTTGCCGTTTCGCCTCGGCCAGCCGGAACGCCATCAACATCTGCTGGGGCGTGGCGTGATGTTGCGCCTGGAACCGGCGCAGGAAATGGAACGGACTGAGCCCCGCTACCGCGGCCAGTTCACCCAATGTAAGTCGCTGCGAGAGATGAGCGTGCAAATACTCCACCACTGTTGCGAAACGCGCGGCGCGTTCGCCAGGGGCGGCGCGCGGCGTGCGTGCATGGCGACGGAACTGCGTCAGCAGCTCGAACAGCAGGCTGTCGAAGGCCAGCGGCTCACGCGACTGCCACAGCGCATCCAGCAGCGAGGTGACGCGCCGTGCGCTCGGCGGGTCTTTGCGCACCACCTCGCCGAACCACCAGCCCGGCTCGCCGGTGACCTCGGCCACCGCCGACGGTTCGATGTACACCATGCGGTAGTGCCAGCCACCCTCGGTTTCAGCGCGTCCGGTATGCAACTCATCGGGATTCATCATCACGATGGAATCGGGTGGCGCGAGATGGTCGGCGCCGCGATAGCGGAAACGCTCCACACCCGACTCGATCGCACCCAAGCCGAAGCCATCATGCGTGTGTGGCTGGAACGCATGGCGCACGATATGCGCGCGATACAGCTCCACGCCCGGACGATGCGCTGCCAGCCGGAACTCCGCGGTGTCGCGTTGGGATGAAAGCTGGGAGGGGACGCCTTGCATGTTGGTCATGCTACCGCGCACCGGTCGCGCATAGAGTGCATCCCTACAAAAAAGCGTGCTCTTCCGTAGGAGCGCACCCCGTGCGCAACGCGCTTCGTCTCAGTCCTGAACCAGCAACGCTTTCAAGCGCGTCCGCGTCAACGGTCCGAACCGCAGCCGCTCGCACAACGCATCCAGCGCTGCGGCCTCGCCGCGAAGACGGCGCAAGGCATCAGCCTCTGTGGCCACCGGTGCGTCCAGCGCAATGCGCGTAAGCCGCCGGTAGAGCCGGGCCTGCTCCCCGTGCTCGCGCAACTTCGCCGCGCAACTGGCTGCGCCACGCAGGCGCAGGAAGGGCACCTCGTCGACGCGATCCAGCAAGGCATCCAGACTACCGAAATGCGTCAGCAGGGCGGCGGCGGTTTTCGCGCCGATGCCGGGCACGCCGGGAATGTTGTCCACCGCATCGCCGCACAGCGCGAGATAGTCGGCTACCTGGTGCGGATGCACGCCGAGTTTTTCGTGCACGCCGGCCGGACCCCAGCGCAGGCCGCGGGCATAATCCCACTGCTCGTCGTGCTCACCCAGCAACTGGCCGAAATCCTTGTCGGCGGACACGATCACGCTGCGCCGGCCATGCGCGCGCAGGTTCCATACGGTGCTGCCGATCAGGTCGTCGGCCTCGAAGCTGTGGTCGATCATCAGATGGATGCCGAGCGCCTCGGTGATTGCGCGGCACTGCACGAACTGGCGCTCCAGATCCGGCGGCGGCAGCTCGCGGTTGGCTTTGTACGGCGGGTAGATCGCATTGCGGAACGAACTGGTCAGCGAGGCATCGAACGCCACCGCGATGTGCTCGGGTTGCGCGCGCTCCAGCAGCTCGCACAGGAAGCGGGTGTAGCCGTGCACGGCGTTGACCGCATGGCCGTCCGTATCGAAGAATTCGTTCGGCATCGAATGCCAGGCGCGGAATACGTACAGGCTGCCGTCGACCAGATGGACAGCTGGAAGTCCGTTCGCCGGCGTGTTCACGGCGTCCATGTGCCGAGCAGGTCGGCCAGCGCCGGGCGATCGCGATCGGGCACCTCGATCTGCGGCGTACCCAGGTGCACGAAACCGACCACGTGTTCGTGTTCGGCCAGTCCGAGTATCGCCGCCGCCTCGCGGTCATAGGCCGCCCAGCCGGTCAGCCATTGCCCGCCGTAGCCCAGTGCGTGCGCGCCGAGCAGGATGTTGTAGGCGACGTTGCCGGCGCACAGCTTCTGCTCGATCTCCGGCACCTTGCTGTCGGCATGCAGGCGGGCCACGACCACCATGACCAGCGGCGCGAAGGTGTAGCGAAGGCGCTCCTTCTCCTGCTTGGCCTCGGACATTTCCGGACTGTTGCGTATCGCGATCGCGGCCAGCCGTTCGCCGAAGCGCAGCTTCGCCGTGCCTTCCAGCCGGATCAGCCGGAACGGCACCAGCTTGCCGTGGTCGGGCACGCGGATCGCCGCTTCGAGCAACATCTGCAACGTGGCCTCGTCCGGTGCCGGCTCGCCCAACTGGCGCGAAGGGACGGAATGGCGTTGCTGGAGCAGGGACAGGGCAGCGGGCATGAATCAATTCTTCGGACGCGGAGACGCCCATGCTAACCGGCGGGTCGACGGCGCGCGAACGGTCACGTCGGCGGCAGCTTGAACGAGTCGGGCAGCAGTGCGGCCACGGTGGCCTGCTGCGTGTCGCCGCGCAGATTGGCCATCAGCACCGGCATGGCGCCGTCGCACAGCTCGGCCATTACCTGGCGGCAGGCGCCGCAGGGGCTGACCGGACTGTCGCCATCGGCGATGACGGCGAGTGCGGCAAAGTCGCCGGGCCGGCAACCGGCGGCAACCGCGCTGAACAGCGCGGTTCGTTCGGCACAGTTGCACAGGCCGTAGGACGCGTTCTCCACGTTGCACCCGCCGAACCGGCGGCCGTCGCGAGTCAGCAGTGCGGCACCGACCCGGAAGTGCGAATACGGCGCGTAAGCGTGATCGCGCGCGCTGCGCGCCAGTGCCAGCAAGTCGGTGAACATGTTGGTGGATACGGGCATCGGAGTCTCCGGCGAGGACCCCGGGTGGCACGAGCCGCGTGCGCCGGCGGGCCAGCTTACCCTTTTCGGCCGATACGGATCAAAACCGGCACGGCAAGCCGCTAAGATGTGGCAATCATTGTCGAGGGGACTGCACCATGCCGATCACCGTAGCCGCTTTGCGTGAGACCGCCGCCGGGGAGCGCCGCGTGGCGATCACGCCCGAGATGGCGAAGAAGCTGCGCGGCAAGGGCTTGCGCGTCCTGCTGGAACACGATGCGGGTCGCGCCGCCGGGTTTCCGGACAGCTCCTATGCAGAGGCCGAGTTCGCCGACGCTGCCGGCGTGCTGGCGCAGGCCGATCTGCTGGCTTGCGTGCTGCCGCCGGACAACGCGGTGTTCGCCGGCTTGCGCGAGGGAAGTGTGGTGGTCGGTCAACTGCGGCCCTACGGTGCGGCCGATCGGGTGGCCGCGCTGGCTGCGCACAAGCTGACCGCGTTTTCTCTGGAGCTGCTGCCGCGCACCACGCGGGCGCAGGCGATGGATGTGCTGAGTTCGCAGGCGGCGGTGGCGGGTTATCGCGCCATGCTGATCGCCGCCGAGGCCTCGCCGAAGTTTTTCCCCATGCTGACCACCGCCGCCGGCACGATCCGGCCTTCCAAGGTGCTGGTGATCGGTGCCGGCGTGGCCGGGCTGCAGGCGATCGCCACCGCGCGTCGTCTGGGTGCGCAGACAGAAGGCTACGATGTGCGCCCGGAAACCCGCGAACAGGTCGAATCGCTGGGCGCGAAGTTTCTCGAACTCGGCGTCAGTGCGGCCGGCAGCGGCGGCTATGCGCGCGAGCTGTCGGCGGAGGAGCGCGCGGCGCAGCAGCAGGCGCTGGCCGAGCATCTGAAATCGATCGACGTGATCGTCACCACCGCGGCGGTACCGGGACGGCCGGCACCGAAGATACTCACGGCAGCGATGGTCGATGGCATGAAACCGGGTGCGCTGATCGTCGATCTGGCCGCCGAGGGCGGCGGCAACTGCGAACTGACCCGGCCGGGCGAGCGGGTCGAGCATGGCGGGGTGGTGATCCTGGGGCCGCTGAACCTGCCGGCGGGCGCACCGCTGCATGCGTCGGAGATGTATGCGCGCAACGTCTTCAACTTCGTCGAGCTGCTGGTGCACGACGGCGCGTTGCAGCCGGATTTCAACGACGAGCTGGTCGCCAGGAGCTGCCTCAGCCACGCCGGCGAAACCCGCTTCAGCGCGTAAGCGGCCGAATCACTTTCTTCCGGAACAAGCCGTCCCGCGCAAGGCGGGGCGGCGCCGGGTCATGGCTGGCCGAAAGGCGGGTGGCCGTGGCCGGGGCGACCCCATTGCAGGCGCTGCGCGGGGGGCAGGGCATGCCATTCACGTATCAGTTTTTCGCGCTGTGCCGGCGGCAGTTGCTGAAAGCGTTCGAAGGTCTTGTGCAACTGTCGGCGCTGCTCCGGCGGCAGCTGATTGAACTTGCGGATGTTTTCGCGCGCCTGCTGGCGCTCTTGCGGCGTCATCTGTTGCCAGCGGGCAATGCGCTGACGAACTTCCTCGCGTTTTTCCGGCGGCAAGGTGACCCAGTGCTCGGACCGCTTCAGCATGTGCGCCTGCTTGCGTGGCGGCATGCTGTCCCACTCCTGCCGCAACGGCGCCAGCACCTCGCGCTGGGCCGGATCGAGGCTGCTCCACGGGTGCGCCGGCGCATTCTGCGCATGCAGCGGCATGACCGCGACAGCGCCAAGCAGCGCGGCCAGCAGCGGAAGGAGGAGCGGACGTAGCGGTCTGGTCATGGCTCAGCGGTTTGCCGGATGGCTGTCGGCGGTAGCCAGCCAGCCATAGAAGTCGAGGTTCTGATAGAGGTTCGGATCGGCCTTGTCGGCATCCGGCGGCAGATCGCTGTCGAGGTCGGCCGTCGAGTCGGCGCTGCCGTTGAGGGCTGGTGCGGACGCTGCTTCATGATGCTGCGGCAATGGATGCCACACCATCATCGCGGCCAGTGCGATCACGGCGAAGGCGCCGGTCGGGATCAGCCAGCGAACGGGGTGGTGTGCCGGTGCCTGCGCCGCCTCCAGTGCCTGCCGCCGTGCCGCGCGCAGACGTCCGGCGGTGGCCGGGTCGATGCGCTGTGCGGCTTCGTGCCAAAGCTCGCGGGCACGCTGTTCGACGTGTTTGTCGGGGCGGTTCTTTTTGGACGAGGTCATCGCCAGTCCTCCAGTAGATCGCGCAGATGATGCATCGCTCGTGACAAATGCGTTTTCACGCTGCCTTCGGAACAGCCCATGGCCCGGGCGGTTTCCGCCACGTCCAGCCCTTCCAGCACGCGCAGCATGAAGGCTTCGCGCTGGCGTTGCGGCAGTTGGCGGACGGCCGCCGCCATGTCGGCGTAGGACTGCGTGTCATGCAGCCGGTCGAGCGGCCCCGGGCCCTGGTCCGCGGGTTCCCACGAAGGCAGTTCGTCGCCGTCGTCGTCGCGCCCGCCGCCGAGCCAGCCCACCACGATCGAGCGCACCTTGCGACGGCGCTGCAGATCGACGATGCGCCGGCGCAGAATGCCCCAGAACAGCGGCGACCATTCCAGCGCGGGTTTGTCGCGGTAATGCTTGACCAGCCGCAGCATGGCGTCCTGCACCGCGTCCATGGCGTCCTCGCGCTGGCGCAGTTGCAATTCGGCCATGCGGAACGCGCGCCGTTCGACCTGCGCCAGAAAAGCATCCAGCGTGGCGGGCGTCTCGCGGGTATCGCTCAGCAGGCCTTCGGCCAGCATGTCCGCGTCGAGCGTACCGGCCACGCTGCTCATGGCCGTCTCGTCCGCATCGTCGAATGGCGCATCCTCGGGCTCCATCGGTTCGGTTCCCGTAATCAACGCAGCAGGCTCGCACGGGTTGACCTGCACCCGTATGATGCGAAGACAACGTCCTGGCGGGCGGTTCTCATAGGGGATGGGTCATGATCGATGGTTTCCTGGCGCTGTATATCTTCATGCTGGCCGCGTTTACCGGCTACGAAATCATCGCGCGGGTGCCGGTGATCCTGCACACGCCGCTGATGTCCGGTTCCAATTTCGTGCATGGCATTGTGCTGGTTGGGGCGATGATCGCGCTAGGCCATGCGCAGACGCGGTTCGAGATCGTGATCGGCTTCATCGGCGTCCTGCTGGGGGCTGGCAACGCCGCAGGCGGCTACGTGGTGACCGAGCGGATGCTGGAGATGTTCAAGCCCAGCAAGCCGGGCACCGGCAAGGGAGCTCACTGATGAGCTGGCTGCCGATCGCGATCAAGGCTTGTTACTTCCTTGCCGCACTGCTGTTCATCCTGGGCCTGAAACGCATGAGTTCGCCGCGTACGGCGCGCGGCGGCATCGTCTGGGCCGGTTACGGCATGTTGCTGGCGGTGCTGGCCACGTTCTTCCTGCCGGACATGCAGCATCGCGGGCTGATCGTCGCCGCCGTGCTGATCGGTGTCAGCGCCGCCTGGTGGAGCGGCAAGCGCGTGGCGATGACCGCGATGCCGCAGATGGTGGCGCTGTACAACGGCATGGGCGGCGGCGCGGCGGCGGCGATCGGCGCGGTCGAGCTGATCGGTTACGTACGCACGCTGGCGATCCTGCATCCGGCGGGCATTCCGGATACCTCGCCGTTGCGCCCGGAGAGCTGGGCGATCAATGCGCTGCCGCCGATATCGGCGCTGGTTGCGCTGTCGCCGGTCGAACTGGCGCTGGGCGTGCTCGGTGCGCTGATCGGCGCGGTGAGTTTCTCCGGTTCGTTGATCGCGTTCGCCAAGCTGCAGGGCTGGCTGGACAAGCGCTTCGTGTTTCCGGGCCAGCGCGCGGTCAACCTGTTGCTGCTCGCCGCGGCGGTGCTGATCGGCGTCCTGCTGGCTTGCGGCCACGCCAGTTTGCCCTTGATCGTGGTGTTCTTCGCGCTGGCGCTGCTGTTCGGGCTGATGATGACGTTGCCGATCGGCGGCGCGGACATGCCGGTGGTGATCTCGCTGTACAACGCGTTCACCGGTCTGGCGGTGGCGTTCGAGGGTTTCGTGCTGGGCAACGAGGCGATGATCATCGCCGGCATGGTGGTCGGCGCCGCCGGCACGCTGCTGACCCAGTTGATGGCCAAGGCGATGAACCGTTCGCTCGGCAACGTGCTGTTCGGCAGCTTCGGCGCCGCCGGCGGCGAGGCGCAGGCGATCGAGGGCGCACAGAAGCCGATCGACGCGGCCGATGCGGCGGTGATGATGGCGTACGCCGAGCGCGTGGTGATCGTGCCCGGCTACGGTCTTGCCGTGGCGCAGGCGCAGCACAAGGTGTGGGAGTTCGCCCAGCTGCTGCTCAAGCGCGGGGTGAAGGTAAAATTCGCGATTCACCCGGTGGCCGGCCGCATGCCCGGCCACATGAACGTGCTGTTGGCCGAGGCCGGCGTGCCATACGACCTGATCGCCGACATGGACGACATCAATCCGGAGTTTCCGGCCACCGACGTGGCGCTGGTGATCGGGGCGAACGACGTGGTGAATCCGCTGGCCAAGACCGACCCGGCTTCACCGATCTACGGCATGCCGATTCTCGACGTGAGTGCGGCCAAGCACGTGATCGTGATCAAGCGCGGCAAGGGCACCGGCTTTGCCGGTATCGAGAATGCGCTGTTCTACGCCGACAATACCCGCATGCTGTACGGCGACGGACAGGCGGCGGTGGGCGAACTGGTGACGGAGCTGAAGGCGATCGACGCCTGAGTCACTTGCCGCTCGCCATGGCGCGCGCGGGCTTGCGTGGCGCGCGCCACGCAAGCCACGCCGCCAGCAGCGTGGCCAGTGCGGTCCAGCCGACATCCGCCGGCGACCAGGCCATGCGCGCCAGTTGCCACAGCATGCCGGTGCCGGCCGTACGCAAGGTCGCGATCAGATCCATCCCCATGTTGCCGGCGATCAGTACGCCGGCGATCAGCATGTTCACGTAGATTGCCGCCAGCACCGTGGCCCACGCGGCCAGCAGCCCGGCACCGATGCCCGCCGATCGCACATAGCCGCGGATGGCCCAGGCCAGCAGCGCACCGATCGGAACGGCCAGCCACGGCAGCGGCTGACGCAGATACAGCGTGGCGACCATCCATACCGCACCGGCGGCCAGCCCCAGCATGGCGGCGCTGAACAGCGCGAACGCGAACATCAATACGTTGCGCACACTCATCGGTGACGGCACGGCGGGGTGGCTGGGAACATGCGTTTGTCCATCAGGCAAAGCAGTCATCATAACGTGATGCCGGCAGCCGACGCCGGCAACTGCATTCCGGCATCCCCTTGAGTTCAACGATTCCGGCCTGATCTGGGACAAGCGGAGCCGCGCGGCGGACGGCATAATGGACAACCTGGGTTCGACGCGTGGTCGCGCCCGCAGGTACAAGCCCACAAATACAGGATTGGCGAGTGGCATGAGTGGTTTCAGTCTGAGCAGCGAACCCTTCACCTTGTTGCGCGATTGCAGCGCCGTCATGGTGCCGCAAGGCGACGTGGTGAGCCTTCCTGCCGGCCAGATCGGCTACATCACCCAGGCGTTGGGCGGCAGTTTCACCGTGTACGTGGAAGGCAACCTGTTCCGCGTCGCCGGCAACGACGCCGACGCGCTGGGCAAGGAACCGCCGGCTCCGATCGAGGTGCCCGATGACGCCACCAATGCCGATGTGGAAAAACTGGCGTGGGATCAGCTGCGCACCGTGTTCGATCCGGAGATTCCGGTCAATGTGGTCGAGCTGGGGTTGGTCTACGACCTCAGCCTGGAGCAGACCGAGTCGGGCGAGCGCAAGGTCTACGTGAAGCTCACCTTGACTGCGCCCGGCTGCGGCATGGGCGACATCCTGGTGGACGACGCGCGCACCAAGCTGGAAATGATTCCCACCGTGGCCGAAGCGGACGTGGATCTGGTGTTCGATCCGCCGTGGACCCATTCGATGATGTCCGATGCCGCCAAACTCGAGACCGGCATGCTGTGAGCTTTTGCCCGCCCTCCCCGCGGTGAGGGCGGGCGGCTGCGCTCAGCCCGCTTCCTCGAAGCGGTTGGCGTCGCGGTTCTTGCGCACCTTCGCCGGATCCCATACGCGGCCGTTCATGGTGATGTAGACGCCGTCGGGCAGGGTCTGCACCGCGGCCACGGCGCAGCCGATGTTGAACACGGCATCGGAACCCTGGAAGCGTGCGGGGTTCAACGCGCCGGTCAACACGATCACCTTGCCCTTGATGGTGGCCAGTTCCTTGGCCGTCTCCACCATGGTGTCGGTGCCGTGGGTGACCAGCACATGGCGATGCGGCTGGGCCTCGATCGTCGAGCGCACCAGCGCACGGTCCTCGGCACCCATGTGCAGGCTGTCCTTGCGCAGGATCGGAATCACGTCGAACTGAAACGCCACGCCGAGCTGGCCGAGGATCTCGCCGATCTGCGGCGCACCGATCTTGTAGTCCGACTTGTCGTCGAAATAGATCTTGTCGATCGTGCCGCCGGTGGTGACGATGGTGAGATGCTGCATGCGCGTGGCCGAGGAGGGGGACGGGGCATTTTAGCCTGTGCCCACCTGGAGCGCTCGCCGCCCCGGTTTATCGTTGTTGTTGCTGTTGCTGTTGCTGTTGCTGTTGCTGTTGCTGTTGCTGTTGCTGTTGCTGTTGCTGTTGTTGCTGTTGTTGCTGTTGCTGTTGTAGGAGCTCGCTCGCGGGCGATGCGGTTGCTTTGATGTCGGATAGGAAAAATCAGAACAACCGCATCGCCCGCGAGCGGGCTCCTACAACAGCAACAACAAGAACGATCAGCGAAAAGGTCATCCCAGCAACAGGGCGGTGTCGCCGGCATCCGGCGTCACCAGCCGGTCGAGGCCGTGGCCGACGAAGCGCCGCAGCGCTGCCGCCGGACGTTGCTCGCCGTGCCGGCGCGACCAGCTGGCTTGGCGCGCCAGCAGCGCGGCGCTCGCACAGCGGGCCAGGGTGAAGGCGAGGCCGCGTGCGCCGGCCTCCCGCGTGTCGCGCGCGATCGCGTGCTGGTCGAGCCAGCGCGCGGCGGCGTCCAGCGTCTGCCGGATCGCGCTGGTCGCGTGCATGTCGTCGTTGCCGTCCAGCCAAATGGCGCTGGATGCGCGCAGAGCTGCGAAACTGTCGCCAGTCAGCGCGCGCAGGCTGTCCAGCGACAGCACATTGGTGGTGCCTTCCCAGATGGCATACACCTGTGCGTCGCGCAGCAGCTGGGGCAGACCGGTATCCTCGATGTAGCCGGCGCCGCCGAAACACTCCAGCGCCTCGGAGCACAGCTTCACCGCCAGCTTGCCGGTCCACAGCTTGGCCAGCGGCGTGAGCAGGCGCAGCAGTGCGGCTTCCTGCGGAGTGGCGGCGTCATGCTCGACGCGGCCGAGCAGGTGGGCGATCTCGAACGCCAGCGCGAACGCGGCCTCGAACTCGGCCTGCATGTCGGCCAGCGTCTGCGCATGCAGCGGCTGCTCGATCAATGGATGGCCAAACGCCTGCCGACGCATCGCGTAATCGCGCGCCAGGCCGATCGCGCGCGCCATGCTCGCGACCGCGCAGACCGCGTTCCAGGTGCGGGTGACATTGAGCATCGACGCCACCTGGCGCACGCCGTGGGCGAGCTCGCCCAGCGGCCAGGCAGGCAGCCCCTCCAGATGGATTTCCGCGGTGGGCAGTTCGTGCGTGCCGAGTTTGTCCTTCAGGCGATCGATCACGAGTTCCGGCTTGCGCCGCTCACCGTCCATCGTCTCGACATAGAACAAGGCCAGCGCCGCGGCGCCGACCGCTGCGCCTTCCGGCCGCCCCAGCGCCAGCGCGGCCTCGCCGACCACCGCCGAGCTGAACCACTTGCGCCCGTACAGTCGCCATTGGCCGCTGGCGTCCTCTCGTGCAACGGTTTCGGTGTTGCCCACGTCGGAGCCGCCGGTGTTCTCGGTCATCCACTGGCCGCTGAGCCAGAAGGTCGAAGCGTCGCGGCTGAGGAAATGCGGCAGCGCGCGTTCGATCAGCCAGCGATTGCCGGAGGCCTTGAGCGCGGTGGCGGCGCCGTCGGTCATCGCCAGCGGGCAGGTATAGAACTCGCTGGCGAGGTGATACAGGTAGACGCGGGCGAACTCTTCCAGCCGCGCATGTTCGCTGTCGCCATGGCCGGCGGCGAGCACGGCATGCCGAGTCGTTATCGCCGCGCCTTCCTGCCAGGCTGGCGTGAGCTCGACGCGGTCGACCCGCTGCCCCCACGCATCCCACTGCGTCAGCACCGGCTTGCGCCGCGTCGTCGTGCTCGCGCGCCGCCATGCCATCTGCGCGTAATCGCCCAGCGCGTCGAGGTCGGCATCCAGCGCGGCTCGCCGGTCGGCCGGAAGCGCGCGATCGAGCAAGGCCAGCAGCGAGCGATCGTTGCGATACGGGTGCGGCAGTTGCGGCGCGTCCTGCAGGAATCCCATGAGAAGCTCTCCCCCGCTGCGATTCTCCCGAGTATAGGCAACCGGGCTATACAGGATTGGTTAACTGTGTTGTTTGCGCTTCACGCCGGCTCCCAGCGTGCCGATCAACAACAGGGTGAGCGCGATCTCGGCCAGCGCCAGCCCGCGTTCGGCGGACGAACTCCAGCCTTCGGCGATACCGTGGCAGAAATAGAACAGGCTGAGGATGCCGACCCATAGCAGGGCGCGGCGTGGACCGCGGATCGCCAGCAGCGGCAGCAGCAGCGGAATGACAGTGATCGCCAGCACCAGCCACAGGGGAGTGGTTGGCGGCGGGAACAGCCAGCCGTGCCACAGCAGCTGCAGCACGACCAGCGCGGCCCAGGCGAGCAGGCCCAGTCGTTGTTCTGTCGGCAGCGTGCTCATGCGGTGCCGGCCAATTTGCGTGCCGTGACGGCGAGCCGGCGACCCAGCGCGCGGGCCAATTCGCGTTCATGTTCGGTGATCGGGTTGTCGCCCTTGGCGCCGGCTACATGGCTGGCGCCGTAAGGGGTGCCGCCGCTTTGCGTGGCGGTCAGCGCCGGTTCGGTGTACGGCACGCCCAGCACCAGCATGCCGTGATGCAGCAGCGGCAGCGCCATCGTCAGCAAGGTGGATTCCTGGCCGCCGTGCATGGTGCTGGTCGAGGTGAACAGGGCGGCCGGTTTGCCGACCAGCGCGCCGCTGGCCCATTCGGCGCCGGTCGAGTCGAGAAAATATTTCAGCGGCGCGGCCATGTTGCCGAAACGGGTGGGGCTGCCCATCGCCAGTCCGATGCAGTCGAGCAGATCCTGTTTCTGCGCGTAGGGTGCACCGTCCTCGGGTTCGGGAGGTTGTGCCGTTTCGGTCACCGGCGCCACCGGCGGCACCTGGCGCAGGCGCGCACGCATGCCGGGGACCTCCTCGATGCCGCGCGCTATCAGTCGCGCCATCTGCGCGGTGTGGCCGCTGCGGCTGTAGTACAGGACCAGGATTTCGTGGCTCATGCGCTGGAGCTCATGGAGATGGGGCTCATGTGTTTGGGAGATTCATCGGCGGTACGCTAGTGTAACGACCGATACCCACGATGGTTGGCCGCGGCACAGTGCCGCCCGCGCAAGGATACCGATGGTCCGTCGTTTCAATCGCGATCGTACGGCGAGTTTCAGCCGCTTCATCTGGCAACGCTTTGTCGACGACAAGTGTTTCGAGACGGCGGGCGCGCTGTCGTACACCACGCTGGTGTCGCTGGTGCCGCTGACGGTGGCGGTGTTCGCGATGTTCTCGGTGTTTCCGGTTTTCCAGGCGGCGCGCGATACGCTGATCGACTTCGTGTTCGACAATTTCGTGCCGTCGGCGGGCGAGGCGGTGCAGAACACCATGCTCGGCTTCGCGGCCAATGCCAGCAAGCTCACCGGCATCAGCATCCTGGTGATGCTGTTCAGTGCGGTGTCGATGATGATCAGCATCGAGGATAGGCTGAACCGGATCTGGCGCGTGCATCAGCCGCGCAACTGGGGATCGCGCCTGCTGCTGTACTGGGCGGCGTTGACGCTGGGGCCGATTCTGGTGGTCGGCGGCATCGCGGTGACGTCCTATGTGACTGCGGCGCCGCTGCTGCATGGCGCCGCGGACCAGCTGGGCGGCATCGCCCGCGGCCTGCTGGGCATACTGCCGTTCCTGGTGACATTTTTCACGTTGTGGCTGATGTATTCGGTGATCCCGAACTGCAAGGTGTCGCGCCGCGACGCGGCGATCGGCGCGCTACTCGGCGCGGTGCTGTTCGAGATCGCGCGCTGGGGTTTCACCGTGTTCGTGCAGCACGCGCAGACCTACCAGCAGATTTACGGCGTGCTGGCGGCCATCCCGATCTTCCTGCTGTGGATTTACCTGTCATGGGTGATCGTGATCCTGGCCGCGTCGGTCGCGGCCTCCGCGTCCGCGTTCGAATATCACGCGCCGATGGAGACGTTGCCCGAAGGTTCCGAGTTCCTGGGACTGCTGGTGGTGCTGCGGCATTTCGTGGAAGCCCAGCGGGCCGGCGGCTGTGTGGACCCCGCCGACGTGCATGCCAAGGAACCGTACCTGCGCAGCGCGCTGATCGCGGCCTATTTCGAGGACCTGCGCGAGGCCGACCTGATCCGGCGCGGCGAGGCCGGCGGCTGGCTGCTCTGCCGCAGCCTAGATTGCACCGACCTGCTGCGCGTATACCGGCATATCGACTATCCCCTGCCGTTGCAGCCGGTGCAGGAGGCCAGGGCACTGGGCATCGAACTGCCGGCGGAATTGCTGACCATGCTGGCCGAACTGGCCGAAGTACTGGCAGCGAAGCTGGGCCTACGGCTCGACCAGATCTACCCCGTGAGGACCGGCCCCACGGCCGACACCGAGGAACTACCCGCATGACCTTGTTCTCACTCATCGCCACCCCGGTGGTCGCGCTGGCCGCGGCATTGGCGTTCGCTGCACCTGCGCAGGCCGCCATGCCCGCGCGGCCGGCACTGCATGTCACCACCCTGGACGGCAAGACGTTCGACCTGGCCGCGCAGCGCGGCAAGTGGGTGATCGTCAACTACTGGGCGACCTGGTGCGTACCTTGCATCAAGGAAATGCCGGACATCTCGCATTTCGTCGCCACGCACAAGAACGTCGCGGCGATCGGCCTGGCCTACGACGACAGCGAACCAGCCGACATCAAGGCATTTCTCGCCAAGCATCCGGTGGTCTACCCGGTCGCGCAGGTCACGCTGGACAAGCCGCTGAAAGATTTCGACGAACCGCGCGGTCTGCCCACCACCTATCTGATTCGCCCGGACGGCACGGTCGCCAAACATATTGTTGGTCCGGTCACCGCGGCAGCGCTGGCGGCTATGATCGGGCCCTGATCGGAGCGAGGCGATGCCGAGCGCGAGATTCATCGTCAGCGGCAGGGTGCAGGGCGTGTTCTACCGCGCCAGCACCCGCGAACAGGCGTTGCGCCTCGGCGTGGCCGGGCATGCGAAGAACCGGTTCGATGGAAGCGTCGAAGTGCTGGCCAGCGGCGACGCGGAGGCGCTCGATGCGCTGGAGCGCTGGCTGCAGCAGGGGCCGCCGGCGGCACGCGTCGAGACGGTCGATCGCGAGGACCTGCCCGAGCATGATCCGTCTGGGCGCGATCTGCGCGGATTCCATACCGGCTGAGGATCAGAACGTATCCGGCACCAGCACGGCCTTGTCCGTGATGTGCTCGGTTTTCGGCTTGCCCTTGAGCCTGGGCAGCTTCACGTCGGCGATCGGCTTGTCTTCGAACGGCACCTGCTGCAGCAGGTGCCGGATCAGGTTGATGCGGCCGCGCTTCTGGTCGTTGAAATCGACGACGAACCATGGCGCGTTGACCGTGTGCGTGCGTTCGATCATCGCGTCGCGCAGCTTGCCCATCTCGGCGTATTTCTGCCGCGCGGCCAGATCGACAGGCGAGAGTTTCCAGCGCTTGAGCGGATCATCGGCGCGCTCGGCGAAGCGCGTTTCCTGCTCGGCCTGATCCACCGCCAGCCAGTACTTGAGCAGGATGATGCCGTCGTCGGTGAGCAGCTTCTCGAACGCCGGCACCGCCTTGAGGAAGGTTTCGTATTCCGGCTGGCTGCAGAAGCCCATCGCCGGTTCCACCACGGCGCGGTTGTACCAGCTGCGATCGAATAGCACGAACTCGCCGGCGCAGGGCAGGTGGGCGACGTAGCGCTGGAAATACCACTGCGTGGCCTCCCGCTCGCCCGGTTTGGGCAACGCGGCGACGCGATAATCGCGGGTATCCAGGCTCTCGGTGATGGCCTTGATGGTGCCGCCCTTGCCTGCGGCATCACGGCCTTCGAAGATCACCAGCAACCGCTTTCCGCAGGTGCCCAGGCCGCGTTGCAGCCGTATCAATTCGAGCTGCAGTTTTCCCAATTCCTTGCGGTAATGCTTGGCGTGCTCACCCATTGCGGCACCTGATAGTTTATTGAATATCTATATCGGCCGCCGGGCGCCCGATCCGTCGCCTAGTTGCCATCGCCTGTACCGCGCGTCGGAAATCCGAGCTGTAGCCGTCCATGTCGAACAGGCTGCCGCTGGTCCGTTGCTGCTCTAGATGTTGCCGCAATAGCTGCAAGGCTTCGTGATTTCCGCCCAGGCTCACTGCCAGCGTAACGAACGCGGTTTCATCCGCGGCCACCAATTCGGGCAGGCCCGCGTGTCGCAGCAGGCTGGCGGCTACACGACCGGCAAAGGTTTCGCCAGCGCAGGTAAGCACTGGGCAACCTGCCCATAGTGCATCGGAAGCGGTGGTATGGGCATTGTAAGGCAGCGTGTCGAGAAACAAGTCGACGTGCTGGTAACGGGATAAGTACTCGGCATGCGGCAGCTTGGGCATGAAGATTAGTCGCTCTGCAGCGATGCCAACCTGCAACGCCTGGTCACGCAAGCGCTGATTGGCGCCTTCGGGGCTGCTCAGAAGCCACAGCACGCTGCCCCTGGTTTGCGCAAGGATGCTCGTGAAACGGCTGAATGCCTGCGGGTTGATCTTATAGCTGGCGTTGAAGCAGGCGAATACCGTGCCTTGTGCGGGCAGGCCGCAGTGCTCGCGCGCGGGCGCCGGCACGAGCGCCCGACTGGTGTCGCTGGGTTGGAAGCAGCGCGGCAGCCGCACCAGTTTTTCGCTGCTTGTTGCGCGCAGGTGGTCTGGCTGGACTACGGCATCGGCGAGCATGTAATCCATCCAGGCGGCCCCGGAAGTGCCCGGGTAGCCCAACCAGTTGACTTGTAATGGTGCCGGGCGCAGGGCAAACAGCTTTGGATTGGCGCCTTCACAATAAACACTTAGATCGATCAATACCTCGATGCTGTCGGCGTGGATACGCTGCGCCTGCGCTGCGTGATTCATGCCGGCGACCTCGTGCACGGTGCAAGCGGCTTCCAGGCGTTGACGGATTGCGCCGCCGTCATTTGGAGCGGTAGCGTAGAGATGAATCTCGAGGTCGCTGGATTTGAGCGCCTCAAGCATGGCCACGATGAGCAAGCCGGTCGCGTGTTCGCCAAACCCGTTGGACACGAAGCCGACCCGAATGGGAGCATTGGCTGCGGGCACGGCATGAGTGAAGGCCAACTGCCGGCGCAGTGACGCCATCTGCGCGTCAATGGCAGTGGCAAAGGTCTTGGCGCAGTGACATTGTTCCTCCGCCGAGGCATCTTCGGCCAGAAGGCCGAACGGGGTGATCCCGCTCGCGTCCCGGGCCACGGCCGCCCGCAGACGTGCGCTCAGGAGGTCGAGCTCGCTCCAGTCGCACAGTCGGCGCAAAGTGAAGACGCGCTGGCTGAGTGCGGCGCCGTTGTTGTTATTCAGCTGAAGCGCACGTGCATAAGCTTTCTGGGCATCGTCCAGCCGATCCAGGTCATCCAGCGCGAGTGCGGCATGGTAGGGATGTTCGCTCTCTGCGGGCTCCAACTGCTCCGCGCGCAGGAAAGCCTGTGCCGCTTCCGCATACCGGCCGCGCCGGCGATAGGAATGTCCCAGCATGGCATGAGCGCCACCCATAGCTGGTGCAATCTGCAGCGCCTCTTTGGCGTGAATGGCGCATTGTTCGGGATGGCCGATTTCGAGTTCGGCCGCGGCGAGATTGAGGCGCAGTCCCGGATGGTTGGGGGCGCCATGGGTTGCCATGGAATAGGACTCGCGCGCATGTGCGTAGCGTGCGGCTGCCATCAGTGCGTTGCCAAGGATCAGCAGGATCATCGGACTGCCGGGTGCACGTCGCAGCGCAGCGCGCATACGCTCGATCGCCTCGTCAGCATGGCCTTCGGCAATTTCCAGGCTGGCCAGATTGCACTGCACCTGCAGGTTATCGGGGCTGAGCTTTTCGGCCCGATAAAGCACCCCGAGGGCATCTTCGCGGCGGTCGATCTGGTGCAGCGCGATGGCATATATCCGCAGCAGTTCGGCCGAGTCGGGAAAACGCGGCAACGCATCTTCAGCCAGTTCGGCGGCCTCTGCGTAGGCGGTGGTTTCGATCAGGCTGGTCAGGCGCTCCAGCAGGACGTCGAGCGAGAGGTGGGATGCGGCATTCATCCGCCCACGCTAGCGTATGGCCGCAGCGTCGCCAAGCACCGGCGTCAGCCGCCGACCGTCAGCGATCTCAGTTCGTCGGCCTGGTGCTCGCGGGTCAGCGCGTCGATCAGTTCGGCCATGTCGCCCTGCATGATCTCGGGCAACCGGTACAGCGTGAGGTTGATGCGGTGGTCGGTGATCCGGCCTTGCGGGTAGTTGTAGGTTCGGATGCGCTGGCTGCGGTCGCCGGAGCCGACCTGCAGCCGGCGCGCCTCGGCCTGTTCGGCATTCTGCTTGCTGCGTTCGGTGTCGAGCAGGCGGGCCTTCAGCAGGCTCATCGCGCGGGCGCGGTTCTTGTGCTGGCTGCGTTCTTCCTGGCACTCCACCACCGTGCCGGTCGGCAGATGGGTAATGCGGATCGCCGAGTCGGTCTTGTTGACGTGCTGGCCGCCCGCACCCGACGCGCGAAACGTGTCGGTCTTCAGGTCGGCCGGATTGATCTCGATCTCGTCGATCTCGTCGAGTTCCGGCAGGATCGCCACGGTCGCGGCCGAGGTATGGATGCGGCCTTGCGATTCGGTCTCCGGCACCCGTTGCACACGGTGGGTGCCGGACTCGAACTTCAGCTGCGAGTACGCGCCGGCACCTTCGACGCGGGCCACGATTTCCTTGTAACCGCCATGTTCGCCGGCGTGCTCGCTGAGGATCTCGACGTGCCAGCGACGCGCTTCGGCGTAGCGCAGGTACATGCGGAACAGGTCGCCGGCGAAGATCGCGGCCTCGTCGCCGCCGGTACCGGCGCGCACTTCCAGATACAGATTCGCCTGGTCGCGAGGGTCCTTCGGGAGCAGCAGCAGCTGCAGTTCGCCGTCGAGGTCGAGCAGGCGCTGCTCCAGCCGGCGCACGTCTTCGAGCGCCATCTCGCGCAGCTCGGGATCGTCCAGCATGGCGCGCGTTTCGGCCAGTTCGCGTTCGGCCTGGTCGTGCTCGCGCAGCGAAGCGGTGACTGGATCGAGCTGGGCATATTCCAGCGAGAGCTCGCGGAAGCGGGTGTTGTCGGCGTGCACGCCGGGCTGCGACAGCAACAGGCCGATTTCCTCGTGGCGTTCAGCCAGTGCTTCGAGCTTGCGACGGATCGATGGAGTCATGGTCGAGGAGTGAGTGGAGAGGAGTGAGAAAAGAGTAAAGACAGAGCGATGCTTTCTCTAACTTCTCACTCCTCTTCACTCACTTCTTGATCCGGTCCGTACAGCCGGCTCGCCGCGTGCAGCAGATCCAGATCGCCGCTCAGCGCCGCCTCGCGCAGGCGCGCGCTGGGGTGGTGCAGCAGCTTGTTGGTCAACGTGTTGGCGAGAAACGCCAGCGCCTCGTCGGCCGGCTTGCCGTTGGCCAGCATCGCGCGGGCCTTGCCCAGCACTTCGTCACGGTAGATTTCCGCGTGATGGCGCATGTCCATCGCGGGATTCTTCAGGGTCAGCGCCCGGCGCCAGGCCATGTAGCGGTCCACCTGTAGATCGATGATCGCTTCGGCGTCTTGCGCGGCGGCGGCGCGCGAGCGCAGGTTCTCATCGATCACCTGGCGCAGGTCGTCGATGCCGTACAGATAGACGTCGGACAGCTCGCCCACGCCGGCCTCGATGTCGCGCGGCACGGCGATGTCAACCATGAACATGGGCTTGCGCCGGCGCGCCGCCATCGCCTGCTCGACCATCGGGCGAGTCACGACAGGCTGCCGCGCGGCGGTGGAGGAAATCACGATGTCGACTTCGGCCAGATGCTGCGGCAGGTCGGCCAGCGCGATCGCGTAACCGCCGTAGCGGCCGGCGAGCTCCTGCGCGGTTTCCAGGGTGCGGTTGGCCACGATGATGCGGCGCGCCTGTTTCTCGGCCAGGTGCCGCGCGGCCAGCTCGATGGTGTCGCCGGCACCGATCAGCAACACACAGGCCTGCCGGAGATCGGCGAATACCTGCTCGGCCAGCCGTACCGCGGTGAACGCGACCGAGACCGTATGCGCGCCGATGCGGGTGTCGGTGCGCACGCGCTTGGCCACGGCGAAGGTTTGCTGCATCAGCCGGTCCAGCGGTGCCTTCAAAGTCTGCGCGCCGCGCGCCTGCTGGTAAGCCTCCTTCACCTGGCCGAGGATCTGCGGCTCGCCCAGCACCATCGAGTCGAGCCCCGTAGCGACGCGGAACACGTGGCGCACGGCGTCGTCTTCATCGTGCCGGTACAGGAACTCATCCAGTTTGCCGGGAGTCAGACGATGATGACGACTCAGCCATGCCAGCGGAATGTCCTCGGCACCGGCCACCACGCCGACATAAAGTTCGGTGCGGTTGCAGGTGGACAGAATCATCGCCTCTTCCACGCCGGGTTCGCGGGTCAGCTCGAGCAGGGCTACGCCCGCGGCGCCCGTATCGAACGCCACCTGTTCGCGCAGGCTGACCGGCGCGGTGAGGTGATTGAGCCCGAGGGCGATCAGCGGCATGGTGGGGAGAACATCTCGGCGGCAGGAATCCGGCGGCGTAGGCTAAGCTTGCAGAATTGTCGTCATGCGATGGGCAGTGCGATCGGAACAGGCATGTGGATGGAGAGTAGTGTGCGGAGCGGGGCGAGCAAGTTCAAGCAACTGCGGCATTTTACGGCACCTGCGCTGCTGGCGCTGGGTCTGGCCGCCTGCGCCGGTACGCCGCTGCGGCCTGTGCAGAAAGCCGCCGGCGCAGCCCAGCCGCTGGCGCACCTGGTGGTGGCCACGCCGGACGCCGAACATGACGTAATGGCGCAATTGCTGGCCGGCGAGATGGCGCTGGGCCATGCCGACCTGAAGGAGGCATCGGGCCATTACCAGAAGGCGATGGCGCTGAGTAACGATCCGGCGGTGGCTGAACGGGCTGCCGGCCTGGCGATCGCGGTGAATGACGATGCGGCCGCCCAGCGCGCACTGGACCGTTGGCAGGCACTGGGTGCGAAGCCGGCCGGAATGGCGCAGGCGCGCGCCGAGCTGGCGCTGAATCGTGGCAATGCCGGTGAGGCACGGCGCCAGTTGGAGCTGCTGACCGACAGCGGCGACAAAGATGCCTGGCGTCAGTTCGGCCGGGTGCTGGTGGGTGCTCGCGATCAGGCCCAGGCCGCGCGTCTGCTCGAGGCTCTGGCGACCCCGCAGCGCCTGCCGGGCGAGACACAGGCCTGGCTGGCGATGAGCGAACTGGGTGAGAAGTTCGGCCGGCATGCTTATGCCGTGAAGATCGCCGACGCGGCGGTGCAGCGTTTCAGGAATGCCGAAACCTACGCCTGGGCGGCGCAGATGAAGTTCAAGGACGGCGATCGCGCAGGTGCCCGCGTACTGTTGCAGAAGGCGCTCGCCAAGACACCGAAGGATGCCAGGCTGCGGCTGGCCTATGCCGGCTTGCTCAGCCAGGCCGGTGACTACGCCGGCGCGGCCGGACTGCTCGAACAGGGGCCGCAGAACGCCGACATCTACGCGATGCGCGCGGGCCTGGCGGCGCACGAAAAGAACGCCAAGGCACTGGCGGCGCTGTATCAGGAGTTGCAGAAGGCGGCGCCTGCCGTACGTACGGCCAATGCCTATCTGCTGGGGCAACTGGCCGAGATGCAGCATCGCGACGGCGAGGCCCTGGCCTGGTACGAGCAGGTGGGCGACGACGACATCCACGCATTCGATGCCGACCTGCGCAGCGCGCTGCTGCTTCATTCGCAGGGCCGGGTGGCCGAGGCGCATCAGATGCTGGAGCAGATGCAGCTGAGCTACCTCAATCAGCCGGCACAGCTGCGTCAGGCCTGGCAGGCCGATGCCGAGCTGTATCTGCGTGAACAGAAATATGCGAAGGCCGAGGCTGCCTTCAGCCACGCCCTGCAGGTGGTGCCGGATGATCCGGGGCTGCTGTACGACCGCGGCCTGACCTATGCCCAGGCGGGCCAGATCGATCAGGCGGTGCAGGATTTCCAGCGCCTGCTGAAGATCAAGCCGGGCGATGTCGACGCCAGCAACGCGCTCGGCTACACCCTCGCCGACGCGAACCGCGACCTGCCCGAAGCCAAGCGCTTGCTCAGTGCCGCCCGCGCCGCCAAACCGGACGATCCCGCCATTGCCGATTCGTGGGGCTGGCTGCAATACCGCATGGGCAATCTGGATCAGGCGGCGCAGACCCTGCGCGGCGCGTGGCTGGCCCGCAAGGACGCCGACGTCGGCGTGCATCTGGGCGAAGTGTTGTGGAAGCTGGGACGTACGCAGGACGCGCAGCGCGTCTTCGACGAAGTGCGCAAGCTCGATCCGCACAGCAGCAGCCTGCAGGAAACCTTGAAGCGGTTGCATCCATGAAGCGAAATCTGCGTTTTCTCGCAGCCGCGCTGCCGCTGCTGCTCGCCGCCTGCGTGCCTGCAGTGCGCATAAAGGGCGACGCCGGACTGCTCAACGCCCAGGTTCAGCGCGAGCAGGCGCTGGCGCATGCCGATCACTGGACGCTGGAAGGCCGGCTCGGTGTTTCCGATGGCAAAACCGGCGGCAGCGGCAGTTTCAGCTGGACCCAGAATGGCGACCGATACGAGTTTGTGCTGCGCGGGCCCGCGATCTCGGGCATGAATTTTCGCCTCAGCGGTGGTCCCGCCAGCGCGTTGCTGGAGGGGTTGAACGGCGGTCCGTTGCGTGGGCCGGATGCCGAGGCGCTGATGCACAAGGCGCTGGGCTGGGAAGTGCCGCTGCACGACCTGCGCGCCTGGGTGCTGGGCCTGCGCGCCGACAGTGGCCCGGCCGAACTGAGTTTCGGCGCGGATCGGCTGCCTTCGCTGCTGCAGCAGGATGGCTGGGCGGTCGACTATCGCGAATGGGATGCCGCGCGCCAACCGCCGCTGCCGAAGAAGGTGTACGCCGAGAAATTGCCCTACAAGGTGAAGCTGTCGATCGAGTCGTGGCAGTTCCAGTAGGCGCCGGCGTCGTACCGGTTGGGTTAGGCTTTGCGCCCTCTGACGGCAAAGCAGTCGTTGCGCGGATGGCGGGACCACGATGTCATTCCTGATCGAACGTGCCGACCCGAGCCAGATCGATGCCTTGTGCGCGATCGAGCGCAAGGCGGTGCAGCTGTTCCGCGGTCATCCGGCGTGGGCGAGTTACTCGGCCATCTCGATTCCGCCGGAACTGCTGCAGCAGGCGATCGGTCGCGGCCTGGTCTGGGTGGCCTTGAACGAGGCGGCGGTACCGGTCGGCTTTGTGTGGCTGGATACGGATGCCGGCGATTCCGTCGCCGGTATCGCCGAAATCGACGTACTGCCGGATCACGGCCAGCGCGGCATCGGTGCGGCCCTGCTGGAGCATGCCTGCGCGTGGGCGGGCGCCGCCGGCTACCGGCGGGTCGATCTGGGTACGCTGGCCGACGTGCGCTGGAATGCGCCGTTCTACGCGAAACATGGTTTCGCCGTGGTCGACAAGGACGGTCCGGCGTTTGCGTACGCGCGTGAGCGGGACCGCGAGAATGGGTTTCCCGATCATTTGCGCGTGTTCATGAGCCGGCCTCTTTCGGCACCGGGCCGCGGCGAATGGACGGTGTGGCCGGCACCGGCCAAGTTGAACCTTTTCCTGCGCATCACCGGGCGGCGGCCCGATGGTTATCACGAACTGCAGACCGTGTTCCGCCTGCTCGACTGGGGCGACGAGGTCCGCCTGCGCCTGCGTGACGACGGTGAGGTTCGGCGGCTGGGCGGGATACCCGGCGTGCCCCCGCCCACCGACCTGGCAGTGCGCGCGGCGCAGTTGCTGCAGCGGCACGCCCGCGCCGCGACCGGCGTGAATATCGAGCGCGCAGGCGTTCCGCCCGGGGTGGATATCGAGGTGACCAAGCGCATTCCGATGGGCGGCGGGCTGGGCGGCGGCAGTTCCGACGCGGCGACCGTGCTGGTGGCGCTGAACCAGCTGTGGCGGCTGGACCTGACCGAAGACGTGCTGGCCGAACTGGGCCGCCAGCTCGGCGCCGACGTGCCGGTGTTCGTGCGCGGCCGCTCGGCCTGGGCCGAAGGCATCGGCGAGCAGCTCACCCCGCTGAGCCTGCCATCGCGGCACTACGTGGTGCTCGACCCGCACGAGCCGGTGCCGACCGTCGCGCTTTTTCAAGCGCCTGAATTGACACGAAATGCGCCGCGGGCGACAATTTCATCCTTTGTTTCCGGTGAAACGACAGAAAACGCCTTCGCACCGGTAGTACGTGCGCGGCATCCGCGGGTCGCTGCAGCGCTGGACTGGCTGGGCGGTTTCGGTCAGGCGCGGCTTTCCGGCAGCGGTGGCTGCGTGTTTCTGGAAGCGAAGTCATTCGATCGGGCGACGGCGATTGCCGCGCGATGTCCGGTGGCATTCACGGCGCAGGTAGCCATGGGTGTCGACGTTTCGCCCCTGCGCGATGCATTGGCGCGCCATCGCGGCGCGGAGCGGGCGACACGGACAACAGGCGGCCGCTGACGGTCAGGCAAGGACAGCGGCAGATACAAGCGAACACAAATATTACTGGGGCGTCGCCAAGCTGGTTAAGGCACGGGATTTTGATTCCCGCATACGCAGGTTCGAATCCTGCCGCCCCAGCCATTTCATGATGGTCTTTGTTTCGAGGAAGCACCGTGGACACGTCCACCCCGATGATGTTGTTTACCGGTAACGCGCACCGTGCGTTGTCCGAGGATGTCGCCCATCGTCTGGGCGTGCCGCTGGGCAAGGCCCAGGTCGGCACGTTCAGCGACGGCGAAGTGCAGATCGAGATCGAGGAAAACGTCCGCAAGCAGGAAGTGTTCGTGCTGCAGCCGACCGGCGCGCCGAGCGCGGTCAATCTGTTCGAGCTGCTGGCCCTCGCCGATGCGCTCAAGCGCGCCTCGGCGACCAGCGTCACCGCGGTGATCCCGTATTTCGGTTACGCCCGGCAGGATCGCCGGCCGCGCTCGGCGCGGGTGCCGATCACCGCCAAGCTGGCCGCCCGGATGATCGGCGCCGCCGGCGTCGACCGGGTGCTGACGGTGGATCTGCATGCCGACCAGATCCAGGGTTTCTTCGATATCCCGGTCGACAACGTGTATGCCTCGCCGGTGCTGCTGGCCGATATCTGGCGCAGCCACAGCATGGACGACCTGATCGTGGTCAGTCCGGACGTGGGTGGCGTGGTGCGTGCCCGTGCCATCGCCAAGCGGCTGGACGACGCCGATCTGGCGATCATCGACAAGCGCCGGCCGCGTGCGAACGTGTCCACCGTGATGAACATCATCGGTGACGTGGAAGGCAAGACCTGCGTGATGGTCGACGACATCGTCGACACGGCCGGCACATTGTGCGCGGCCGCTGCGGCTCTCAAGGAGCGCGGCGCCCGCAAGGTGGTGGCCTACTGCGTGCACCCGGTGCTGTCGGGTGCGGCGATCAGCAATATCGAAGGCTCCCAGCTCGACCAGTTGGTGGTCACCAATACCTTGCCGCTGCGCCCGGAAGTGCAGGCCTGCGCCAAGATCCGCCAGCTTTCGGTCGCCGAGCTGCTGGCGGAAACCATTCGCCGCATCGCCTTTGGCGAGTCGGTGAGTTCGTTGTACGTGGATTGATAGTTGAAAGTCCGCCCAGGATGGGCGGTTTTGATGTCCAGCTTTTCGCGGCACGGATGCCGCGTGGAAGTAACCGGCTTTTCTGGTCGCGGAAAAGTCACGAAACCGCCGCGAGGCGGTTCTTCAAAACCCAAGGTAATACTGAAATGGCCAAGACTCATGAAATCAAGGCGCAGAGCCGCAAGGACGAGGGGAAAGGTGCGAGCCGCCGCCTGCGTCATGCCGGCTTCGTGCCTGCCGTCGTATACGGCACCGGACAGGATCCGCAGAGCATCCAGATCGAGCACAACACCATCCTGCTCGCCGCCAAGCACGAGTGGTTCTTCTCCTCGGTGCTCGACCTCAACGTCGACGGCAAGGTAGAGAAGGTGCTGGTGCGCGACTGGCAGAAGCATCCATACAAGCAGCTGATGATGCACATGGATTTCCTGCGCATCGACGAGAACGCCAAGGTCCGTGTGAACGTGCCGCTGCACTTCCTGAACCAGGAATCGTCGACCGCCGGCAAGACCTCCGGTGTGGTGATCTCGCACAACCTGACCGAAGTGGAAATCAGCTGCCTGCCGAAGGACCTGCCCGAGTTCATCGAGCTGGATCTGGGCAAGCTCGAAGCGGGCGAGATCATTCACCTGTCACAGCTGAAGTTGCCGCCCAACGTCGAGCTGCCGGCGCTGCAGCTCGGTGAGGCGCATGACATCCCGGTGGTCACGGTGAATATGGTCAAGGAAAGTGCCGAGGACGCGGCCGAAGACGCCGCTGCCGAAGCCGAGGCCGAGGCCGCCAAGGCCGCCGCTGCCAAGCCCGCCAAGGCCGCTGCCAAGCCTGCAGACAAGAAGTAAGTCATGCCGACCCGCGCTCGCGTCGAGCGCGGGACTCGCATGGCTGGCTGACCATGGCTGGACTGCAACTCATTGTCGGACTGGGCAATCCCGGTGCCGAATATCTCCGAACCCGGCACAACGCCGGGTTCTGGTTTGTTGATGCTCTGGCCGCCGGGCAGGGCGAGCGTTTCGGTTTCGACGGCAAGCTGCACGGCGAAACCTGCCGGGTGCGCATCGGTGGCCAGCAGGTATGGCTGCTCAAGCCCGCCACTTTCATGAACAAGAGCGGCATCGCTGTGGTTTCGGCGTTGCGCTACTACAAGATCGAGCCGGAACAGTGCCTGGTTGCGCACGACGATCTGGACCTGCCCGCCGGTACCGCGCGGATGAAATTCGACGGCGGCCACGGTGGCCAGAACGGTCTGCGCGACCTCATGGCGCATCTGGGTCACGGCAGGTTTCATCGCCTGCGCGTGGGCATTGGTCATCCCGGCCATCGCGATCAGGTCACGCCGTGGGTGCTGGGCCGACCCTCGGCGCAGGACGAGGACGCGATCCTCGACGGCATCGCCCGCGCGCTGGACGTGCTGCCGCTGGCAGTCGACGGCCAGTTCGACAAGGCGATGCAACAGTTGCATACATCCGGGAATCGGGAATCGGGAATCGGGAATCGCTGAGCGTTCCTCGACCTGCTTTTCCGAATCCCGATTCTCTATTCCCGATTCCCGGAGTTCACATGGGTATCAAATGCGGCATCGTCGGTCTGCCCAACGTCGGCAAGTCCACCCTGTTCAACGCGCTGACCAAGGCAGGCATCGCTGCGGCGAACTTTCCGTTCTGTACGATCGAGCCGAACGTAGGCGTGGTGCCGGTGCCGGATCCACGTCTCAATGCGCTGTCCGCCATCGTCAATCCGCAGAAGGTGATCCCGACCGCGGTGGAATTCGTCGATATCGCCGGCCTGGTTGCGGGCGCGTCGAAGGGCGAAGGTCTCGGCAACAAGTTTCTCGCGCATATCCGCGAAGTGGATGCGATTGCCCATGTGGTGCGCTGTTTCGAGGGCGATGTGATCCATGTCGCCGGCAAGGTCGATCCGATTTCCGACATCGAGACCATCGACACCGAACTGGCGCTGGCCGACCTGGAATCGGTCGACAAGGCGCTGAACCGCGCCGAACGCGCGGCCAAGGCGAACGACAAGGAAGCGCTGGCGAAGAAGCCGGTGCTGCAGAAACTGTCGGCTGGCCTCAATGAAGGCAAATCCGCACGCAGCCTGGGCCTGGACGAGGAAGAGAAGGCGCTGGTGCGCGACCTGTTCCTGCTTACCTTGAAGCCGCTGATGTACATCGCCAACGTGGCCGATGATGGCTTCGAGAACAACCCAATGCTGGATGCGGTACGCGCTCGCGCCGTCACCGAGGGTGCCGAGGTGGTGCCGGTGTGCGCGGCGATCGAGGAGGAAATGGCGCAGTTGGAAGACGCCGATCGCGACGAGTTCCTGAAGGACATGGGCCTGGACGAGCCGGGTCTGAACCGGGTGATCCGCGCCGGTTACAAGCTGCTCGACCTGCAGACCTACTTCACCGCGGGCGTGAAGGAGGTGCGCGCGTGGCAGGTGAAACGTGGTGCCACCGCGCCGCAGGCGGCCGGGGTGATCCATACCGATTTCGAACGCGGTTTCATCCGCGCCGAGACGATCGGTTACGACGACTTCATCCAGTACAAGGGCGAAGCCGGCGCCGGCGCGGCCGGCCGGCTGCGCAAGGAAGGCAAGGATTACATCGTCAAGGACGGCGACGTGCTGCACTTCCTGTTCAACGTGTGAAACGCCGGCGGCGTGCTGAGCTGATCAGGCCTCGCTATCGCCTTCGGTGATCTGCCGCTGCATGCGGTCAAGGTAGGCGTCGAGCTCCTGCGTACTGGTGAAGACTTCGCTCACCGGCACCGCCTTGACGATGTCGAATACCTTGCGCACCTGCGGCTGCGGGTTGAGCAGCAAAGTGTGGCCGCCGCGGGCACGCATGCTCTTGCGGATCTTGGCGAAACTGCGCAGTCCGGCGCTGCTGACGTATTCGAGGCCGGCCAGGTCGATCACCACGGTGCCGCCATCGTCGAGTCGCCGGAGCAGGGCCAGTGCGGCTTCGTCGAGTTCGCCGAAGGTGATCGCATCGAGGCGACCACCGACTTGCAGGATGGCACGATCGGGCGCAGGGAATTCACTGTGCAGACGGAGTGTCATGGCGATGCGTCCTGGTTCGGGTAGATGAAGCGAAGCAATAGACGGTTGCGGTGCGCTTCCCGCGTGTAGCGCATCTCGCTGGTCAGGGTGCGGGCGAGGTGAATGCCTAGGCCGCCGACTTCCTCGCGGTCGGCGAGGTCGCCGGGAAGGTCCGGGTGGGCGGATTGCAATGGGTCGAATGCGATGCCGTCATCGATCAGCTCGATCGTGACCGCGTCCGGACCGGGGTGCAGCAGGATACGGATCTGGCCGTGTCCCCCCTCGGGATAGCCATACTCGACCGTGTTGACCATGAGTTCTTCCAGCACGAGACGCATATCGCTGCGCAGCGAGGGTGGGACTTCGGCTTCGCGCAGCAGGTGCTCACAGCGATCGAGTGCGTCGAATACCTCCGGCAGTTGGATGCCGATGCACATATCGGTACCCGGCGGCATGGCGCCGTGCCAGGTCAGCGCCAGCAAGGTGATGTCATCGGCTTGCGCGGCGTCCGCCACGAATCGATCCACATCCCCCAGCAATCGTTCGATATAGCCTGCCGTAGGGGTCGTCGGCGAGACCTGCCCGAGGCTTTCCATGGTGCGCTCGATGCCGTACATCTGCTGCCCCTGATCGCTGGCCTCGGTGATACCGTCCGTATACATCAGCAGAGTCTCGCCCCGGCGCAGACGCAGGCGATGTTCCGGATAGTCGGAGTCCTCGTACAGCCCCAGTACCGCCCCGGTAGGGAAGTCCAGCAGTTGCGGCGCGTCGCGGCCGCACAGGACGGGCGGTTCGTGTCCGGCGCTGGCCAGCACCAGGGTGCCGTTGCCGGTGTCCAGCAGGCCGCATAGCAAGGTGACGAACATGCAGCTGTCGTTGCCGCGGCAGAGCTCCAGGTTGAGCAATCGCAACAGGTTCTGTGGCGTCTGCGCGCGCGGCGCCAGTGCCTTGGCCAGGGTGATGGTCTGCGCCATGAACAGGGCGGCCGGGATGCCCTTGTCGGAGACGTCGCCGACCATGACGAAGAAACGTTCAGGATCGAGCATGAAGTAGCTGTAGAGGTCGCCGCCGACCGCCCTGGCCGGACGCAGCGCAACGTGCAGCTCGAAGTGGGCGCAGACGGCATCGAGGTAGTGTTCGCTGGGGAGAAGGCCGATCTGGATCTGGTGGGCGATTTCCAGCTCACTGGCCAGCCGCTGCTTTTCCCGCGCCCCTCGTGCCAGATCCTCCAGATGTAACGCGAGTTCATGGCGCATCTGGTCGAAGGACTGGGTGAGGCGTCCCACCTCGTCCTGGCGAGTGGTCGGCGGCAGTTCGAAATCCAGTTCGCCGCGGGCGACATGTTCGGCACGGTCGGCCAGCACGCCTAGCGGCGCCATCGTGCGACGGATAGTCAGCAACGTGAGCAGGGCCACCGTCAGCAATGCCAGCATGCCCAGCGCCAGGCTCCACAAGAAGACACGGCGCACCCCGGCATAGATCTGGATCTCCGGTACTTCCAGGCCGAGCCGCCAGTGGGTGCCTTCGATCGGCACGGAATAAATCCACACCGCACCCCGTACCCGGGAATTCTGTGCAACCGGCAGGCGCACCGACACGGCGCGGTCGCCGGCCAGCGCGTCAAGCAGCGCCGGCGCGCCGCGCTTGCCTACCAGAGCGGGATCGTCGTGCGCCAGGTAGTCGCCATCGCTGTCGAGCACGAAGGCATAGGTACCTTCCGGTTTGTTCAGATGCCCCAGGATCTGATGCAGCCAGTCGAGCGTCACGTCGGCGTTGATGATGCCGACAGGATGTCCCTCGCGGCTGATGGCGACCGAATAGTTGACCAGCTGGCGCCGCCGCGACAGCGAAAGGAACGGCCGCTGCCAGCATCCGGACGAACAGCCCAGCCCGCCCAGGAACCAGTTGCTGTCCCCATAGGGATTGGTGTCGTATGAGAGGTCGCGACTGACCAATGTGCCGTTATCCAGGCGGCGGACGAATGGCGAGTAGGGGCGGCCATCGCCCGGCGCTGACGGAGGCTTAAAGGCGGCAGCCAGCCCGTCCATGTCTCGATCGGCCTGCAATGCGTCGCGCAACAACGGCTCGGTGCTGTCCTGGCGGGTAGCGACGATCGTCGCGAGCATCTGCGCCGAAACCGCGACGCGGTCGATACGGGCCTGGATCTGGCTGCCTGCGCTGGCGGCGAGGGCGGCGGCTTCGCGATGGGTGTGCTGCAGGATCTGGGCGCGAGTGAGGCTGAATAACAGGGCGCCGACGGCTGCGAGCACAAGGGTCGAGCCAGTCAGGACCCACAGCGCCATTCGGGATGCAATGCTGCGCACGACCATGCCGGTCTCCCCTCTGTTCCGCATCTAGCCACGAAGCCCTGCCGTCCGCAAGGCGGCAGGTGCGGCGACTGCGACGTAGTCGGCAGTCGAGGCATAATCATGTTTCCGGACTTTCACGCAGGCAGCTACAGACCCATGTCAGGACAACAGCAAGAAGTCACTTTCCGTTTTCTCGCCGAGCCCACCGATGTCAATTTCGGCGGCAAGGTGCATGGCGGGATGGTGATGAAATGGATCGACCAGGCCGGTTATGCCTGTGCGGTGGGTTGGAGCGGGGCGTATTGCGTCACCGCCTCGGTCAGCGGGATCCAGTTTGTCGCGCCGATCCTGATCGGCGACATGGTCACGGTGCGGGCGCGCCTGATCCATACCGGCACCTCCAGCATGCATTTGGCCGTGGACGTCCTGGCACGTGACCTGCGCACGGACGAACACCGGCTGGCGACCAGTTGCGTGATGGTATTCGTGGCGCTGGACCGCCCCGACGGAAAGCCCACGCCGGTGCCGTACTGGGAGCCGCATGACGACAACGAACGTCGCCTGCAGGCGCAGGCGAAACAATTGCTGGAGTTGTCCAAGGGAATGGAGAAACTGGTCGACCTGCGGGCCGCTTCGCTGAGCTGAGACGGGTATCGAATTTCGCGGGAAATTCAGTCCCGCATTCGAATTTGGCGCCGCAAGGTGTTGACAGTTTGGGGCCCGGTCCACACAATACGCGTTCTTTGTTGGAGGGATACCCAAGCGGCCAACGGGGGCAGACTGTAAATCTGCTGGCTTACGCCTTCGGTGGTTCGAATCCACCTCCCTCCACCAGCTTGAGTGCCGACGGTAGTCAAGTTGCGGAGATCTGACAAGCAGGGCTGCGGAGGTGGATGAGATCCACCGTCGTGGTTCGACAAAATCGCCTGGAGCGATTTTGAACGCGACGCGAAAGCGGCGCGGCCCGGAGGGGCGGAGGGCAGGATGCCCGGAGTAATCCACCTCCCTCCACCAGCTTGAGTGCCGACGGTAGTCAAGTTGCGGAGATCTGACAAGCAGGGCTGCGGAGGTGGATGAGATCCACCGTCGTGGTTCGACAAAATCGCCTGGAGCGATTTTGAACGCGACGCGAAAGCGGCGCGGCCTCGGAGGGGCGGAGGGCAGGATGCCCGGAGTAATCCACCTCCCTCCACCAGCAAGAGTTCCGCGCAGGGCGGGAGTAGTTCAATGGTAGAACATCAGTTTTCCAAACTGATTACGCGGGTTCGATTCCCGCCTTCCGCTCCATTGCTCTGCTTTGATTTGAAGAGTCCGGCGGGAAGCTGGTCTTGATTTTTCCATCATGGAGGATGGCTGAAGTACACCCATACACGCTCATGTAGCTCAGTCGGTAGAGCACTTCCTTGGTAAGGAAGAGGTCACAGGTTCGATTCCTGTTATGAGCACCATCTTTTCGACCGTTACGGTTACCGCCCCGAAAGGGCTAGTTCCTTCCAACTCATTGACTCCATCGGGGTTTAGCGCGCATGGCAAAGGGTAAATTCGAACGCACCAAGCCGCACGTCAACGTCGGCACGATTGGTCACGTGGATCACGGCAAGACGACGCTGACGGCAGCGCTGACGAAGGTCGGTGCGGAACGTTTCGGTGGCGAGTTCAAGGATTACAGCTCGATCGACGCGGCGCCGGAAGAGAAGGCGCGCGGTATCACGATCTCGACCGCCCACGTGGAATACGAGTCGCCGCTGCGCCATTACGCGCACGTGGACTGCCCGGGGCATGCGGATTATGTGAAGAACATGATCACGGGTGCGGCGCAGATGGACGGCGCGATCCTGGTGTGCTCGGCCGCGGACGGCCCGATGCCGCAGACGCGCGAACACATCCTGCTGAGCCGTCAGGTCGGCGTGCCGTACATCATCGTGTACCTGAACAAGGCGGACATGGTGGACGACGCCGAGCTGCTGGAACTGGTCGAGATGGAAGTGCGCGAGCTGCTGACCAAGTACGACTTCCCGGGCGACGACACGCCGATGATCCACGGTTCGGCCAAGCTGGCGCTGGAAGGTGATCAGAGCGAGATCGGCGTGCCGTCGATCATCAAGCTGGTGGACGCGCTGGACAGCTACATCCCGGAGCCGGTGCGCACGATCGACAAGCCGTTCCTGATGCCGGTGGAAGACGTGTTCTCGATCTCGGGCCGCGGCACGGTGGTGACCGGCCGTATCGAGCGGGGCATCATCAAGGTGGGCGACGAAATCGAAGTGGTCGGCATCCGCGACACACAGAAGACCACGGTGACTGGCGTGGAGATGTTCCGCAAGCTGCTGGACCAGGGTCAGGCGGGCGACAACGCCGGTCTGCTGCTGCGCGGCCTGAAGCGCGACGACGTGGAGCGCGGCCAGGTGCTGGCCAAGCCGGGCACGATCACCCCGCATACGGACTTCGAGGCCGAGGTGTATGTGCTGTCCAAGGACGAGGGTGGCCGTCATACGCCGTTCTTCAAGGGCTACCGTCCGCAGTTCTACTTCCGCACGACGGACGTGACCGGTGCGGTGACGCTGCCGGAGGGCGTGGAGATGGTGATGCCGGGCGACAACGTGAAGATGGTGGTGAGCCTGATCCACCCGATCGCGATGGACGAAGGCCTGCGTTTCGCGATTCGCGAAGGCGGCCGTACCGTGGGCGCCGGTGTGGTGGCCAAGGTCATCAAGTAAGATACGAGTGGTGCGCTTCGGTGCACCGCTCGAAGTTCACGGAGGCGAGCGGATTCAAGCCGCTCGCCGTCGTGTTTCAAGTTCAAGCCATGTACGCCAGTAGCTCAATTGGCAGAGCAGCGGTCTCCAAAACCGCAGGTTGGGGGTTCAAGTCCCTCCTGGCGTGCCACTTCCCCGAGGATCGAGACGGGTGACGATGGCAAGGTCGGCCGCAAGGCACGGCATGCTGCTGGCACCTGGTCATTAGTGCATGAATACCAAGGCAGAACAGCCCAAGGGCACGAACGCCGCCGACATCGGCAAGCTGGTACTGGCGGTGCTGGTGCTGGCTGCCGGCATCTTTGCCTATTCCTGGCTGGGCAGAGACGGCAACATTTCCTCTTCGGTACGCCTGCTGGGCGTTCTGGCCGCGCTGGTGCTGGCGCTGGCGATCGCCGCGTTCACCGCGCCGGGTCGGCGCATGCGGAATTTCATCGCCGAGTCGCAGTTCGAAATGCGCAAGGTGGTCTGGCCGACTCGCGACGAGACGATCAAGACGACCGGCGTCATTATGTTGGTGGTGGTGGTCTTGTCGCTGCTGCTGGGTCTGATCGACCTGGTCCTGAAGTCGGTCATTCTCGACTGGCTGCTGAAGTTGGGTGGCTGAGGTGAGCATGAGCAAGCGCTGGTATGTGGTGCACGCCTATTCGGGCTTCGAGAATCAGGTGAAACGTTCTCTCGAGGAACGCATCAAGCGTGCCGAGATGGAAGAGAAGTTCGGCGAAGTGCTGGTGCCGACCGAGGAAGTGATCGAAATGCGCAGCGGCCAGAAACGGCGCAGCGAGCGCAAGTTCTTCCCCGGCTACGTGCTGGTGCAGATCGAGACGAATACCGAGGGCAAGGCGCCGCGGATCGACGACGAGTGCTGGCATCTGATCAAGGAAACCCCGAAAGTGATGGGTTTCATCGGCGGTACCGCCGATCGCCCGCTGCCGATCAAGGACAGCGAGGCCGATGCCATCCTCAGTCGCGTGCGCGAAGGCGTCGAGAAGCCCAGGCCCAAGGTGCTGTTCGAGCCGGGCGAGATGGTTCGCGTCACCGAAGGCCCGTTCAACGATTTCAATGGCGTGGTCGAGGAAGTCAACTACGAGAAGAGTCGCCTGCGCGTCGCGGTGCTGATCTTCGGTCGTTCGACCCCGGTCGAGCTGGAATTCGGTCAGGTCGAGAAGGCCTGATTCGGCTGGTTGCTTCATCTTGGCACGGGGCTTGCTGAAAGCCTGACCAATCTCTATACTGCGCGGTTCACGCTGGATCTTTTTGATCCGGCGTGCCCGCGTTTCGGGATCCGCACGAGGCGGATCCGTTCCTTTCATCCACGGATCGGTGCACAGCGAGGAGCCGCAAGGCGCCTGGACTCGCGAGGAAAATCCCATGGCAAAGAAAGTTGTCGGTTACATCAAGTTGCAGGTCAAGGCCGGCCAGGCCAACCCGTCGCCGCCGGTGGGCCCGGCCCTCGGTCAGCGCGGTCTGAACATCATGGAGTTCTGCAAGGCGTTCAATGCCGCCACGCAGAAGCTGGAGCCGGGTCTGCCGATTCCCTGCATCATCACCGCGTACTCCGACCGCAGCTTCACCTTCATCACCAAGACCCCGCCCGCCACGATTCTTCTGAAGAAGATCACCGGCGTCGCCAAGGGTTCGCCCAAGCCGAATACCGACAAGGTCGGCAAGGTCACCCGCAAGCAGCTGGAAGACGTTGCGAAGCAGAAGGAGCCGGATCTGACGGCTGCCGATCTCGACGCCGCGGTGCGCACCATTGCCGGTAGCGCCCGCAGCATGGGTCTTGTGGTGGAGGGTTAAGACATGGCAAAGCTCACGAAGCGTATGAAGACGGCTACGGCCGCCGTGCAGCCGGGCAAGTTCTACGGCCTGGAAGAAGCACTGAAGATCGTCAAGGACAACGCCACGGCGAAGTTCGCCGAGTCGGTGGATGTGGCCGTGCGTCTGGGCATCGACGCCAAGAAGTCCGACCAGGGCGTACGCGGTTCCTCGCTGCTGCCGCACGGCACCGGCAAGACCGTCAAGGTTGCCGTGTTCTGCCCGCCGGGCGAGAAGGCCGAGGCCGCCAAGGCCGCCGGTGCCGATGCCGTCGGCATGGACGACCTGGCTGAGCGCATGCAGGCCGGCGATCTCGACTTCGGTCGCGTGATCGCCACGCCGGACGCAATGCGCGTGGTCGGCAAGCTCGGTCAGCTGCTCGGTCCGCGCGGCCTGATGCCGAACCCGAAGGATGGCTCGGTCACCGCCGACGTCGCCACCGCGGTCAAGAATGCCAAGGCCGGCCAGGTGAAGTTCCGTAACGACAAGGCGGGCATCATCCACGCCACCATCGGCAAGGCCAGCTTCGATGCGGCCCAGCTGGCGGACAACCTCAACACGCTGATCGCCGACCTGCTGAAGGCCAAGCCTTCCACGGCGAAGGGTCAGTTCCTGCAGAAAGTGGCCTTGTCCAGCACGATGGGCGTCGGCGTCGCCGTCGATACCTCGTCGCTGAACATCGCTGCCAAGTAAGACTCAAGTCCTGCATCGGCGGTTTCGTCGATGCAGGCAAGTTTTTGAAGGCAGCCCCGGCCGCGTAGGCCGGAGCAGCCGTCAAAGACCGCAGGCGCGATCAGCGCGCGATGACGACGGGCAGGAAGCTCGCACTGGCAAGGAATCGCCGTCGTCGCCAGCGGGATCGCTTAATCGGGTTTCTCGCGAATCCGGCCTGCGCAGATGGTGCTGCCCGATCTGGAATTGTTCGATCTGTTCTGGAAAGGCCAACACCCGGGACACCCAGTGTCCCCGACGTCAAGGACGGCGTCGCCCAGGACCGCAAGCGGCAGGAGCCGTGAGCGGAGTTCATTTGGAGGAGTGCAATGGCTCTAAATCTGTCTCAGAAGCATGAAGTAGTCGCCGAACTGGCAGAAGTTGCCGCGAAGGCTCACTCCTTGATCGCTGTCGAGTACGCGGGCACCACGGTCGAGCAGATGACCGCGATGCGCAAGAAGGCTCGCGAATCCAAGGTGTTCCTGAAAGTCGTCAAGAACACGCTTGCTTCGCGCGCCGTGGTCGGTACCGAATTCGAGGTCGTCAAGGACGTCCTGGTCGGTCCGCTGCTGTACGCGTTCTCGATGGAAGAACCCGGCGCCGCCGGGCGTCTGATCAAGGAATTCGCCAAGAGCAACGACAAGCTGAAGGCGAAAATCGTCTCGGTGGAAGGCAAGTTGCTGCCGGCTGAGCACGTCGACGTGCTGGCCTCGTTGCCGACCCGCGAACAGGCTCTGGCCATGCTGGCACGTTTGCTGGCCGAACCGGCCTCGATGTTCGCCCGCGCCGTCAAGGCTGTGGCCGACAAGCAGGGTGGTGGCGAAGTCGCCGCCGAAGCCCCGGCCGAAGCCGAGCCCGCCTAAGTTCGTCGTCTATCAAAACTGAATCCATTTCCAGAGGTAAATCAAATGTCCCTGTCCAACGAACAAATCGTTGAAGCCGTAGCCGCCAAGTCACTGATGGAAGTGATGGACCTGGTCAAGGCCATCGAAGAGAAGTTTGGCGTCTCCGCTGCCGCTCCGGTCGCCGCTGCCGGCCCGGCTGCTGCTGCCCCGGTTGCCGAAGCGCAGACCGAATTCGACGTCATCCTGAAGAACGCCGGCGCCAAGAAGGTCGACGTGATCAAGGCCGTTCGCGCGATCACCGGCCTGGGCCTGAAGGAAGCCAAGGACCTCACCGAGGCCGGCGGCGTCCTGAAGGAAGCCGTGTCGAAGGAAGATGCCGAGAAGTTCAAGAAGGACCTCGAAGCTGCCGGCGCAACGGTCGAACTGAAGTAATCGGCGCCCTTGCGCGCTGTCAGTTTGATCTAGCGTCAAGCAAGCCTGGGGGCGCGAGCCCCCGGGCTTTGCCTGCTTTAAGCGGGAATGGGGAATGGAGAATCGGGAATCGTCAGAAAGCACGTGCCTGCCGCTCTGGACGATTCCCGATTCTCGATTCCCAAATCCCCGATTTTTTTCATTCAGCCGGTGTGTGCACCACCGGCGTCACTGCGAACCGAGGCGCTACCGATCATGGCCTACTCGTTTACCGAGAAGAAACGCATCCGCAAGGATTTTGGCAAGCGTCCGCCCGTACTGGGCGTGCCGAACCTGCTGACCATCCAGACCGATTCCTACCGGGAGTTTCTGCAGGAGCACGTCGCGCCCAAACAGCGCGGCGAGAAGGGTTTGCATGCGGCACTGAAATCGGTCTTTCCGATCACCAGTTATTCGGGCAATGCCGCACTGGAATACGTCGATTACCGGCTCGGCGAGCCGGCGTTCGACGAGCGCGAATGCCGCAACCGTGGCATGACCTACGGTGCGCCGCTGCGCACCACCGTGCGCCTGGTCATCTATGACAAGGACAGCCCGGCCTCGAAGAAGGTGGTCAAGTACATCAAGGAGCAGGAGGTCTACATGGGCGAGATTCCGCTCATGACCGAGACCGGCACCTTCATCATCAACGGCACCGAGCGCGTTATCGTCTCGCAGTTGCACCGTTCGCCGGGCGTGTTCTTCGATCACGACCGCGGCAAGACGCACAGCTCGGGCAAGCTGCTGTTCTCGGCTCGCGTGATCCCCTACCGCGGCTCCTGGCTGGACTTCGAGTTCGACCCGAAGGATGCGCTGTTCACCCGCATCGACCGTCGCCGCAAGCTGCCGGTGACCGTGCTGCTGCGTGCGCTGGGCTACAACAACCAGGAGATGCTGGGCATCTTCTTCGAGCACAACGTGTTCCACCTCGGCAAGAAGGGCGGCACCACGCTGGAGCTGGTGGCCGAGCGTCTGCGCGGCGAAACGCTGAGCTTCGATCTGGCGATCGGCGGCAAGGTGCTGGTGGAAGCCGGCAAGCGCATCACTGCGCGTCACGTGCGCCAGCTGGCGGCCGAGAACATCACCGCGCTGGAAGTGCCGGACGACTACCCGGTCGGCCGCATCGTGGCCACCGACATCGTCGACAGCAAGACCGGCGAGCTGCTGGCCTCGGCGAATGACGAGATCACCGCCGAGCAGTTGGATAACTTCCGCAAGGCCGGTATCGAAGTCGTGCCGACGCTGTACGTCAACGACCTCGACCGCGGCGCCTACATTTCGCATACCCTGCGCATCGACAACACCAAGACGCCGCTGGAAGCGCTGGTGGAAATCTATCGCATGATGCGTCCGGGCGAGCCGCCGACCAAGGATGCCGCGCAGAATCTGTTCTTCAACCTGTTCTTCACCTTCGATCGCTACGACCTGTCGGGCGTGGGTCGCATGAAGTTCAACCGTCGCGTGGGCCGCAAGGAAATCCTCGGTCCGGGCGTGCTGTACGACCACAAGTATTTCAGCGAGCGCAAGGAAGAAGAATCGCAGCGACTGGTCAAGGAGCAGGGCGAGACGTCCGACATCCTCGACGTGCTGAAGGTGCTGATCGACATCAAGAACGGTCACGGTACCGTCGATGACATCGATCACCTGGGCAACCGCCGCGTGCGTTCGGTCGGCGAGATGGCCGAGAACACCTTCCGCATCGGTCTGGTGCGCGTCGAGCGTGCGGTGCGCGAGCGCCTGTCGCTGGCCGAGGCCGATGGCCTGACTCCGCAGGACCTGATCAACGCCAAGCCGGTCGCGGCGGCGGTGAAGGAGTTCTTCGGCTCGTCGCAGCTGTCGCAGTTCATGGATCAGAACAACCCGCTATCCGAAGTGACGCACAAGCGCCGTGTCTCCGCGCTCGGGCCGGGCGGCCTGACCCGCGAGCGCGCAGGCTTCGAAGTGCGCGACGTGCATCCGACCCATTACGGCCGTGTCTGCACCATCGAAACGCCGGAAGGTCCGAACATCGGCCTGATCAACTCGCTGGCCGTGTACGCGCGCACCAACTCGTATGGCTTCCTCGAGACGCCGTACCGCAAGGTGGCGAACAGCAAGGTGACCGACAAGGTCGACTACCTGTCCGCGATCGAGGAAGGCGACCACGTGATCGCGCAGGCGAACTCGCCGCTGGACAAGCACGGCGGTTTCGTCGAGGACTTCGTGTCCTGCCGTTTCCGTGGCGAGTCCGAGCTGCGTCCGGCCGCTGAAGTCGACTACATGGACGTCTCGCCGATGCAGACCGTATCGGTCGCGGCGGCGCTGGTGCCGTTCCTGGAGCACGACGATGCGAACCGAGCCCTGATGGGTGCGAACATGCAGCGTCAGGCCGTGCCGACGCTGCGTTCGCAGACTCCGCTGGTGGGTACCGGCATCGAGCGCGCCGTGGCGCGCGACTCCGGCGTCATCGTTTCCGCCAAGCGCGGCGGCGTGATCGATCAGGTCGATGCGGCCCGTATCGTGGTGCGCGTGAACGAGGAAGAGGTCGGCGACAACGATGCCGGCGTCGATATCTACACGCTGACCAAGTACACCCGCTCCAACCAGAACACCAACCTCAACCAGCGTCCGCTGGTCAACGTGGGTGACGTGGTGGCGGTGGGCGACACGCTGGCCGACGGTTCGTCGACCGATCTGGGCGAGCTCGCGCTCGGCCAGAACATGCTGATCGCCTTCATGCCGTGGAACGGCTACAACTTCGAAGACTCGATCCTGCTGTCCGAGCGCGTCGTGCAGGAAGACCGCTATACCTCGATCCACATCGAAGAGCTGTCCTGCATCGCGCGCGACACCAAGCTGGGCGCCGAGGAAATCACCGCCGACATCCCGAACGTGGGCGAACAGGCGCTGGCGCGTCTGGACGAGTCGGGCATCGTCTACATCGGTGCCGAGGTGAAGGCCGGCGACATCATGGTCGGCAAGGTCACGCCGAAGGGCGAGAGCCAGCTGACCCCGGAAGAGAAGCTGCTGCGCGCGATCTTCGGCGAGAAGGCGTCCGACGTGAAGGACAGCTCGCTGCGCGTGCCGCCGGGCATGGACGGCACCGTCATCGACGTGCAGGTGTTCACCCGGGACGGCATCGAGAAGGACAAGCGCGCCAAGCAGATCGAGGAGACCGAGGTCAAGCGGATCCGCAAGGATCTGGACGATCAGTTCCGCATCCTCGAAGGCGCGATCTACAGCCGCATGCGTACCCAACTCGTCGGCAAGTCCGCGATGAGCGGTCCGGGCGGTCTGAAGCGCGGCGCCGAAATCACCGACGCCTATCTGGACGGCCTGAAGAAGGACGACTGGTTCAAGATCAACGTCAAGGACGAGGAAGTCACCGAGTTCCTCGAGCGCGCGGCCGATCAGGTCAAGCGCCACAAGGAGGAGTTCGACAAGCGCTTCAAGGAGAAGCAGGGCAAGATCACCCAGGGTGACGATCTGGCGCCGGGCGTGCTGAAGATGGTCAAGGTGTTCCTGGCCGTCAAGCGCCGCATCCAGCCGGGCGACAAGATGGCCGGCCGTCACGGCAACAAGGGCGTGGTCTCCAACGTGGTGCCGGTCGAGGACATGCCGTACTCCGCCGACGGCGTGCCGGTCGACATCGTGCTGAACCCGCTGGGCGTGCCGTCGCGCATGAACATCGGCCAGATTCTGGAAGTCCATCTGGGCTGGGCAGCCAAGGGCCTGGGCAAGAAGATCCAGAAGATGCTCGAGGCGCAGGAGAAGGTCGGCAAGATCCGCGAGTTCCTCGACCAGATCTACAACACCCATGTGGCAGGTGCCGTGCAGCACGTCGACCTGAAGTCGCTCACCGACAAGGAGATCTTCGCGCTCGCCACCAATCTGCAGGAAGGCGTGCCGATGGCGACGCCGGTGTTCGACGGTGCGGAAGAGACCGAGATCAAGGCGATGCTGAAGCTTGCCGACCTGCCGGAATCCGGTCAGACCATGTTGTTCGACGGTCGCACCGGCGAGTCGTTCGATCGCCCGGTCACCGTCGGCTACATGCATTACCTCAAGCTCAACCATCTGGTCGACGACAAGATGCACGCCCGCTCCACCGGCCCGTACTCGCTGGTCACCCAGCAACCGCTGGGCGGCAAGGCACAGTTCGGCGGTCAGCGCTTCGGCGAGATGGAAGTGTGGGCTCTGGAAGCCTACGGCGCGGCCTACACCTTGCAGGAAATGCTGACGGTGAAGTCCGACGACGTGCAGGGCCGTAACCAGATGTACAAGAACATTGTCGACGGTAACCACGAGATGACCGCAGGCATGCCGGAATCCTTCAACGTGCTGGTGAAGGAAATCCGCTCGCTTGCCATCGACATCGATCTGGAAGAGATCAAGTGATCCGCGCAGTCACCGGAGATTTCGAATGAAAGACTTGCTCAATCTGTTCAACCAGCAGCGCGCGACGCCGGATTTCGACGCGATCAAGATCGCGCTGGCCTCGCCGGAGCTGATCCGTTCATGGTCGTACGGCGAAGTGAAAAAGCCGGAAACCATCAACTACCGCACCTTCAAGCCGGAGCGTGACGGCCTGTTCTGCGCCGCCATCTTCGGTCCGGTGAAGGACTACGAGTGCCTGTGCGGCAAGTACAAGCGCATGAAGCATCGTGGCGTGGTCTGCGAGAAGTGCGGCACGGAAGTGACACTGGCCAAGGTGCGCCGCGAGCGCATGGGCCACATCGAGCTGGCCAGCCCGACGGCGCACATCTGGTTCCTCAAGTCGCTGCCCTCGCGCATCGGCCTGATGCTGGACATGACGCTGCGCGACATCGAGCGCATCCTGTACTTCGAGGCCTTCGTGGTGATCGATCCGGGCATGACCGCGCTCGAGCGCGGTCAGCTGCTCAGCGAAGATCAGTACCTGGAAGCGACCGAAGAGCACGGCGACGAGTTCGACGCGCGCATGGGCGCAGAAGCGGTGTTCCACCTGCTGAAGTCGCTCGACCTGCCGGGCGAAGTGATACGCCTGAAGGAAGAGATCACCTCCACCAACTCCGAGACCAAGCTGAAGCGGCTGACCAAGCGCGTCAAGCTGATCGAGGCGTTCCTGGAGTCCGGCAACAAGCCGGAGTGGATGGTGCTGACCGTTCTGCCCGTGCTGCCGCCGGACCTGCGTCCGCTGGTGCCGCTGGACGGTGGCCGTTTCGCCACCTCCGATCTGAACGATCTGTACCGTCGCGTGATCAACCGCAACAACCGACTGAAGCGTCTGCTCGAGCTCAATGCGCCCGACATCATCGTGCGCAACGAGAAGCGCATGCTGCAGGAATCGGTCGATGCGCTGCTCGACAACGGCCGCCGCGGCCGTGCCATCACCGGCACCAACAAGCGTGCGCTGAAGTCGCTCGCCGACATGATCAAGGGCAAGCAGGGCCGCTTCCGCCAGAACCTGCTCGGCAAGCGCGTGGACTATTCCGGTCGTTCGGTGATCGTGGTCGGTCCGACCCTGCGCCTGCACCAGTGCGGTCTGCCCAAGAAGATGGCGCTGGAGCTGTTCAAGCCGTTCATCTTCGCCAAGCTGCAGGCGCGTGGCGAAGCCACCACCATCAAGGCGGCCAAGAAGCTGGTCGAGCGCGAAGAGGCCCAGGTGTGGGACATCCTCGAAGAGGTGATCCGCGAGCATCCGGTGCTGCTGAACCGCGCACCGACGCTGCATCGTCTGGGCATCCAGGCGTTCGAGCCGAAGCTCATCGAAGGCAAGGCGATCCAGCTGCATCCGCTGGTGTGTACCGCGTTCAACGCCGACTTCGACGGTGATCAGATGGCCGTCCATGTGCCGCTGTCGATCGAGGCGCAGCTGGAAGCGCGCACGCTGATGATGTCGTCCAACAACATCCTCAGCCCGGCCAACGGCGAGCCGATCATCGTGCCGACCCAGGACGTGGTGCTGGGTCTGTACTACATGACCCGCGAGCTAATCAACGTCAAGGGCAGCGGCATGGTGTTCTCCGGCATTGCCGAGGCGCGGCGTGCCTACGACAACCGTGCGGTTGAACTGCACGCCAAGGTCAAGGTGCGCCTGAAGCTGGTGCACATCGCCGAGGACGGCACCCGCACGCACGAGACCAAGATCGTCGACACCACCGTCGGCCGCGCCCTGCTGGCGGAAATCCTGCCGGAAGGCCTGCCGTTCGAGCTGGCCAACACCGAGCTGACCAAGAAGAACATCTCGCGCCTGATCAACTCCAGCTACCGTTTGCTGGGCTTGAAAGAGACCGTGGTCTTCGCCGACAAGCTGATGTACACCGGCTACCGTTTCGCCACGCGTGCGGGCATCTCGATCGGCATCGACGACATGCTGATTCCGGCCGAGAAAAAGCCCATTCTGGAAGAAGCCGAGAAGGAAGTCGTCGAGATCCAGCAGCAGTATCAGTCGGGTCTGGTCACCGCCGGCGAGCGTTACAACAAGGTGGTCGACATCTGGTCGCGCACCAGCGAACTGGTCGCCAAGGCGATGATCGACGGCATCGGCACCGAGAAGGTGATGGATGCCGACGGCAAGATGGTCAACCAGAAGTCGATGAACTCGCTCTACATCATGGCCGACTCCGGCGCCCGCGGCTCGGTGGCGCAGATTCGTCAGCTGGCCGGCATGCGTGGCCTGATGGCGCGTCCGGACGGCTCGATCATCGAGACCCCGATCAAGGCCAACTTCCGCGAAGGCCTGAACGTGTTGCAGTACTTCAACTCGACCCATGGCGCTCGCAAGGGCCTGGCGGATACCGCGTTGAAGACTGCGAACTCCGGTTACCTGACCCGTCGACTGGTCGACGTGGCGCAGGACGTGGTCATCACGATGGACGACTGCGGTACCGAGGACGGCGTGATCATGCAGCCGATCGTCGAAGGCGGCGACGTGGTCGAGCCGTTGCGCGAGCGCGTGCTGGGCCGTGTGGTGGTCGAAGACGTCTACGCCCCCGGCGACGACGACCAGCCGATCGTCACCCGCGACACCTTGCTCAACGAGGCGCTGGTCGAGAAGCTCGACAAGGCCGGCGTGCAGATCATCAAGGTGCGTTCGCCGATTACCTGCGCCGCCGCCCATGGCGTGTGCAAGCTGTGCTACGGCCGCGATCTGGCCCGTGGCCACCTGGTCAACATGGGCGAGGCCGTGGGCGTGGTCGCCGCGCAGTCGATCGGTGAGCCGGGTACCCAGCTGACCATGCGTACGTTCCACATCGGTGGTGCGGCTTCGCGTGCGGCGGCGGTGGACAACGTGACGGTGAAGACCACTGGTTCGCTGAAATACAACAACCTCAAGTCCGTACAGCATAAACAGGGACACATGGTCGCTGTGTCACGCTCCGGCGAGCTCAGCGTGATCGATGCCAGCGGTCGCGAGCGCGAGCGCTACAAGGTGCCGTACGGTGCCATCATCGCAGTCAAGGATGGTGCATCGGTCAAGCCTGGCCAGACCGTCGCGAACTGGGACCCGCATACCCATCCGATCGTCACCGAAGTGGCCGGCGTGGTGCGCTTCATCGACTTCCTCGATGGCGTCACCGTGCAGAGCCAGACCGACGAACTGACCGGTCTGGAGTCGGCGGTGGTCACCGATCCGAAGCGTCGCGGCGCGCAGGCGAAGGACCTGCGTCCGATCGTGCGCCTGGAAGACGCCAAGGGCAGGGAGCTCAAGCTGCCGGGTACCGACATCGCGGCGCAGTACTTCCTGCCGGCCGGTGCGATCGTGTCGATCCAGAACGGTGCCGAAGTGGGCGTGGGCGACGTGGTTGCCCGTATTCCGCAGGAGACCTCGAAGACCCGCGACATCACCGGCGGTCTGCCGCGCGTGGCCGATCTGTTCGAGGCACGCAAGCCGAAGGAGCCGGCGATCCTCGCCGAGCGCTCCGGCATCATCAGCTTCGGCAAGGACACCAAGGGCAAGCAGCGCCTGATCATCAAGGACGTCGACGGCAACGAGCACGAGGAACTGATTCCGAAGTGGCGTCAGGTCATCGTGTTCGAGGGCGAGCATGTGGAGAAGGGCGAAACCGTCGTCGACGGCGAGCCGAGCCCGCATGACATCCTGCGTCTGCTGGGCGTGGAGCCGCTGGCCTCGTACCTGGTCAAGGAAATCCAGGACGTGTACCGCCTGCAGGGCGTGAAGATCAACGACAAGCACATCGAGGCGATCATTCGCCAGATGCTGCGCAAGGTCGAGATCGTCGAGCCGGGTGACAGCCATTATCTGCGCGGCGAGCAGATCGAGCGCGTACGCATCAATGGCGAAAACGACCGTGCGGTAGCCAAGGGCGAACGTCCGGCCGAGTACCAGTCGATCCTGCTGGGCATCACCAAGGCATCGCTGGCGACCGAGTCGTTCATTTCGGCGGCCTCGTTCCAGGAAACCACCCGCGTCCTTACCGAGGCGGCGGTTCGTGGCACGCGCGACACCTTGCGGGGCCTGAAGGAAAATGTTATTGTCGGCCGTCTTATTCCGGCAGGTACAGGTCTGGCGTACCACGCAGCGCGTCGTCGCCAGGGCGGTTTGTCCGCTTCGGATCTGGAGACTCTCTCCGGTTCCACGCCTGCAACCTCGTTCGCCGAGGCCCCGGTCGGTAGTGATAACGATGTCGAGTGAACCCGTTCAGGGTTCCATTCGCTGACATACGAAATGAGGTGCATGGACGCACCTCGTGTTCGGGTCATGGACGGCAGAGCGCTGGCTTGCCTCTGGCAGGCTGCTCATGTTAAATTCCCGCTTCTTGGCAGACCGAACTTGATCGGGCTGCCTTTATGTTTTCAGGAACAGCTTCGCATGACGACAGTCAACCAATTGGTGCGCAAATCCCGCAGCCCCAAGACCTACAAGAGCGGCTCGCCGGCACTGCAGAGCAGCCCGCAGCGTCGTGGTGTCTGCACGCGCGTTTATACGACCACCCCGAAAAAGCCGAACTCGGCGTTGCGCAAGGTCGCCAAGGTGCGCCTGACCAACGGTTTCGAGATCATCAGCTATATCGGCGGTGAAGGTCACAACCTGCAGGAGCACTCGGTGGTGCTGATCCGAGGCGGTCGCGTCAAGGATCTGCCCGGTGTGCGTTATCACACAGTACGCGGCAGCCTCGATTGCGCTGGTGTCACCAAGCGTCGTCAATCGCGCTCGAAGTACGGCGCCAAGCGCCCGAAGAAGTGATCTTATTGAAGAGTGCGGCCAGGATGGCCGCTTTTCTGGCGGGCAGGGATGCCCGCAAAAAAATAACGGACAAAAAACATGTCGCGTAAAGGTTCACATCCCGCCCGTCTGATCCTGCCGGATCCCAAGCATGGCAGCCAGCTGATTGCCCGCTTCATCAACATGGTGATGAAGAGCGGCAAGAAGTCCGTGGCCGAGAGCATCGTCTACGGTGCACTGCAGCACATCGGCGAGAAGAACGCCGAGCCGGTGGCTCTGGTCGAGAAGGCGCTCAACAACATCGCTCCGGCGGTCGAGGTGAAGTCCCGCCGGGTCGGCGGCGCCACTTACCAGGTGCCGGTCGAAGTGCGTCCGGGTCGCCGCATGGCGCTGGCCATGCGCTGGGTCATCGATGCCGCGCGCAAGCGTGGCGAGACGTCGATGCCGCGCAAGCTCGCAGCCGAACTGCTTGAAGCTTCGGAGAGCCGCGGCGGTGCGGCCAAGAAGCGCGAAGAGACCCATCGCATGGCGGAAGCCAACAAGGCCTTCTCGCACTACCGCTGGTAATTGTTTTGCCGTCCTCCGCGACGGCAAAGAAAAAGCCCGCCGTCCAAGGCGGGCCATTGAGGTTCAAGCCGTTGTTTCCGACGGCAAGAACGATCCGGCGCCCATGCCGGACTTTTCATTAGAAGCGCGGCCCGGACGGCTGTTTCGAAGCAGGGCAGGTAGCCCGACACAGGTATATACCCATGGCACGCACCACTCCAATCGACCGCTATCGCAACTTCGGCATCATGGCTCACATCGATGCCGGCAAGACCACGACCACGGAGCGCATCCTGTTCTACACGGGCGTCAGTCACAAGATTGGCGAAGTGCACGACGGTGCGGCCACGATGGACTGGATGGAGCAGGAGCAGGAGCGCGGCATCACCATCACGTCGGCGGCGACGACGGCGTTCTGGAAGGGCATGGATGGCTCGATGGAGCAGCATCGCTTCAACATCATCGACACCCCGGGACACGTCGACTTCACCATCGAAGTCGAGCGTTCGTTGCGCGTGCTCGATGGCGCCGTGTTCGTGTTGTGCGCGGTGGGTGGTGTGCAGCCGCAGTCCGAGACGGTTTGGCGCCAGGCCAACAAGTACAAGGTGCCGCGTCTGGCCTTCGTCAACAAGATGGACCGCACCGGCGCCAATTTCGACAAGGTGATTGCGCAGCTGAAGGCGCGCCTCGGCGCGCATCCGGTCCCGATGCAGGTGCCGATCGGTGCCGAAGACGGCTTCGAGGGCGTAGTCGACCTGCTCAAGATGAAGGCGATCATCTGGGACATGGAATCCCAGGGCATGAAGTTCGAGTACCGCGAGGTTCCGGCCGAGCTGGCCGACAAGGCTGCCGAGGCACGCAGCTACATGGTCGAGTCCGCCGCCGAAGCCACCGAAGAGCTGATGACCAAGTATCTCGAAGGGGGCGACCTCACCGAGAGCGAGATCATCGCCGGTCTTCGCATGCGCACGTTGGCGAACGAAGTCATCCCGACCTATTGCGGTACGGCGTTCAAGAACAAGGGCGTCCAGGCGATGCTCGACGCGGTGGTGCAGTTGCTGCCGTCGCCGTCCGACCGTCCGCCGGTCGCCGGTATCGACGAAGACGACAACGAGGCCACGCGCAAGGCTGACGACGCTGCGCCGTTCTCCGCGCTCGCGTTCAAGATCATGACCGATCCGTTCGTCGGGTCGCTGACGTTCTTCCGTGTCTATTCGGGCACGCTGAACTCGGGCGACGCCGTGTACAACCCGGTCAAGAGCAAGAAGGAGCGCATCGGCCGCATCCTGCAGATGCACGCGAACGAGCGTCAGGAGCTGAAGGAAGTCCGTGCCGGCGACATCGCCGCCGCGGTCGGCCTGAAGGACGTGACGACCGGTGACACGCTGTGCGCGCAGGATCACATCATCACTCTGGAGCGCATGACGTTCCCCGAGCCGGTGATCTCGATGGCGGTCGAACCGAAGACCAAGTCGGACCAGGAAAAGATGGGTGTCGCCCTCGGCCGTCTGGCCGCGGAAGACCCGTCGTTCCGCGTGCGTACGGACGAGGAGTCGGGCCAGACGATCATCTCCGGCATGGGCGAGCTTCACCTGGACATCCTGGTGGACCGCATGCGTCGCGAGTTCAACGTCGAGGCCAATGTCGGCAAGCCGCAGGTGGCTTACCGCGAGACGATCCGCTCGTCGGACGTCAAGTCGGATTACAAGCACGCCAAGCAGTCCGGCGGCAAGGGTCAGTACGGTCACGTCGTGATCGAGCTGTCCCCGATGACCGAGGCCGATCGTGCCGATCCGAACGTGAAGAACGATTTCCTCTTCGTCAACGACATCACCGGCGGCGTGATTCCGAAGGAATTCATCCCGTCGGTCGAAAAAGGCCTGCGCGAGACCATCACCAGCGGTCCACTGGCCGGCTTCCCGGTCGTGGGCGTGAAGGTAAAGCTCGTGTTCGGTTCCTATCACGACGTCGACTCGTCCGAAATGGCGTTCAAGCTCGCCGCGTCGATGGCGTTCAAGCAGGGCTTCGCGAAGGCATCGCCGGTGTTGCTCGAGCCGATCATGAAGATCGAAGTGGTGACGCCGGAAGATTACGTCGGCGATGTCATGGGCGACCTGAGCCGCCGTCGTGGTTTGCTGCAGGGCCAGGACGACACGCCGTCGGGCAAGACCATCGATGCGATGGTTCCGCTCGGCGAGATGTTCGGTTATGCGACGACCATTCGTTCGCTGACCCAGGGCCGCGCCACCTTCACGATGGAATTCGACCATTACGCCGAGGCGCCGAACAACGTTGCCGAGCAGGTCATAAAGAAGGCCTGATAAGGCCGACTTTTCCATGCTTAATTAGTGCGATCGTCCCTGATCGCGAAGATCAAAAGGCGGCCTTCCATGGCCGCACTAATTAACAAGTTCTTTTATAGAGGTTCAGAGTCATGGCAAAGGGTAAATTCGAACGCACCAAGCCGCACGTCAACGTCGGCACGATTGGTCACGTGGATCACGGCAAGACGACGCTGACGGCAGCGCTGACGAAGGTCGGTGCGGAACGTTTCGGTGGCGAGTTCAAGGATTACAGCTCGATCGACGCGGCGCCGGAAGAGAAGGCGCGCGGTATCACGATCTCGACCGCCCACGTGGAATACGAGTCGCCGCTGCGCCATTACGCGCACGTGGACTGCCCGGGGCATGCGGATTATGTGAAGAACATGATCACGGGTGCGGCGCAGATGGACGGCGCGATCCTGGTGTGCTCGGCCGCGGACGGCCCGATGCCGCAGACGCGCGAACACATCCTGCTGAGCCGTCAGGTCGGCGTGCCGTACATCATCGTGTACCTGAACAAGGCGGACATGGTGGACGACGCCGAGCTGCTGGAACTGGTCGAGATGGAAGTGCGCGAGCTGCTGACCAAGTACGACTTCCCGGGCGACGACACGCCGATGATCCACGGTTCGGCCAAGCTGGCGCTGGAAGGTGATCAGAGCGAGATCGGCGTGCCGTCGATCATCAAGCTGGTGGACGCGCTGGACAGCTACATCCCGGAGCCGGTGCGCACGATCGACAAGCCGTTCCTGATGCCGGTGGAAGACGTGTTCTCGATCTCGGGCCGCGGCACGGTGGTGACCGGCCGTATCGAGCGGGGCATCATCAAGGTGGGCGACGAAATCGAAGTGGTCGGCATCCGCGACACACAGAAGACCACGGTGACTGGCGTGGAGATGTTCCGCAAGCTGCTGGACCAGGGTCAGGCGGGCGACAACGCCGGTCTGCTGCTGCGCGGCCTGAAGCGCGACGACGTGGAGCGCGGCCAGGTGCTGGCCAAGCCGGGCACGATCACCCCGCATACGGACTTCGAGGCCGAGGTGTATGTGCTGTCCAAGGACGAGGGTGGCCGTCATACGCCGTTCTTCAAGGGCTACCGTCCGCAGTTCTACTTCCGCACGACGGACGTGACCGGTGCGGTGACGCTGCCGGAGGGCGTGGAGATGGTGATGCCGGGCGACAACGTGAAGATGGTGGTGAGCCTGATCCACCCGATCGCGATGGACGAAGGCCTGCGTTTCGCGATTCGCGAAGGCGGCCGTACCGTGGGCGCCGGTGTGGTGGCCAAGGTCATCAAGTAAGAACTGTCATCCCGGCAGCAAGCTGCCGGGATGACTTCCGCCGTTGATCCGGCCTGATGGTCGGATAACGCCGGAGGAGGATACGTGGTTTTGCCGCTGAACCACTTCCCTGTAGGGAAATTAGCAGATATACTTCGCAGCTCACTTGTCGATCAAAGCCTAGGCTCTGACCGATCTACCGCGAAATGAGGCGCAGGATGTGCTTCGAGTTCGCGGGCCGGGATGGCCCATCGCAATGGAATATTTCGCAGGCCCTGTCTGCCGACAATGTTTCGTTGCGCGATGCAGATTCTGTCCAGGCGAGCCGAATAGTGCTCGCCTGGCCTTTTCGAATTGGGGTCGGGGAATATTCACGGCTCCCGATGTGGTGCAAAAGGTTGTGCGAGGCGGTGAGAAGCCGTTTCGTTTCACATTACGTTCTTTCGACAACAGGACACGGTTATGGCGAACCAGAAGATTCGGATTCGGCTGAAGGCGTACGATCATCGTCTGATCGACCGCTCGGCCAGTGAGATCGTCGAGACGGCCAAGCGCACTGGCGCAACGGTACTCGGCCCGATTCCACTTCCGACGAAAATCGAGCGTTACACCATCCTGACGTCGCCGCACGTCGACAAGGATGCACGCGACCAGTACGAGACCCGTACGCACAAGCGTGTGCTCGACATCGTCGACCCGAACGACAAAACCGTGGACGCGCTCATGAAGCTTGATCTCGCCGCTGGCGTCGATGTTCAGATCAAGCTCGGTTGAGCGACAGACAGGATACGAAGATGAGTATCGGATTGGTTGGCCGCAAATGCGGCATGAGCCGACTCTTCACTGAAGATGGCCGCTCGATTCCGGTGACGCTGATTGAAGCGACGCCGAACCGCGTGACCCAGTTGAAGACGGACGACAACGATGGCTACAGCGCCGTCCAGGTTTCGGCGGGCAGCAAGCGCGCGAACCTGCTGGCGCAGCCGCTGAAGGGTCATTACGCGAAAGCGAAGGTCGAGCCGGGCCGCGGCTTGTGGGAATTCCGCGTGCCCGCCGAGGATCTCGGCAAGTACACCGTGGGTGGCGAGATCAAGGCTGACGACGTGTTCACCGTCGGCCAGATGGTCGACGTTGCGGGCGTGTCGAAAGGCAAGGGCTTCCAGGGCACGATCAAGCGCTGGCACTTCAAGATGGGTGACGCTACCCACGGTAACTCGCTGTCGCATCGCGCGCCGGGTTCCATCGGTCAGCGCCAGACCCCGGGCCGCGTGTTTCCGGGCAAGAAGATGTCCGGCCACATGGGTGCGGTGAATCGCACCCAGCAGGGTCTGGAAGTGGTCAAGGTGGACGCCGAGCGTCATCTGATCGCGGTGAAGGGTGCGGTGCCGGGTGCAACCGGTGGCGACGTCATCATCCGCCCGACGACGAAGAGCTGAGGAGAGACGCCATGGAACTCAATGTTATTGGCGCGTCATCGCCTACCAAGCAAGCGCTCAGCGTGTCGGACGAGGTGTTCGGCGGTGAGTACAAGAAGGCCCTGGTCCACCAGGTCGTGATCGCCTACCAGGCGGCCGGCCGTGCCGGCACCCAGTCGCAGCTGTCGCGCGGCGAAATGTCCGGCACCACCAAGAAGTTCAAGAAGCAGAAGGGCGGCGGCGCCCGTCACGGTGATTACCGTGCGCCGATCTTTGTCGGTGGTGGTCGCACCTTCGCGGCCAAGCCGCGCAGCTACGAGCAGAAGGTCAACCGCAAGGCCTATCGTGTCGCGATCCGCTCGATTTTTTCCGAGCTGGTTCGTCAGGGTCGCCTGAAGGTCGTCGAGAGCTTTGGCGTCGAGACGCCGAAGACCTCCGCGATGGTGGCCAAGCTGGCCGAGCTGGAAGTATCCGGTCGCGTGCTGCTGGTGTCGGAAGATGCTTCCGAGTCGGTGTTCCTGGCCGCACGCAACATTCCTTATATCCATGTGCTGGATGTGATGGGCCTGAATCCGGTCAGCCTGGTCGGTTCCGACCACGTGGTGGTCACGGTTGACGCGGTGAAGAAGATCGAGGAGTGGCTGGCATGAACAACGAACGCATTCTCGATACGCTGCGCGCGCCGCATATTTCCGAGAAATCGGCGCGTCTGGCCGAGCACAACCAGTACGTATTCGTGGTCGCCCCTGCGGCAACCAAGGCCGATGTCCGCGCTGCCGTGGAAAAGCTGTTCGACGTCAAGGTCGAGCAGGTGAACCTCGTCAATACCAAGGGCAAGGTCAAGTCCTTCCGTTTTCGTGCTGGCAGCCGCCAGGGCAAGCGTAAGGCCTACGTGCGTCTTGCCGATGGCCAGACCATCGACGTGTCCGCCAAGGCCTGAGCCAGGAGTTCTGTGAGATGGCACTAATCAACCACAAGCCGACCTCGCCGGGCCGCCGTGACGCAGTCAGCGTCAAGACGGAAGGTCTGTACAAGGGCGCGCCGTACGCGGCGTTGACCGAGTCGCAGTCCCGCACCGGTGGTCGCAATCATCATGGCCGCATCACCGTGCGTCATCGCGGCGGCGGTCACAAGCAGCATTACCGCATCATCGACTTCAAGCGTGACAAGGAAGGCATCGCCGCCCGCGTCGAGCGCATCGAGTACGATCCGAACCGCACCGCACATATCGCGTTGCTGTGCTATGCCGATGGCGAACGTCGTTACATCATCGCGCCGAAGGGCGTGCAGGTGGACGATCGCCTGGTGTCCGGCCGTGATGCGCCGATCAAGGCCGGAAACTGCCTGCAGTTGCGCAACATTCCGATGGGCAGCACGATCCATTGCATCGAGCTGCGTCCCGGCAAGGGTGCGCAGATCGCCCGCAGTGCCGGCGCTTCGGTGCAGCTGGTGGCGCGCGAGTCCGGTTACGCCACGCTGCGTCTGCGCTCCGGCGAGATGCGCCGCGTTTCGGTCGACTGCCGCGCTACCATCGGCGAAGTCGGCAACGGCGAGCACAGCCTGAAGAAGCTGGGCAAGGCCGGTGCGAAGCGCTGGCTGGGTATTCGTCCGACCGTTCGCGGTGTGGTGATGAACCCGGTCGACCATCCGCATGGTGGTGGTGAAGGCAAGACTTCAGGTGGTCGTCATCCGGTCAGCCCGTGGGGCACGCCGGCCAAGGGCTACAAGACCCGTAACAACAAGCGCACGCAGCAGTTCATCGTGCGTCGTCGTACCAAGTAACAGGAAGCCGACATGCCTCGCTCTTTGAAGAAAGGTCCGTTCGTCGACCTTCACCTCGTAAAGAAGGTGGAAGCTGCGGTTTCCGCCCACAACAAGCGTCCGATCAAGACCTGGTCGCGCCGCTCGATGATCCTGCCGGAAATGGTTGGCTTGACCATCGCTATCCACAATGGCCGTCAGCACGTACCCGTACTGATCAACGAGAACATGGTCGGGCACAAGCTCGGCGAGTTCGCGGTGACCCGTACGTTCAAGGGCCATGTCGGCGACAAGAAGGGCAAGTGATGAGCACTGAAGCCAAAGCGATCCTGCGTGGCGCCCGCATTTCGGCGCAAAAGGCACGCCTGGTGGCTGATCTGGTCCGCGGGCTTCCCGTCGGCCGGGCCAGCGACGTGCTCACCTTCACCAACAAGAAAGCCGCGCTCCTTGTCCGCAAGGTGCTGCTGTCGGCCGTCGCCAACGCCGAGAACAATCTCGGTGCCGACGTCGACGAGCTGAAAGTGGCCAGCATCTTCGTTGATGAAGGTCCGGCGATGAAACGCATGCACGCCCGCGCCAAAGGCCGCGGTTCGCGCATTCTCAAGCGCACCAGCCACATCACTGTGGTTGTTGGTAACTGACCGAGGATATAGACGATGGGTCATAAAGTTCATCCCACCGGTATCCGCCTCGGCATTGCCAAGGATTGGAACTCGAAGTGGTTCGCCAACAAGCGTGATTACGCGAAGTATCTCGTGGCCGACATCAAGGTCCGCGACATGCTGAAGAAGAAGCTGGCTGCTGCCGGCATCTCGAAAATCCAGATCGAGCGTCCGGCCAAGACCGCACGCGTGACGATCCACACGGCCCGTCCGGGCGTGGTGATCGGCAAGAAGGGCGAGGATATCGAGAAGCTGCGCAAGGAAGTCAGCGACATGATGGGCGTTCCGACGCACATCAACGTCAACGAAGTGCGCAAGCCCGAACTCGATGCGCAGCTGGTGGCCGAGTCCATCGCGCAGCAGCTCGAGCGTCGCATCATGTTCCGTCGTGCGATGAAGCGTTCGGTCGGCAACGCGATGCGTCTGGGCGCGCTGGGCATCAAGATCAACGTGTCCGGTCGTCTGAACGGTGCCGAGATCGCCCGTTCCGAGTGGAGCCGCGAAGGTCGGGTGCCGCTGCATACGCTGCGCGCCGACATCGACTACGGCTTTGCCGAGGCGCATACCACCTACGGCATCATCGGCATCAAGGTGTGGGTCTACAAGGGTGAGATTTTCGACCTGGCAGCGGCATCCCAGGAGTCGAAGGACGAACCGTCGCAGCCGCGCCGCGAAGGTGGCGAAGGTCGTCGTAACGATTCGCGTCGCGAGGCCGGTGACGGCCGCCGCGAGCGGTCTGCGAAGTAAGGAGAGTTGCCATGTTGCAACCGAAGCGAACCAAATACCGCAAGCAGTTCAAAGGCCGTAACGACGGTTTGGCCCAGTGTTCCAACCTCGTCAGCTTTGGCGAGTTCGGCCTGAAGGCCATCACGCATGGCTCGCTCACCGCGCGCCAGATCGAGGCGGCCCGCCGCTGCATCACCCGCTACGTCAAGCGCGGTGGCAAGCTGTGGATCCGCGTGTTCCCGGACAAGCCGATCACCAAGAAGCCGATCGAAGTCCGCATGGGTGCCGGCAAGGGCAGTGTGGAGTTCTGGGTCGCCCAGATCCAGCCCGGCCGCATGCTTTACGAGATCGAGGGCCTCGACGAGGTCACGGCACGTGAGGCGTTCCGTCTGGCGGCAGCGAAGCTGTCGGTGCAGACCCAGTTCGTGACCAGGGCGGTGATGTGATGGCCAGCAAAGATACCAATAACCAGTCGGCCGACGAGTTGAAGCAGCACCTGCTGGACCTGCGCAAGGAGCAGTTCAATCTGCGCATGCAGAAAGGGTCCGGCCAGCTCACTCAGCCGCACCAGCTTCGCCGCGTTCGGCGTGACATCGCCCGCACGAAGTTTGTGCTCGGCGGCAAGAAGTAAGGGACGGCCGATATGAGCGCTGACAAGATTCAAGAAGCACAGGTTCAAGCAGAAAAGAAGCAGGCGCGCACCCTCGAAGGTCGCGTTACCAGCAACAAGATGGACAAGACCGTGACCGTGCTGGTCGAGCGTCAGGTTCAGCATTGGCTGCTCGGCAAGATCATCCGCCGTTCGACCAAGCTGCACGCGCAGGACGACCTCGGAGCGAACGAGGGCGACCTCGTACGTATCGCCGAATGCCGTCCGTTGTCCAAGACCAAACATCACCGCGTGGTTGAAATCATCACGCGCGCCAACGTCTAAGGGAGGGTGCAGCCATGATCCAGATGCAGAGCACGCTTTCCGCAGCGGACAACAGCGGCGCGAAGGAATTGATGTGCATCAAGGTGCTCGGCGGCTCCAAGCGCCGTTACGCCGCGATCGGTGACGTCATCAAGGTCACCGTGAAGGATGCGATTCCCCGCGGCAAGGTAAAGAAGGGCGAGGTGTACAATGCCGTGGTGGTGCGTACCGCCAAGGGTGTACGCCGTCCCGATGGTTCGCTGATCCGTTTCGACGGCAATGCAGCGGTCCTCCTCAACAACAAGCTCGAGCCGATCGGTACCCGTATTTTCGGGCCGGTTACCCGCGAGCTGCGCAGCGAGAAGTTCATGAAGATCGTCTCGCTCGCGCCCGAAGTGCTCTGAGCGGAGATCACAAAATGAACCGTATCCGTAAGGGTGATCAAGTCCTCGTGATCACCGGCAAAAACAAGGGTCAACGCGGCGATGTGCTGCGTGTTGCAGACGATCGCGTGTTCGTCTCCAACGTGAATCTGGTCAAGCGTCACACCAAGCCGAATCCGCAGGCCAACCAGGCCGGCGGTATCGTCGAGCGTGAAGCCTCGATCCATCTCTCCAATGTGCAGCTGTTCAACCCCGCCACGAACAAGGGTGAACGCGTCGGCACCAAAACGCTCGAAGATGGGCGCAAGGTCCGCGTGTTCCGTTCGACTGGCGAGGTCGTGGACGCGTAAGGAACACGATCATGACGCGCCTTGAAACATTTTATAAAGAGCAGGTAGTTGCCAAGCTCACCGAGCAGTTCGGCTACCAGAACGTGATGCAGGTTCCCCGCATCACCAAGATCACGCTGAACATGGGCGTGGGCGAAGCTGCGGGCAACAAGAAAGTGCTCGAGAACGCCGTGGCCGATATGGCCAAGATCGCGGGCCAGAAGCCGATCACGACCAAGGCGCGCGTTTCCGTGGCCTCGTTCAAGATCCGCGACGGCTGGCCGATCGGCTGCAAGGTCACCTTGCGCCGGGCGCAGATGTTCGAGTTTCTCGACCGTCTGATCAACATCTCGCTGCCGCGCGTCCGCGATTTCCGCGGTGTGTCGGCCAAGGCGTTCGACGGTCGTGGCAACTACAACTTCGGCATCAAGGAACAGATCATCTTCCCGGAGATCGATTTCGACCAGGTCGATGCGTTGCGTGGCATGGATATCTCCATCACCACCACCGCCAAGACCGATGATGAAGCGAAAGCCCTGCTGGCAGCGTTCAGCTTCCCGTTCCGCAACTGATAGGCGCGTAATCCATGGCCAAGACATCAATGGTGAACCGCGATATCAAGCGGACCAAACTCGTCGAGAAGTTCGCCGCCAAGCGCGCTGGACTGAAGGCGATCGTGCTGAGCCCCACCGCCTCCTACGAGGAGAAGATGGAGGCACAGGCCAAGCTGCAGAAACTGCCGCGCGATGCCAGCCCGGTGCGCCAGCGCACGCGCTGCGCCTTGACCGGCCGCCCGCGTGCCGTCTACGCAAAGTTCGGCCTCGGCCGCAACAAGCTGCGTGAAGCGACCATGCGTGGTGATGTACCTGGCCTGCGCAAGGCCAGCTGGTAACAAACGACTTGCAGGGTCGGTCGATGACGCCAAGGCTTCATTGACCGATTCACCCGGCTGCACTGTCGCGCAGCCGCTGATGCGACTACCGCATCGAGATTCGCCAAAATTTGGAAATGCTGATATAGTCGGCGGTCTGCGCAAAGCAGGCCGACCTTACGTCGGCTCACAATCTGATTGATTTCCGGTTTTATCGGATATCGGTGCACTCTGAAGGATGTTTTCATGAGCATGACTGATCCCATCGCCGATCTGTTCACGCGCGTCCGCAATGCCCAGGCCATGGGCAAGCCGACCGTGCGTATGCCGTCGTCGAAACTGAAGTTGGCAATTGCCAACCTTCTCAAGAACGAGGGCTATATCCTCGACGCCAAAACTTCCGCCGAGGAAGGCAAGCCGGTGCTCGAGCTCAAGCTCAAGTATTTCGAGGGCCAGCCGGCCATCGAGACCATCTCCCGTGTCAGCCGGTCCGGCCTGCGTGTGTATCGCGGCAAGGACGAGCTGCCGAAGGTCCTCGGTGGCCTGGGTATCTCGATCATCTCGACTTCCGCCGGTCTGTTGACCGATGCGCAGGCCCGTGCCAAGGGTCTGGGCGGCGAAGTCATCGGCCAAGTGGCATAAGGAGTCTTTCGATGTCACGTGTTGCCAAGAAACCCATTTCCCTGCCCAAGGGCGTCGAGCTGACTGTCGGTACCGACAACATCTCCGTCAAGGGTCCCAAGGGCGCGCTGTCGGTGCACCACCTGCCGGGCGTCACCGTCGCCGTTGACAAAGGTGTCGCCACCATCAGTCTCGCCGAAGGCGTCGACGACAAGTTCGGCGGCACCGCTCGCGCGCTGCTGGCCAACATGGTCACCGGAGTTTCCACGGGTTACGAGCGCAAGCTCGAGCTGGTGGGCGTCGGTTACCGCGTCTCCATGCAGGGCAAGTCGCTGAACCTGAGCCTGGGCTTTTCCCACCCGGTGGTGTTCGATGCGCCGGAAGGCATCAGCATCGAAACCCCGACGCAGACCGAGGTCCTGATCAAGGGCAACGACAAGCAGGCTGTGGGCCAGGTAGCTGCCAAGATTCGTGGCTTCCGCCCGCCGGAGCCCTACAAGGGCAAGGGTGTGCGTTATGCCGGTGAGAAGATCACGCTGAAGGAAGCCAAGAAGGCCTAATGCGGGTCCCTCCACGGAGGACTGGCCATTCCATGACCAGACTCTTCAAGAGAGCCCTGATACAAGCCGATCCGCTTTCGAGGAATTAACGATGAACAAGAACGAAAATCGCCTGCGCCGTGCCAAGTCCACGCGTTGCCATATCCGCAAGCTGGCTGTTGCCCGCCTGTCGGTGCATCGCACCGGTCAACACATCTATGCGCAGGTGTTCGACGCTTCCGGCGTGAACGTGGTGGCTGCGGCTTCCACTGTGCAGAAGTCGGTCGCCGATGGTCTCAAGGGCACCAAGAACCTGACCGCCGCTGCTGCGGTGGGGAAGGCGGTCGCCGAACGTGCGATGGCTGCGGGTATCGAGTCGGTGGCATTCGACCGCTCCGGCTTTCGTTTCCATGGCCGCATCAAGGCGCTGGCCGATGCGGCGCGCGAAGCGGGCCTCAAGTTCTAAAAGCACTACCCGGAAATCAGGCTGTGCTTGATGTCCTCTGTGTCACCTACAACTCCAAGCGGCTCAGCCGCAAGCAAAGTCCCGGTTCGCCGGGCACATGGAAAAGAACATGTCTTCTACCGATCGCGAAAATTCCGACGGCCTGCTGGAAAAGTTGATTGCCGTCAACCGTGTGGCCAAGACCGTCAAGGGCGGCCGCCAGATGAGCTTCACCGCACTGACCGTGGTCGGTGACGGCGAGGGCAAGGTCGGCTTCGGCTATGGCAAGGCGCGTGAAGTGCCGGTTGCCATCTCCAAGGCGATGGAGCGTGCCCGCCGTCAGATGGTGAACATCGAATTGAATAACGGCACCTTGTGGTATGCCATCAAGGCCAACCACGGTGCGGCTCGCGTCTACATGCAGCCGGCTTCCGAAGGTACCGGCGTGATCGCCGGTGGCGCCATGCGCGCCGTGCTGGAAGTCGTCGGCGTCAAGAACGTGCTGGCCAAGGCCGTCGGTTCGCGCAACCCGATCAACCTGGTGCGCGCCACCATCAAGGGCCTGCAGGCGGTTGCCTCGCCCAAGAAGATCGCCGCCAAGCGTGGCAAGACCCTGGATGAGGTGCTCGGCAATGGCTAAGTCTCAACAAACCGACAAGACCGTGCGCGTACGCCTGGTCAAGGGCCTGCGCGGCGTGCAGGGGCGTCATCGCCTCAGCGTCAAGGCGCTGGGCCTGGGCAAGATCAACGACGTCCGTGAACTGAAGGACAGCCCGCAGGTTCGTGGCCTGATCAACACGGTCTATTACCTGGTCCGGGTCGAGGAGTAAGCATCATGCGTTTGAATGACATTCAGCCGGCCGCCGGTTCGCACAAGACGCGTCTGCGCGTCGCTCGCGGTATCGGTTCGGGCATGGGCAAGACCGCCGGTCGCGGCCACAAGGGTCAGCATGCCCGTGCGGGCGGCACCCACAAGTACGGCTTCGAGGGCGGCCAGATGCCGCTGCAGCGCCGGTTGCCGAAGGTCGGTTTCCGCTCGAAGACGAAAGCCGAGAGTCAGGAGGTATTCCTGTACCAGTTGGCCAACCTCAAGGTTGACGTGATCGACGCCGTCGTGCTGCATCAGGCTGGCCTGATCAACAGCCGCGCGAAGAAGGTCAAGGTGGTTCTGAAGGGTGAAATCGGTCGTGCGGTGAAGTTGTCGGGTCTGCTGGCTACCGCCGGCGCCAAGGCAGCCATCGAAGCGGCCGGCGGCAGCGTGGAGTAATTGACGGTGGCAGCAGCCAAGGGCATAGCACTCGGCAAGCTGACGGAGCTTCGTCAGCGCATCTTCTTCGTGATCGGTGCGCTGGTGGTGTTCCGGCTCGGGTCGTTCATCCCGGTTCCGGGCGTCAACCCGGAGGCGATGACCAGCCTGGTCAACGGCAACGGCCTGATGGACATGTTCAACATGTTCTCGGGTGGCGCACTGGCACGGTTCTCTGTGTTCGCGCTCGGCGTGATCCCGTACATCTCGGCGTCGATCGTGTTCCAGATGATGGGCTCGGTGGTGCCGAGCCTGCAGGGCCTGCGCAAGGAAGGCGAGGCCGGCAAGCGCAAGATGACGATGTATACGCGCTATGCCACGGTGGCACTGGCAGCGTTCCAGTCGTTCGGTATTGCGGTGGCGCTGCAGAACCAGGTTGCCGCCGGCGGCGCGCCGGTGGTCTACACGCCCGGTTTCGGTTTCATCATGTCATCCGTGGTCGGGCTTACTGCCGGCACGATGTTCCTGATGTGGCTGGGCGAGCAGATGACGGAGCGCGGTATCGGCAACGGCATTTCGCTGCTGATCTTTGCGGGCATCGTCGCGGGTCTCCCGGGTGCGGTAGTGCATACCCTTGGCATGGCCAGCAACGGCGAACTGTCGTTGATCAAGCTGCTGATGGTGCTTGGTTTGGTGCTGCTCACGACTGCCTTCGTGGTGTTCATGGAGCGCGCCCAGCGGCGCATCACGGTGAACTACGCAAGGCGTTCGGGTGGGCAGAAGGCCTATATGAACCAGAGTTCCAGCCTGCCGCTGAAGATCAATATGTCGGGCGTGATTCCGCCGATCTTCGCCTCCAGCCTGTTGATGTTCCCGGCTACTGCAATCAGCTGGTTCAGCACGGGCAAGCAGTCGCGCTGGCTGCAGGATCTGACCCAGTCGCTGAGTCCGGGCAATCCGTTGTACGAAATTGTATTTTCGGTGTTGGTAATCGTTTTTGCGTTCTTCTACACGGCGATCGTGTTCAACGCCGACGAGACCGCCGACAACCTCAAGCGGTCGGGTGCGCTGATTCCGGGGATTCGTCCGGGGCGGGCCACGTCCAGTTACATTGATGCGGTGATGACTCGTCTGACCGGTGTCGGTGCGTTGTATCTGGTGCTGGTGTGTCTGGTGCCGTCGTTCATGCAGCAGTCCTGGCATGTTCCGTTTTACTTCGGTGGCACGTCGCTGCTGATCGTGGTGGTGGTGGTGATGGATTTCACGGCTCAGGTGCAGGCGCATCTGGTCAGTCACCAGTACGAAAGTCTGCTCAAGAAGGCCAATCTGCGTCGCAGCTGAGGCTGCGGACGGGCGGTCAAAGTCGGGGAGTGGCGGCACCGCGGTGTCGCAGGGCTTTCCAGTTAGGGTAATTCAAGTTAGAATTGCGCGTTTACCGCGCACGAAACGCATCGGAGAAAGTACATCATGGCGCGCATCGCGGGTGTCAATTTGCCGGTCCAGAAGCACGTCTGGGTTGGTCTGCAGAGCATTTACGGTATCGGCCGCAGCCGGGCCAGGAAGGTCTGCGTGGATGCTGGCGTGGTTCCCACCACCCAGATCAAGTCCCTCAGTGAAGGCGAGGTGGAGAAAATCCGCCACGAGATCGGCAAGTACATTGTCGAAGGCGATCTGCGCCGCGAGGTGGGTATGGCCATCAAGCGTCTGATGGATCTGGGTTGCTATCGTGGCCTGCGCCACCGTCGCGGCCTGCCAGTGCGCGGCCAGCGCACGCGTACCAACGCACGTACCCGCAAGGGTCCCCGTCGCGCGATCAAGAAGTGATTGCACCAGTGCGATCTTCCCTGATCGCGAAGATCAAAAAGCGGCCGTCCGTGGCCGCACTGATTAACAAAGAGCCTCTAAACCATGGCTAAGCCGGTCAAGACCAAGAAGAAGATCAAGCGCGTTGTCACGGATGCCGTGGCGCACGTGCAGGCCTCCTTCAACAATACCATCGTCACCATCACCGATCGCCAGGGCAACGCCTTGTCGTGGGCTACTGCCGGCGGCGCCGGTTTCCGTGGCTCGCGCAAGTCGACCCCGTTCGCTGCCCAGGTTGCCGCCGAAAAGGCTGGCCGTGCTGCAGGCGACTACGGCGTGAAGACGGTGGAAGTACGCATCAAGGGCCCCGGCCCGGGCCGCGAGTCGGCGGTGCGTTCACTGAACGCGTTGGGCTACAAGGTGCTCAACATCATCGACGTCACGCCGATTCCGCACAACGGCTGCCGTCCCCCCAAGAAGCGTCGAGTCTAAGGAGCATACCCATGGCCCGTTATCGTGGAGCTACCTGCAAACTCGCCCGTCGTGAGGGTGCAGATCTCAGCCTGAAGAGCCCGGCCCGCGCGCTGGACTCCAAGTGCAAGCTGGAAAACAAGCCCGGCCAGCATGGCGCGAACAAGCGCATGCGCATGTCCGACTATGCCGTGCAGTTGCGTGAGAAGCAGAAGGTCAAGCGCATCTACGGTGTGCTCGAGCGTCAGTTCAGCAACTACTACGCCAAGGCGTCGACGATCAAGGGCAACACCGGTGAAAACCTGTTGCGTCTGCTCGAAAGCCGTCTGGACAACGTCGTCTATCGCATGGGTTTCGCGGTCACCCGCGCCCAGGCTCGCCAGCTGGTAGCCCACAAGGCGATCCTGGTGAATGGGAAGAAGGTGAACATTCCTTCGTACCAGGTTCGTGCCGGCGACGCGATTGCGTTGACCGAGCGGGCCCGCGCCCAGTTGCGCGTACAGGAAGCGGCGACCATTTTCGACACCATGGATCTGCGTCCGGTCTGGGTCGAAGTCGACGCCAAGAAATTTGAAGGTACGTTCAAGTCGGTGCCGGATCGCGGTGACCTGCCGTCCGACATCAATGAAGCATTGATCGTCGAGCTTTACTCGAAGTAATTACCGGAGCTCTGCATGGCAGTTTCGTCAACTAGTGTGCTGCGGCCTCGGGGCCTCAGCGTCGAACAGCTCGGAGCCAACCGCGCCAAGGTGGTGGTCGAGCCGCTCGAGCGTGGCTTCGGCCATACCCTGGGCAACGCGCTGCGTCGCGTGCTGCTCTCCTCGATCCCTGGCAGTGCCATCGTCGAGGTTGAAATCGATGGCGTGCTGCACGAATACACCACCCTGGAAGGCCTGCAGGAGGACGTCATCGAAGTCCTGCTCAACCTCAAGGACGTGGCGATCCGTCAGCATACGGGTGATGAAGTCACCCTGACCCTGTCCAAGAAGGGCAAGGGCGTGGTCACGGCCGGCGACATCGTGGTCGACCACTCGGTGGAAATCATCAACCCCGAGCACGTGATCTGCCACTTGACCAAGGACATCGCGCTCAACATGCGCCTGAAGGTGCGTCGCGGCGTCGGCTACCAGCCGGCCAGCACGCGCCAGCATCCGGATGACGAGGCGCGCCCGATCGGTCGCCTGCAGCTGGATGCGTCGTTTGCGCCCGTGTTGCGCGTGGCTTACGAAGTGGACGCCGCTCGTGTCGAGCAGCGCACCAACCTCGACAAGCTGGTTCTCGACATCGAGACCAATGGAACGATCGGTGCGGAAGACGCGGTTCGCAAGGCCGCCGAGATCATCAACGACCAGCTGTCGGTGTTCGGCGATTTCTCGCGTCGCGAGAGCGCTACCGACAAGGCGGAGAAGAGCGGTTTCGATCCGCTGCTGCTGCGTCCGATCGACGATCTCGAGCTCACCGTGCGTTCGGCGAACTGCCTGAAGGCCGAGAGCATCTACTACATCGGCGATCTGGTACAGAAGACCGAAGTCGAGCTGCTCAAGACGCCGAACCTGGGCAAGAAGTCGCTGACCGAGATCAAGGATGTGCTGGGCGGTCGCGGTCTCGCACTGGGCATGAAGCTCGAGAACTGGCCGCCGCCGGGCTTGTCGCACGGCATGCAGCTGGGTTGACGAGGTATTTTTGCGAACGAATGTTCGTGCGATCGTCTTTGATCGCTGTGTAGCTAGATGCAGTCAGGGTGTGCGTAGCGCCCTGACTGTGCGCCAGAAGCGGCCACCCATGGCCGCACTCCTCACAAGAGCGTTTGCTCCGATGGGGTTTTCAAGACAGAGCCTCGGATTCAACAAGGCCATATAAGCGGGTAACCGCGGGAAGCCGGACACAGGTGCCGGCTTTTCATAACAACAGACATAGAGACTTTTGCCATGCGCCACCAAAAATCCGGTCGCAAACTCAACCGCACCAGCTCGCACCGCGAGGCCATGTTCAAGAACATGGCGTCCTCGTTGATCAAGCATGAGCTGATCCGTACCACCTTGCCCAAGGCGAAGGAACTTCGCCGCGTGGCCGAGCCGCTGATCACGCTGGCCAAGGTCGACGGCGTCGCCAACCGCCGCCTAGCGTTCTCGCGCATGCGCGACAAGGAGGCGGTCGGCAAGCTGTTCGTCGAGCTGGGTCCGCGCTACCGCGAGCGTGCCGGCGGCTACCTGCGCATCCTCAAGTGCGGCTTCCGCCCGGGCGACAACGCGCCGATGGCGTATGTCGAGCTGGTCGGTCGCCCCCAGGTCGAGGCTGTCGACGCCGAATAAGCCGGCCGGGCGTTGCCTGATCGGGTGGGCGTTCAGAAGTCCATATCCAGAAACCCGGCCGGGCAACCCGCCGGGTTTCTGCTTTCTGGGGTGGCAAATCGCGAATTTCCGCTGAATTTCGCCGCGCTGCTGACAGCGCGCTGGCGAACAGGTAATGTCGTTGTTCCGCAACGCAGCAAAGTGCCATGAATCCATTCCGCTGGTCGTACCGTGTCAGTTTCATCGTCGGTTTCCTGATCTGCGCCGGCCTGCTCGGGTTCGCGCTCTTCACAGAAAAATACTGGGGCCTGTTCCCCTGTCCGCTGTGCATCTTCCAGCGGGTCGGCTTCATCGTGATGGGCTTGTTTTTCCTGCTCGGTGCATTGCATGCACCACGCGGCGGCGCACGTTGGGTCTATACCGGCGGCGTGCTGCTGGGGTCGCTGTTCGGCATCGCCGTGGCGGCTCGCCATCTGTGGATTCAGTCGCTGCCGGCTGACCAGATTCCGTCGTGCGGGCCGCCGCTGGACTATATGTTCAGCGCGTTCCCGTTCGCCAGGGTGCTGCAACTGGTATTCACCGGCTCCGGCGAGTGCGCCAAGGTCGAGCCGATCCTGGGCCTGCCGATGCCGGCCTGGACCCTGCTGTGGTTTATCGCGCTGGCCGTATTGGCGGTCGTCGCCACGCGCCGGCGAAGCTCTCTGAAATGAATGCTCCTACCGTGATCAAGGCCGTACCGATGAATGCCGGTTTGCCCGACGCTTCCGTGCCCAGCTACTGGGTTCCCGACTCATGGCAGCAGCGCGAGGCGCTGCAGCAGCCGCAGTATGACGATGCGATCGAGTTGGCGGCAGCCGGCGCCCAGTTGGCCAGGCTGCCCCCTCTGGTGACGTCGTGGGAGGTGCTCGCGCTGAAGCAGTCACTGGCCGAGGCGCAGGACGGCAAGCGCTTCCTGCTGCAAGGCGGCGACTGTGCGGAAAGCTTCGCCGATTGCACCAGTCCGATCATTTCCAACCGGCTGAAAGTGCTGCTGCAGATGAGCCTGGTGCTGGTGCACGGGCTGAAGAAGCCGGTGCTGCGGGTGGGCCGTTTTGCCGGCCAGTACGCGAAGCCGCGCTCGACCGATCTGGAAGTTCGTGACGGAGTGAGCCTGCCGAGTTTCCGAGGCGACCTGGTCAACGGCCCGGAATTCACCGCCGCCGCGCGCAGGCCCGATCCCCAGCGGATGATCCAGGCGCATGCGCATTCGGCGCTGACCATGAACTTCGTGCGTGCCCTGATCGACGGCGGCTTCGCCGATCTGCATCACCCGGAATACTGGGACCTGGCCTGGGTCGAGCATTCGCCGCTGGCGGCCGAGTACCGGCGGATGGTCGCCGGCATCGGCGACTCGCTGCGCTTCATGGAGACATTGGCTGGCCCGATTGCCGGCTTCTCCAAGGTCGACTTCTTCACCTCGCACGAAGCCTTGCTGCTGCACTACGAGCAGGCGCTGACCCGGCAAGTGCCGCGCCATCCCGGCTTCTTCAATCTCTCCACGCATTTCCCGTGGATCGGCATGCGTACCGCAGCGCTGGATGGTGCGCATGTGGAATATTTCCGCGGCATTCGCAATCCGATTGCCGTGAAAGTCGGCCCCACGGTAACCCCGGCCCAACTGCTGCCGCTGATCGACGCGCTGAACCCGGATGATGAGCCGGGGCGACTGACCCTGATCCATCGCATGGGCAATGCGAAGATCGCCACGGCGCTGCCGACGTTGCTGGAAGCGGTGAAGCGCGAAGGGCGCCGCGTGCTGTGGGTAGCCGATCCGATGCATGGCAATACCGAGAGCACCTCGAACGGCTACAAGACCCGCCGCTTCGACAATATCCGCGGCGAGCTGGATCAGGCGTTCGACATTCACGCGGCGGTCGGCACCCGGCTGGGCGGTGTGCATCTGGAGCTGACTGGCGAGGATGTCACCGAGTGCATGGGCGGCGCGCGCGATCTGTCCGAGACCGACCTCGATCGGGCCTACAAGTCGATGGTCGACCCGCGCCTCAACTACGAGCAGTCGCTGGAGCTGGCGATGCTGATCGTGCGCAAGTCGGTCGGCGGCAACAGCTGACGGCAGCTGAGTGATTTCCATGGCAGCCGTCATGGCATGGACTTGCATGGCACGCCGGTAAGCCTGCATCAAGGGAACACTAACGTTTCATCGCGGCAACCGGCTTGCCGCCGACCGTGGCTAGAAACTGCAGCGACTGCGAGGTGGCGCAGATGATCGACCCATCAGTTCCGCTGCCGATAGCCAACGTGGCCGGATCCGTCGCCATGTGCGCGATCGGCGCATAAGCGGAGGCGGGTGTCGCGGAGTCCGTTGCGATGGCCGGAACTGCGAGCAATGCGGTGACGAGTGCGGCAAGATCGGCGGCTGGACGGCTAACGTAACCTCCGGGGTTCGATGAATGCGGCATGTTGTCGCGATGGCGCAGCTTAGCGCCATGCCTCAGCCGATCGGTGCTGCGCACGCCGGCTACGCCCCTATAATTGGCCGATGAACCCGAACGCCAGTCTGCGCATTGCCAAGCCGTTCGGTGTCGCAGTCCTGTTTGCGGTCGCCATGCTGTCCGGCGCCGCCAGCCGCGCCGCCGATGCGCCACCGTTACATCCGGTACCGCCCGACACCTTGCAGCAGCGCATCGCGGCCTGCACCACATGTCATGGTGTGCACGGCGAAGGGACTCCGGGCAGCGGATATTTTCCACGCCTGGCCGGCAAGCCGGCCGCCTATCTGGCGCGGCAGATGCAGGATTTCCGGAACGGCCTGCGCAAGTACGCGCCGATGGAATACACCGTCCGCCAGCTGAGTCCGGCCTACATGCGGGAAATCGCCGAGTATTTTTCCGCGCAGCAGGTGCCCTACAGCCACTCGCCGGTGCCGTCGGTTTCTGCGGCGACCCTGCAGCGTGGCGATCAGCTGATCAGCAAGGGTGACCCCACACGCAAGATCCCCGCCTGCACCAGCTGCCACGGCAGCCAGCTGACCGGCGTAGAACCGTCCACGCCAGGACTGGTCGGCCTGCCGTACGACTACCTCAGTGCGCAGCTGGGCTCCTGGCGCACGCACACCCGCGCCACGGTTGCGCCGGACTGCATGGCGCTGGTGGCCAACCGGCTGAGCAACTCGGACATCACCGCGGTGGCCGCCTCGCTGGCCAGCCGCCCGTTGCCGGCCGACACGCATGCGCAGGCGGCCGGTTCGGTGACGCCGCCGCTGCGCTGCGGCGTCCTTGGTGCGACCGGAGACGGCGCATGAAATGGCTGCGTCGATGCTTGCTGCTGATCGTTGTACTGATCGCGCTGTTGCTGGGCTGGTTGTTTTTCGGTGGCGGTCGTCGACCGACGTCAGTGGCCATGAGCGCCGTGACCGCAGCGACGTTGCATGATCCCGCCCTGATCGCGCGGGGCGAATACCTGGCCACGCTCGGCGACTGCGCCGGCTGTCATACTGCCCAAGGCGGTGCGCGCCTCGCCGGGGGACGATCGCTGCCGACGCCGTTCGGCAACATTCCGGTGCCGAACATCACGCCCGATCGCAGCACCGGCCTGGGTGACTGGAGTTTCGAGGATTTCTGGCAGGCCTTGCACGTCGGCAAGGGCAGGCACGGCGAACTGCTGTATCCGGCGTTCTCGTATACCTCGTACACCAAGGTGACGCGCGACGATGCGCTGGCGATCTTTGCCTGGCTGCAATCGCTGCCGCCGGTGCACCAGTCGGCTCCCTCATCGACGCTGGATTTCCCGTACAGCGTGCGCAAGAGCCTGGCCGCCTGGCGTGCGCTGTATTTCAGGGAGGGTGTGTTCAAGCCTGACCCGGCGCAGTCGGCGCAATGGAATCGCGGCGCCTACCTGGTGCAGGGATTGGGCCACTGCAATGAATGCCACGCGGCGCGCGATTCGCTGGGCGGGACGTCCGGCGATCAACATCTGACCGGCGGCCAGATTCCCATGCAGAACTGGTACGCGCCGGATCTGAGCACGCGGCAGAACGGTGGCCTGCAGGGCTGGAACGCGCAGGACATCGTCGACCTGCTGAAGACCGGTCAATCGGCCAGGGGCGCGGCGTTCGGCCCGATGGCCGACGTGGTCGCGACCAGCACCCAGCACATGAGCGACGACGACCTGCACGCGGTCGCCACCTATCTGCAGTCGTTGCCGCCGCGCGCGCTTTCGCCGGAAGAACCGCAGCTGTTCAATGCCAGGGCGATCGTGCAGCAGGGCGAGAAGGTCTACACGCAGCACTGTGCGGATTGTCATGGCAAGGACGGCAGCGGCGTCGCCAGCGTGTATCCGCCACTGGACGGCAACTCCTCGGTGACCGAGCCGACCGGTCTCAATGCGACCCGGATGGTCTTGCTGGGAGGTTTTGCGCCGGCGACTGCTGCCAATCCACGGCCGTATTCGATGCCGTCATTCGCCCAGCAGCTGAGCGACAGCGAGGTGTCGGCCGTGGTCAGCTACATGAGGCGCTCGTGGACAAACAAGGCATCGGTGGTTCGGCCCGAGGATGTCAGCCGGTATCGGCACACGCCCATCGATTGATCTTGGTATGGCTCTTTTGTAATCGATCCTGGTGCGGCACTTTCGATCCTGGTGCGGCTCTTTGTGTAGGAGCCCGCTCGCGGGCGATGCCCTTGCTCTTCGCTTCGAATCAACCATCCAGAGCCAAGAGCATCGCCCGCTGGCGGGCTCCTACGAGTTGGCGTTGAGTGCTCGGTAGAGCTCGCCCAGCGCCAGCCATGGACCGAGATCCCAATGCCCGCGCGCCTGTCCCGAAGGCGACGGCAGCACGAACAGGCGCGTATCGCCGAAGGTCTCATCCTGCAGGCCGTAGGGCGCGGCATGATCGAGGGCGGCGCGTGCCGCGTTCTTGCTGGTGAACGCGAGCAGGCGCGGTTGATGGCGTTCGATCTTGCCGATCAGGCCCGGCACGTCGAACGCGTCGCGCGGCAGCTCGCTATCGTTGCCGCTATGGCGCTTGGCCAGGTCGGTGAGGCCGATGCCGTAGTCGGGCAGTCGAGGAAACTCCGGCGGCGCCAGTTGACGCGGGGTCAGCCCGGCCTCGAACAGCGCACGCCAGAACAGGTTGCCGGGGTGGGCGTAATAGGCCCGCTCGGCGGCCGAGCGCTTGCCGGCGGCGGTGCCGCAGAACACCAGCGCGAGGTCGGGCTGCAGCACATCGGGCAGGATGTGGCGGTCAGCTTTTTGCGGCATGGCCGTCGAGTCGGCTGTTGTCCAGCAGGAAATCGGTGAACTGGAAACGCCCATCGCGCAGCACCGATTCGCCGCGGCGCAGCTTGAGTGGCTGGCGGAACAGCGGGCCGGCATAACTCAGGGTGTGGAATTCGCCGCGCTCGCCGCAGGGATCGACCCCGGCCGGCAACGTATCGAGCAAGGCGGCATCGAAAGCGCGGCCGCAATACCCCGCGTCAAGCTGCTGGGTGTCGACGCAGCACAGCATCGCGCAATGGCCCTCGGCGACGAAGCGCCGCGACAGCGCGGCGGTGTCCTCGCCCCACAATGGAAATACCGCGCGCCAGTTCTCGCGGCCCAACTGGCGCACGCGGTAGTCGCGCACGTCCTCCAGGAACAGGTCGCCGAATGCGCAATGGCGGATGCCCGGCCAGCGCATGCGCGCCTCGACCAGCCCTTGCGCATGGGCCTGCTCGTAGGCTTCGTTGCTGCCGGGCCAGTCCAGCAGCACCTCGACCAGCGGCAGGCCCAGCGCGGCGGTCTGCGCCCGCAGCACTTCGTGCTGTACCCCGTGCATCGCCACGCGCTGGTAGTTGCGGTTGACCGTGGTGAGCAGGCCGGCCACCTGCCACTGCGGATCGGCAAGCAGGCGTTGCAGCGCCAGCAGGCAGTCCTTGCCGCCGCTCCAGGCCAGCAGAATCGGGGTACTCATGTTGCGAACTCCTGCCGGGGCGGCAATCAGCGACATTTTGCGATATCGGGAGCCGGAATGCAGTTCCCATGAAATGGCTCATCGACAGGCCGCGCCTGCAGCCGTTATAAAGATGGTCAATTCGGGGAGTATGCGGTGAGTGAAGAAATCCTGATCAACGTGACCCCGCGAGAAACGCGGGTGGGCGTGGTCGAGAACGGCATGCTGCAGGAGGTACATGTCGAACGTGCCTCCCGGCGTGGTTATGTCGGCAATGTCTACAAGGGCCGGGTGCAGCGGGTGATGCCGGGCATGCAGGCGGTGTTCGTGGAGATCGGGCTGGAGCGCGCCGCGTTTCTGCATGCCTCGGACATCGTTCGCCCGCAGCCGGCGTCTGTCGACGGCGTGGAATCGAACGGCAACGGCCACGTCCCCTCGATCAGCGAACTGGTCCACGAAGGCCAGGAGATCGTGGTGCAGGTGGTCAAGGATCCGATCAGCACCAAGGGTGCGCGGCTGTCGGCGCACCTGTCGATTCCCTCGCGCTACCTGGTGCTGTTGCCGTACGCGCGCACTCTTGGCATCTCGGCCCGGATCGAGGATGAGGCTGAACGCCAACGGCTGCGCGACGTGCTGACGCCGCTGATCGGCGAACATCCCATGGGCTACATCGTGCGCACCAATGCCGAGGGGCAGAGCGCCGAGTCGCTGGCGTTCGACGTTGCCTACCTCACCAAGGTGTGGCGGGTGGTGCAGGAGAACATCGCCAAGGCCAAGGTGGGCGAGCGCGTCTACGAGGAGCTGTCGCTGCCGCTGCGCAGCTTGCGCGACATGCTCAACGACGACATCGAGAAGGTGCGGATCGATTCGCGCGCCACCTTCGAGAAGGTGGTCAAGTTCGTGCACAAGTTCATGCCGAGCCTGGACGACCGCATCGAGCATTACGACGGCGAGCGGCCGATCTTCGACCTGTACGGGGTCGAGGACGAGATGCAGCGTGCGCTGAAGAAGGAGGTGCCGCTGAAATCCGGCGGCTACCTGATCGTCGACCAGACCGAGGCGATGACCACGATCGACGTCAACACCGGTGCCTATCTGGGCTCGCGCAACCTGGAGGAGACGGTCTACCGCACCAACCTGGAGGCGGCGCAGGCTGCGGCGCGCCAGCTGCGGCTGCGCAACCTGGGCGGCATCATCATCATCGACTTCATCGACATGAACGATGAGGAGCACAAGCGCCAGGTGCTGCGCATGCTGAACAAGGGGCTGGCGCGCGACTACGCCAAGACCACGGTGTATCCGATGTCGGCGCTGGGCCTGGTCGAGATGACCCGCAAGCGCACCACCGAAAGCCTGGCGCGCCAGCTGTGCGAACCGTGTGCGACCTGCAACGGCCGTGGCGTGCTGAAGACCGCCGAAACGGTGACCTACGAGATCTTCCGCGAGATCACCCGGGCGGTGCGCCAGTTCAACGCGCAGAAGCTGCTGGTGATGGCGAACCCCGCCGTGGTCAACCGCATCCTGGAGGAAGAGTCCGGCGCGGTGGCCGAACTGGAAGAGTTCATCTCCAAAAGCATACGCTTTCAGGCTGAAGAACATTATTCGCAGGAACAGTTTGATGTTGTTTTGCTGTAAATCCGGCCCGGATTGCCGCGCGTGAACGCGCTGTGGCAGCGGAGGCTGCATCGTTGCGCCCGCGCGCTGGGCTGGACCGCCGGGGTGACGGTGATCCTGTTCGCCGTGCTGGTGGCGCTGACCCAGTTGCTGCTGCCATTGCTGGCGCGGCATCCGGCATGGGTGGCCGCCCAGCTCAGCCAGCGGTTGCAGCGGCCGGTCAGCTTCGCCTCGATGGAAGGTCGCTGGACGCCGTCCGGCCCGCTGTTCGTGATGCACGGCGTGACGATCGGCGCGGCGGCAGGCGAGAGCGGTGCGGCGTTGCAGCTGCCCGAGTCCGAGCTGAAACTCGATTTCGGCGGCTGGCTGCTGCCGTCTCGGCACCTGCTCAACCTGTATGTACGTGGCCTGCAACTGGACCTGCTGCACGATGCCGGCGGCTGGCACGTCAACGGCATCGGCGTCGCCGGCGGTGGCAACCGGCAGCCGATTTCGTTGGGTCAGATGTCGGTGGACCTGTGGCTGGAAGACCTTCGCGTGGTGGTCACCGACGCGTTGCTGAACAAGCAGTACACCTTGCTGTCCCGACAATTGCGCCTGAGTCACCAAGGCGGCCAGATCCGCTTCGGCGGCGTGCTGCAGCGCAGTGGCGTGAATGCCGCCGTGCACACGGCCGGTCGCTTCGGCGAGGACGGTCGCGCCGGTCAGGTGTGGGTGGGCTTCGATGATGTCGATCTGAAGCCGCTGTTGAACGGCATCGATCCGGGTGGTTATACGGCCAACCAGGGCCATGGCAAGTTGAGCGCATGGCTGGACTGGCGCGAGGGCACGCTGACCAGCAGCCTGATCCGCTTCGACCTGGATACGCTGACGGTGACTGCGCCCACCGGGGGCGCCGCCAGTGTGGCGGCCCTGCACGGGCTGGTCGGCGTGCGCCAGAGCGGCGATGGCTACGACGTGCGTTGGGCTGGCGACGACGGCAGCGCCCTGGCGCTGAGCCTGCATCAGCCTGGCAGCGCTCGGGCCAGCGCGGGTGTCGCTGCACGCAAGCTGCAACTGGCGCCGCTGCTGCCATGGCTGGCGTTGAAACCGGATCTGGCGCCCGCCCTGGCGCAGTGGCTGGGCAGTGGACACCCCCGCGGCGACCTCAGCCGCGTAGCACTGCGCTGGAATCGTGCCGGCGGGCTGCAAGCCGTTGCGGTGGCCTTCAACGACCTGGGCATCGACGCGGTAGGCAAATTGCCGGGCCTGAGCAGCCTGCATGGCGAGCTGCGCGGCGACGCCGAGGCGCTGTCGCTGGAGCTGCCGGCACAGGCCGCCACGCTGCAGTTTTCACACGAATTCCGGCAGCCCTTCGTGATGTCGCAACTGGCCGGCACGCTGGCATTCTGGCCGCAGGACGGTGATTGGCATATCGGCGTCGACACGCTGGATTTCGCCGGCACCGGATATGCCGGGCAGGCCCGTGGCGAAGTGATCCTGCCGGCGCAGGGCCGCCCGTTCCTCGACCTCTACGCCACGCTGGACCACGCCGACGTGCTTGCGGCCAAACTGTTCTGGCCGCTGGACTCGATGTCGCCCGGCACCATCGCCTGGCTGGATCGGGGCTTGCTGGCCGGCAACATCGACCAGGCGCAGGTGCTGGTGCGCGGCGACCTCGCGGACTGGCCATTCCGCCACAACGAAGGGCGCTTCGAGGCGCGTGCGGTGATCAGCAACCTCACCCTCGACTACGGCAAGGAGTGGCCGCACGCCGAAGGTATCAACGCCGTGGCCAACTTCATCAACAACGGCATGCTGGTCGAGGCCAGCAGCGGCCAGTCGTTGGGTGTGAAGGCGGACAAGGCGGTGGCGCTGATCCCGGATTTCGGCGAAGGCCTGCTCGATCTGAGCGTGCAAGGCAACGGCAGCGGCGCCAGCCTGATGGAGTTCGTGCGCAAGAGCCCGATCGGCATGCGTCAGGCCGATACGCTGGCCAAGCTGAATCTGGGCGGCAGCGGCACCTTCGATTTTCACCTGAGCCTGCCGCTGAAGAAGGCCGAGGATGCTCAGCTGGACGGCAACGCCCAGCTGAAGGATGCCGACCTCAGCGCACCGGACTGGAACCTCAAGCTGGACAAACTCAACGGGCCGTTGCGCTTCAACTTGCACGGCATGCAGGCCGGCCCGCTGGATGCCGGCTTTCGCGGCCAGCCGTCGAAACTGCAACTGGCGATCGCAGCGGCCAACAGCGACCCGGCCACCGTGTTGTCGGCGCAATTGCAGGGCAGTTACCGCATGTCCGAGCTGGTGCAGGACTATCCGTCGCTCAACTGGCTCGGCGAACTGGCCGACGGTCGCAGCGACTTCGATATCGGCTTCACGATCGCGCATGTGCCGGGCAGCGATGCGCTGGCGCAGACTCTCAGCGTCGATTCGCCACTGAACGGGATAACGTTGGGCCTGCCGGCGCCGCTGGACAAGCCGGCGGCGGCGAGCCTGCCGCTGCACATGACCATGAGCCTGCCGGTCGGCGGCAGCGACCTGCAATTCGGACTGGGCGATGTGGCACGTGGGCACCTGCGCCTGTCCGACGGCGCGCAGCATCCACTGGCAGGTACGCTGGCATTCGGCAACCAGATGCCGGATGCGCTGCCCACCAGCGGCCTGCGCATCCGTGGGCACGCCAGCCGGCTGGACATCACCGGCTGGGTGCAGCAGACGGTGGCAGGCAGCGGTAGCGGTGGCCCGGGACTGGAGAGCCTCGACGTCAGCACCGATCAGGCCGGTTGGTTCGGCCGTCCGATGGGGGCGCTGAAACTGCGTGCCACGCCGCAACCCGATGTGCTCAGCGTGGATGTGGATGGCGCCACGATGGCGGGCAATTTCAGTGTGCCCACCCAGGAGCTGGACAAGCGCGGCGTCACGGCGCGCTTGCAGCGGCTGTATTGGCCGGCCGCAAACTCGCCGGCCGCCGGCACCAAGGCTGCAGTCGTGCCGCCGTCCGATCCCGCCAACACCGGCATCAATCCGGCAGCGCTGCCGCCGTTCCATCTCTGGATCGGCGACCTGCGCCTGGGTGACTCGAAGCTGGGCGAAGCACGGCTGGAAACCTGGCCGACGGCGGCCGGCATGCATATCGAGCAGCTGCGCGCGCTGTCCAGCCGCGTGCAGATCAACGCCAGCGGCGACTGGAACGGCAACGCCAGCAACAGCCACACTCACATGCGCATCAATTTTTCGGCCGAGGATCTCGGCGCGATGCTGGGCGCGTTGGGCTTTGACGGGCTCGTCAACGGCGGCAAGACGCACGACCAGCTCGACGCCACCTGGCCAGGCAGCCCCAGCGCGCTGTCGCTGGCCACGATGGACGGCACCCTCAGCATCCACGTCAACGACGGCCGCATTCCCGAGGCGACATCGCCGGGCGTGGGGCGCCTGCTGGGACTGGTCTCGCTGGCCGAAGTGCCGCGCCGGCTCACCCTGGATTTCGGCGACGTGTTCGGCAAGGGGTTGGCATTTGACTCGATCGCCGGCGACTTTCATCTGGCGAACGGCAATGCCACCACCGACAACCTGCTGATCGCCGGCCCGGCGGCGAACATCAGCATCACCGGCCGCACCGGTTTGCGCGCCAAGGATTACGACCAGGAAATGCGGGTGGTGCCGCATGTCGGCAACAGCCTGCCGCTGGTCGGTGCGATGGTCGGCGGCCCGATCGGTGCGGCAGCGGGCTTCGCCGTGCAGGGCCTGCTCGGCAGGGGGCTGAATCAGGCGGCCAGCGCGCGTTACAAGGTCACCGGAACCTGGGACAAGCCGGTGATGACCTTGATCGAGAAGCGTGGCGCCACGAACACGCCGCCGCTGCTGCTCAATCCCGCCACCAGTCTGCCCGCCGCCGGCCTGCCCGCCGCGACGGGCAGCGTGCGGCCACCCGCCGCGGCCAGCTCGATCCATCCCTGACCCGCAGGACTGCAACCCGCGTGATTACGCCAGCGGCTCGGCCGGCGTCTGCTTGCCGTGGAACGGAAACAGCTGCTGTTTGACGAAGCCGTCCGGCATGTAATCGCCGACCACGCCGTAGCGCTCCGGAAACTTGTTGCGCGACTTCACCGCCGTGCCGAACAGGTAATCGAGAAACGCGTAGTGGGCGGCGTAGTTCCTGTCGATCGCCTCGTCGTCGGAGGCGTGGTGCCAGTGGTGGAAATTCGGCGTCACGACCAGGTACTTCAGCGGTCCCCACGGCAGGTGCACGTTGGCGTGGTTGAACACCGCCTGGAAACCCACGATCAGGATGTAACCGTTCATCGCCGCTTCGCTGAAGCCGAGGATGTACAGCGGGGCCAGCACGCATACGCGGGTGAAGATCAGCTCCAGCATATGCTGGCGCGAGCCGGCCAGCCAGTCCATCGTCTTCACGCTGTGGTGCACCGCGTGAAAGCGCCACAGGAAAGGCACCTCGTGATACGCGCGGTGCGTCCAGTACTGCGCCAGGTCGGCGACCAGCACGCACAGCAGCAACTGCGGCACGAACACGATGTGCTGCACGGTCTGCTGGAAATGGCTGCTGACCAGCCAGCCGAACATGTGGTGCAGCAGGAAATTCACCGTCAGCAGCGCCAGCCCCACGATGAAATGGTTCACCGCGAAATGCTTCAGGTCGGTCTGCCATTCCCTGCGGAAGATCGCCTGGCCCTTGTACAGCGGAAACAGCTTCTCGATCACCACGAAGATCAAGGTCGAGCCAAGCAGGTCCAGGATGAACCAGTCCAGCCCGATGTAAGGGGTGTGATCCGGGAAATTGCCCACCGGCACGCGCGAGCCGCCCAGTGCCACCGCCGCGATCACCAGCACGAACGCCACGATATTGAGATTGCGCTGGCGATCGAGGATGAGATTGCCCAGCGAGATGCCGCCGGCCGCCAGCAAGCCGACCAGCAGCAACTGGCGGATCACGTCGACCGAATACTTGTGGCGCAGATCCGGCGTGGTCAGGTATTGCGGAAAATGGAACGCCAGCACTGCCAGCAGGCACAGGAAGCCCAGCGACAGCGCGATGATGCTGGTGATCATGCCGCGGCCGGGCGTCAGCCCGCCGTCGGCGTGCAGCAGTTCGCGGGTCTGCGCGACCGGCGCCTTCACGGCGCGGCCCAGGGCTTCGCGCGCAGCCTCGCGTTTGGAGTGTTCGCTCATGGTGATCCTTCACGTCAGACGCCGGCCGGCGTTGCCCCGCATGGTAGCGCAGCGCCCGCGCCGAGGCTTTAAAGCGGCCGGCGGCAGCCCCATGTGGGATAGTTACCGATCGACCGCAGACGAACAAAGCCCATGGATTCCCTGATCACGCTAGCCGAAAGCAAATTGTTGTCCCCCGGCGGCATCGCCACCGGCGACCTCGACCGTGTATTCACCCAGCTGATGGGCCCGTCGATCGACGCGGCCGACCTGTACTTCCAGCATTCGCGCAGCGAGTCGTGGCTGCTGGAGGAGGGCATCGTCAAGGACGGCAGCCATTCGATCGAGCAGGGCGTGGGCGTGCGCGCGATCAGCGGCGAGAAGACCGGCTTCGCCTACTCCGACGAGATCGTGCTGCCGCAATTGCTGGAAGCCTCGAAAGCCGCGCGCGCGATCGCGCACGACGGCAACGGTGCCGGCAAGCCGCTGGCATTGAACGGCGCGCGCCAGCTGTATCCGGCGATCGATCCGGTCGAGAGCCTGCCCAACCCCGACAAGATCGCGCTGCTGCGCGAGGTCGATGCGTACGCTCGCTCGCGCGACCCGCGCGTCAAGCAGGTCATCGTCAGCCTCGCCGCCACCATCGACACCATCCTCATCGCCGCCTCCGACGGCACGCTCGCCGCCGACGTGCGTCCGCTGGTGCGCCTCAGCGTGCAGGTGATCGCCGAGCAGAACGGCCGGCGCGAGCAGGGCAATTCCGGCGGCGGCGGCCGTTACGGCTATCGCGAGCTGATCGAAAACGGCCGGGCGCTGGCGTTCGCCGATGAAGCGGTGCGCCAGGCGCTGGTGAATCTCGATTCCGTCGATGCACCCGCCGGGCAGATGACGGTAGTGCTCGGCCCAGGCTGGCCCGGCGTGTTGCTGCACGAGGCGATCGGCCACGGCCTGGAAGGCGACTTCAACCGCAAAGGCAGCTCCGCCTTCTCCGGCCGCATCGGCCAGCGCGTCGCCGCCAAGGGCGTCACCATCGTCGACGACGGCACGTTGCCGGGTCGCCGCGGTTCGCTCAGCATCGACGACGAAGGCACGCCGACGGAGTGCACCACCTTGATCGAGGATGGCATCCTCAGAGGCTACATGCAGGACAAGCTCAACGCGCGCCTGATGGGCATGGCACCTACCGGCAATGGCCGCCGCGAGTCGTTCACCGCGCTGCCGATGCCGCGCATGACCAACACCTACATGCTGGCCGGCCAGCACGATCCGGCCGAGATCATCCGCTCGGTGAAGAAGGGTCTGTACGCACCGAATTTCGGCGGCGGCCAGGTCGACATCACCAATGGCAAGTTCACCTTCTCCGCGTCTGAGGCGTACTTGATCGAGGACGGCAAGATCACTCGCCCGGTCAAGGGCGCCACGTTGATCGGCTCAGGCCCGGACGTGCTCAATCGCGTCTCGATGATCGGCAACGATCTGGCGCTGGATGAAGGTGTCGGCGTGTGCGGAAAGGATGGGCAGAGCGTGCCGGTCGGCGTGGGTCAGCCGACGTTGAAGATTGATTCGATGACGGTGGGTGGGACGGCCTCGTAACCTTTCTGCTCCCTCTCCCACGGCTCCGCCGGGGGAGAGGGTTGGGGTGAGGTGGCTATTGCTTTTTTGTTCCGAGAACCGATTCGCGCGCGATGTTCTTGCTCGCTCTGGTATCCAGAGCGAAGAGCCTTCATCTGCCTGCGATAGCCGAGTTAACTCGCGTCGCGGGTTCTACATGTAGGAGCCCGCTAGCGGGCGATGCTCTTGCTTGTTTTTGCTGATTTAGTGCAGAGCTTTCGTTTGCCTATGGCGCCCGAGTTACTTTCTCTTTGTGTGGCCAAAGAGAAAGGTAACCAAAGAGAAAGGCCACCCCGCTTGGCGCTTGCCGGGCTCCTGCCCGGCAAGTCCGTGAGCCAGGGCCGGGCTTTTCGACAGGACTCCTGTCCTGGCGAAAAGGAATCGACATCCTTGTCGATTCCCCTGCGGGGCCTGTCGACCCCGCCTCACCGCCGCATAGGGGCCCCGGGTAGAGCAGCGTGCCATCCTGGCCCGCACTCGGTGCGCAACCGCTGCGCGGTTGCGAGAGCCGAAGAGCCGAAATGCCAAGTCCTTGAATTAAGTGGTTGCTCGTCAGCCTGCTAGCCCCGACGCGCTATTTACGACCGCGTATCCTTGCAAGTTCGCGTTCCGCTGCGTCGCGGTATTCGCCGAACTTGCGTCCGCGCCAGGCCTGTGCCGACAGCTTCCCATAGTGGCCTAACTCGCCGTTGATGGGGAGCATTTCAGAGATCAAGGTGTTCTTTCGCATTCCGGATATTCTCGTCGCATCGAACAGGGGCACCACGTGCACAGTCGACCATCCGTCGGGAATCGGCAGCGGAACATTGCCAATCAAATACCCCGGTCCTTCGTGGCTCTCCGATCGCCTGAGCTTGTGATCCGTGATGGTGAACTCGTGTTCCTGCCGGATGCGCTTCCCTAGCAAAGGTTCGAAGCGTCCCCACGCCAGCTCATAGAAAACGTGCATGTTTTTGCGTCGCAAGTCCATTTCACACCGGTCCAACGCGTTGAGCACCCCGGCGTCGGAAGCATTGATCCTGCAAAACTGCGTGATCGCATCATCCAGCTGGCTCTCCTTCCATTGGCCTGCAGTCACCTTTTCACGGGTCTCGTCGAAGTGCAGCACCGTGCAGCACTTGGAGCAGACACACCTGATACTTTGAAGTCGTGCCGTCGCAGGCCTCGCGATATGGGCATAGACCCATTCCTCATACGCTAGAAGGCTATGTGCCTCTTCCTCACATACCTGATGCCGGCAAATCGAACACGTATATGCGGCCGCACGCATCACTGCGGTTGCCAGGTTCTCCCAGCGCTTGGGCCCTATGCGATAACGTAGGTTGTCTCCTACGAGCTGAAACGGCACAAAGTCCAAGCTCAGTTTCAGGTGTGGCTCGGGCGAAGCATGATTGGCTGATAACGACGGTCCATGCCCGTCTATTGCCAGAGCCTTATCCCACGCAAGGGCGTTAGGTCTCCGCGTTGGGAGATGGCTTTTCCATTCCGCGACCTGGCGGTGTATCGCAATCAGCGTATTTTGATCGCTAGCCAATACACGTTGCATGCGGCGCGAGAGAAAGGAGTCCCAGTCCTCCTGGCCTTTGTCCATGTTGCAGGCGGCACACGTCAGGACGATGTTACCGATATTATCCGTGCCGCCGCCTGCCAGTGGCTGCATGTGATCACGGTGAAAATGGTAGCCGCCTTCGCCATTTTCACCGAAGGGCGTGAAGCAGTAGTAGCAGCGATGCTGTTGGGACTTCAGTAGCTCACACACGTCCTTGACCGTGTACGAGCCGCCGTTTCTGGCACGGCGATAGGCACGCGTGCTGCGCTGACGGTCCTGCCACCCCCGATCATAGACTGGGCTGAATTGCTCTCTATAGGTCTCCCTTGGGATTAAGAAACCTAGCTTTCCTGCGGCTCGCGTGAACGCGACACCTCGACGGTAGTCGGTGATGGGATCCAGATCTCGAACGCAGGCGCGGTGGTGCTCAAGCGCTTCAGTTCGCTCACCGCAAACCACGCAGGTTGAGAGTTTGCAGAGCAAAACATAGATCTCATCCGATAAGCCAAAAGCTCCGGCCAGATCAATAGGGTCCACACCAACGATCCAGCCATCCGGTGTGGGCGACTGTTCGATGATTTCAAACTTGTGGTAGATATTTCTGCTCATCGAATTGATTGTTGCAGTTCGGAACTGGCCCGTTCGCATCGATGAATAGTACTGAGTGGGTGGTCTAAGCCCAAACCCCTGATCACGACCAGCAAACTGATCAGTAATTACCGGAAAGAGATGCGAGCATTACCTGAATACGCAGGTTGCTATCAACCGCCGGCTGAGTGGTTGGTCCGGCTCAAATTCTTCAGCTGTTGCTCAGTGAGCTCTTGATCGGGTTCTTCTGAAAAGTGCGGGCCACGACGGCCCGCTGCTCTACCGGGGCCCCTGTGCGCCAAGCGGGGTGGCCTTTCTCTTTGGTTACCTTTCTCTTTGGTTACCTTTCTCTTTGGTTACCTTTCTCTTTGGCCACACAAAGAGAAAGTAACTCGGGCGCCGAAGGCGCACGAAAGCTCTTCGCGCCAGATGCAGAAACAGGCAAGAGCATCGCCCGCGAGCGGGCTCCTACAAGAACCCACGACCTAAAGTAACCCGGTTGTCGAAAGCGGACGAAAGCTCTCTGCCCAAATGCTTTTGGGGTTCAAGAGAAACAACAAGCAACGGCATCGCGACTGAAGTCGCTCGCACAAAAGCTTGTCGCGTGGGGAGGCGCGGTCGTCGCTCAACCCTCGGCCGAATCGTCCGCCTTGCCCAGATCCTTCAGCAACTGAAAAATCTCCCGATATGCTCGCGGCGGCTTGTTCGGCGCTTCTTTTTCCAGGCGCGCCTGCCGCACCAGCGAACGCAGATGCTGACGATCGACCTGCGGATGTTCGGCGATCAGCTCGGAGAGCGCACTTTCGTCCTCGGCGATCAGGCGATCGCGCATCGCTTCTAGGCGATGCATCGCGGCATTTTCCTGGCGCTGCTTCTCGCGATTCTCGCCGAGTTCGGCGCGCACGGCGGCGAAGTCTTCTTCGCCGTAGCGGCGCATCACCTTGGCGAGGAACGCGAGCTGGCGCTTCTTCGCGCCATGGGAGGTGATGCGGCGGGTGACGTCGATCTCGTGGCGCACGTCGTCCGGCAGCGCGAGCTTGGCCAGCCGGCTCGGTTGCAGGTCGACCAGCTGCTGCGCCAAGACCAGTACGGCGAGTGCATCGCGGCGCTGCTGGGTGCGGCTGGGGCCGTAATCCACTTCGTCGAGTTCGTTCTGGTTGCGGCTGCGGCTCGGGCTCACGGGTTTCAATTCCAGTTGTGGTGCATGGGTCAGCTGTGCGTTCCGCCATCGCTGGTCGTTTCGGCTTGCTCCAGCGCGAAGCGGGCGATCGGTTCGCCGTCCAGCTCGATGGTCTCGCTGAACATCGCGGCCGGGCGCACCCACAGGCCGTGATCGCCGTAGAGCGCCTGATAGACCACCAGGGGCTCCAGCGTTTCGCTGTGATGTGCGGTGCCCAGCACGCGATAGCGCTGACCCTTGTAGTGACGATAGATGCCGGCGGTGGGTTGCATGGGCGTTCTCCGCAGCTCTTTTCATTTCGTCGCCGTGACCCCATTTTGGATGGTCAGCGGTCGCGAACCGCTTATTCTACCCGCCTACATCCCAGGAAAGCCCAACGTGAGCGAAGTTGCCACCAGCCAGGACCGCAGTCAGACGGATCGAAGTGAGGCCGAACTTGACCGGCTGGCCGAACTGGCCGAGGACGTGATCCGCCGCGCCCGCACCGCCGGCGCCAGCCAGGCCGAGGTGGCGGCCAGCATCGACACGGGGCTGAGCGTCAACGTGCGGCTGGGCGAGGTGGAGACGGTCGAGCACACGCGCGATCGCGGCTTCAGCCTCACCGTGTACTTCGGCCAGCGCAAGGGTTCGGCCAGTACGGCCGATCTGCATCCGGACTCGATCCAGGCCACGCTGGACCAGGCCTGCGCGATCGCGCGCTTTACCGAGGCCGACCCGGCCGCGGGCCTGGCCGACGCTTCGCGCATGGCAACCTCGTTTCCCGACCTCGACCTGTGGCATCCGTGGGATATCGACACCACGCGCGCGATCGAGCTGGGCCTCGAGATCGAGGATGCCGGTCGTGCGCACGCCGGCATCAGCAACTCCGACGGTGCCAGCGTGCAGGCCGGGCAGGGCGTGTCGGTTTACGCGAATTCGCACGGCTTCGTCGGGCGCGAGCGCGGCACGCGGCATTCGCTGTCGCTGGCCTTGATCGCCGGCGACGAGGACGGCATGCAGCGTGATTACTGGTACGACAGCGTGCGTGCTGCCGGTGACTTCATGAGTGCGAAAGCGCTGGGCGACAAGGCTGCAGAGCGCACGTTGGCGCGGATGGGCGCGCGCAGCCTGTCGACGCGGCAATGCCCGGTGCTGTTCGTACCGGAACTGGCGCGCGGGCTGATCGGGCATCTGCTGGGCGCGGTCAGCGGCGGCGCGTTGTATCGCCGCGCCAGTTTCCTGCTCGATCACGTCGGCAAGCCGGTGATGCCCGCGTGGCTCAATATCAACGAGCGGCCCCAGCTGTTGCGCGGACAAGGGTCGGGCAGTTTCGATGCCGAAGGCGTGGCGACCCGCGACAGTGCGCTGATCGAAGGCGGCGTGCTGGCGCGCTATGTGCTGGGCAGCTATTCGGCGCGCAAGCTGGGGCTGGAATCGACCGGCAATGCCGGCGGCATCCATAACCTGATCGTCGATTCGGGCAGCGCGGACCACTCGCAGGACAACTTCGCAGGTCTGCTGCAGCGCATGGGCACCGGGTTGCTGGTGACCGAGGTGATGGGGCAGGGTGTGTCCACTGTCACCGGCGATTACTCGCGTGGTGCATCCGGGTTCTGGGTCGAGAACGGGCAGATCGCGTATCCGGTGGAAGGCATCACCATCGCGGCGAATCTGCGCGAAATGCTCGCCGGGATCCTTGCCGTAGGCACCGATGTAGACCGACGTTCGCACATTCTCAGTGGCTCGATCCTGCTGGAGCGGATGACCGTGGCCGGCGAGTAGCCGGCTGCGGGTTTTCATAGGTCGAAAGTTCACTCGGCAAAGTGGCCAGGGCTTGCTAGCATCGATGCACCCGGCACGGCCGGCCAGCTGTCAACAGCCCAGCTGGCGACGCCAGTTCTCACTTGACTTCAAGGAGATACGCATGAGCGTTCCACCCGAGTCCGTCACTCCGCCACCGCCACCGCCAAGCGATCCGGTGATCGCGGTTCCGTCCGCCGAAGAGCGTCAGTGGGCGACGTTTGCGCATCTGTCGGCATTGGCCGGCCTGGTCATGCCGTTCGGCAGCATCATCGGTCCGCTGGTGATCTGGCTGATCAAGAAAGACACCATGCCGTTCGTCGACGACCAGGGCAAAGAGGCGCTGAACTTCAACATCACCGTGGCGCTTGCCGCGGTCGTGTGCGGACTGCTGTGCATCGTGCTGATCGGATTCCTGCTGTTGCCGGTACTGGTGATCCTCTGGCTGGTGTTCGTGATCGTCGGCACGATCAAGGCCAACGAGGGGACTCTGTATCGCTACCCGTTCGCGCTGCGGCTGGTCAATTGAATCGGGTTCGGTGCCGCCGACGCACATGGCGGCATGCGGCATATTTCCCATAGACTCGCGCAGTCTCCGATCGGGTGAGTGGATCGGCGACACGGGGCCGTCCTGTTCGCAGGGGTGAGCGGTAGGCGTGCGCCGGCTGCATGACACCGGCCGCAGCGGCTGGTGGTGGCTGGTTACGGTGATCCCGGTCGCCGGCATAGTCTGGATCATCGTGCTGTTTGCGCTTCCCGGCGACCAGGGCACCAGCCAGTACGGCGCCGACCCGAAGGAAGGCGTGGCCTGATCGGGAACGGCGTTCCGGCGGATTGAACGAGGGCGGCGCAAGCCGCCCTTTTCAATGCACGCGACAGGCGGTGTAGCGTGCCAGCTCGGCCAGTAGCGAGGCAGGGTCGCCCAGGGTCGCGATCGCGGCCAGTGCGGACTCGGTCAATTCCGCCAGCCGTGCGCGCGAGGCGTCGAGGCCGATGATCGAGGGGAAGGTGGGCTTGTCGGCGGCGGCGTCCTTGCCGGCGGTCTTGCCGATCACCGCCGATTCGCCTTCCACATCGAGGATGTCGTCGCGCACCTGGAACGCCAGGCCGACGGCATGGGCGTAACGATCGAGTGCATCCAGCGTGCCGGCATCGGCGCCGGCCATCAGCGCACCGAGCTGTACCGAGGCGCGGATCAGCGCGCCGGTCTTGCAGGCGTGCATGTGTTCCAGTTCGATGAGTGTCAGCGGGCGGCCGACCGCGGCGAGGTCGAGTGCCTGGCCGCCGGCCATGCCCTCGGCGCCGCAGGCGCGGCCCAGCGCGCGCAGCATCGCCATGCCGGTGTTCGCGTCGATCCGCCGGGTGGGGTCATCGGCGAGAAGCTCGAACGCCAGTGCCTGCAACGCGTCGCCGGCGAGGATCGCCATCGCTTCGCCGAACACGACATGGCAGGTCGGCCGGCCGCGGCGCAGCGCGTCGTCGTCCATCGCCGGCAGATCGTCGTGCACCAGCGAGTAGGCGTGGATCAGCTCCACCGCGCAGGCCGCCGCGTCGAGTTGCGGACCATCTTCGCCAAGCGCATGCGCACTGGCGTAGACCAGCAGCGGACGCAGCCGCTTGCCGCCGCCAAGCACGGCGTAGCGCATCGCGCGATGGAGTTCTGCAGGGGATTGTTCGGCCGGCGGCAGGCTACGGCTCAGTGCCTGTTCGGCACGGACGGTCAGCGCTCGCAGTGCAGGGCCCAGCTCAGAGTTCGGGTTCAAACGGTTCGGCGCTGTCGGGGGCATCGGGATCGAGCAGCAGGCGCACGCGCAATTCGGCTTGCTGCAGCGACTGCTGGCAATGACGGAACAGGCCGATGCCGCGCTCGAACGAGGCCAGCGATTCGTCCAGGCTCAGCTCGCCGCCTTCCATCCGTGCGACCAACTGCTCCAGTTCATCCAGGGAGTGCTCGAAGTCGACGCCGGGCGGGGTTTTGACAGATGCGGGTGCGGTCTTGGCCATGGCCCGCAACGCTAACGCAGCGGCCGTCCGGAATCAATCTGCGCGAGGGTCGGCAACGCTGATTGCGTGACCGGAATCAGCGTGCCGGCTGCCAGTGTGGCCGGGCACGGGCTTGCTGGAAAATCGCCGCGCCGCGTGCGCTGACCCAGCGGTCGGCCACCGCGACCAGTTCGCCGCCGGCATACAGCAGCGGGCAGGCTGCGCGCTGCCACGGCGGCACCAGCCCTTGCTGGAACAGGTCGCGCAGCTCGCGTGTATGCGCATCGCCGGCGGGCTTGATGCGTTCGCCGCCGCGGCGCAGGCGCAAGCTCAGCGGTTCGGCGAGGCGGGCGCCGGCATCGGTCAGCGATAACTTGCCGCCGTCGGGTAGCGCTACCGGTTCGCCGTGCCAGGACAACTCCCGGCCGGTGTCGACGACGACTTCGGGCGTCAATGCCCACAGCCGACCCTTCCAGATATGCAGTTCGGCGCCGTCCCAGCGAATGCACGGCAACTGGCCGGCGCGTGCGCCGCACTGGCGCTCGATCTGCCGCCGCTGCGCGGTGGTGGGCGCCGGCAAGCCGCGGGCATGCAGCCAGTGGTCGAGCAGCGGCTCGCGCAGTGCGGGATTCAGCGCAAGCCAGCCAGCGGCGTGCAGACTGCCATTGGCCGGATCGTGCAGCACATCGAACGCGGCCAGCCATTGCACCTGCAGCGCATCGGCGGCGGCACGGCTGAGCGCGGCGCTATGCACGATTGAATCGACCGCCTGCGGCCAGTGCTGCGTCAACCGTGGCAGGATTTCGCGGCGCAGCTGGTTGCGCGCCATGCGGGTGTCGCTGTTGGAGGGGTCGTCGATGCAATCCAGCCGATGCGTCGCGACGTAGTCACGCAACTGCTGCCGCGACAGCGCCAGCAAAGGCCGCCACAACCGGCCGCGACCGAACGGGCGCAGCTCACGCATGCCACCCAGCCCCTCCGGCCCGGCACCGCGCAGCAGTTTCAGCAATACGGTCTCGGCCTGATCGTCGCGATGATGGGCGAGCAGCAGCCACTCGCCGTTGCGCAATTGCGTGGCGAGCGCGTCATAGCGCGCGCGGCGCGCGGCAGCTTCCAGTCCTTCGCCTCTGCTGCCGTCGAGCTGCACGCGGAGCACCTCGCACGGCAGCTCCAGCGTGGCGCAGAAGCGTTGGCAGTGCTCGGCCCATGCCGCGCTGTGGGCGTGCAGGCCATGGTCGACATGCAGCGCGCGCAGACCGCGCGCGCGCGCCTCGGGCAGTTGTGCCAGCGCATGCAGCAGCGCGGTGGAATCCGGGCCACCGCTGAACGCGACACCCAACGGCGCCGACGACGCGGCCGCCAGGGCGGCGAGCAGATGCTGGCGCAGCGGATCGTTCACTTCGAATCGCTCATTTCTTTGGGACGCGGGGCCGCACGTAGAGATGCTTGCCGTTGCCGATCTGGCGTTCCTCGGTATCGAACAAGCCGATGCCCTTGATCAGCCCGCTGAGCTTGCCGTAGCCGTAGTTGCGCGAGTCGAAATCGGGCGACTGCTTGTTGATGATGCTGCCGATCGCGCCCAGCCCGGCCCAGCCGGTGTCGTCCGAGGCAGCCTCGATCGCACCGCGCAGCAGGTTGAGCAGGTGTGTGTCGTTGCGCAGCTCCTTGGCCGAGCGCTGTTTCGGCGCGGCTTCGGCGGTGGCGGTAGTCGAACCGGCGAGCACTTCGGTATAGATGAATTTGTCGCAGGCGGTACGGAACGGCTCGGGCGTCTTCTTCTCGCCGAAGCCGTAGACGATACGGCCGGATTCGCGGATGCGCGAGGCGAGCCGGGTAAAGTCGCTGTCGCTGGAGACGATGCAGAAGCCGTCGAAGCGCTCGGCGTAGAGCAGGTCCATCGCGTCGATGATCATCGCCGAGTCGGTGGCGTTCTTGCCGACGGTGTAGCGGAACTGCTGGATCGGCTGGATCGAGTGGCGCAGCAGCACCTCCTTCCAGCCGTTGAGATCGGGCTTGGTCCAGTCGCCGTAGATGCGCTTGACGTGCGCGGTGCCGTATTTGGCGATCTCCGCAAGCAGGCCCTCGACGATCGCCGGGCGGGCGTTGTCGGCGTCGATCAGGACGGCGAGCTTGGTGGTGTCGTGGGCCATGGCGGTGATCCGTCGGAGAGGATGGGCCGATGGTAGCGCCGCAACGCTCCATTTGTAGGAGCCCACTTGTGGGCGATGCCTTTGTCCTGAATCCCGAGCGAAGAGCATCGCCCACAAGTTGGGCTCCTACAGTGGCCCCGGGTTATTCCTGATACGCACCGTAGCTACGCAGGCGCTTGTAGCGCTGCTCCAGCAGGTCGGTGACTGGCATGGCCTGCAGTTCATCGAGCTGCTTCAGCAGCACGGCTTTCAGGCGCACCGCCATCGAACGGGGATTGCGATGGGCGCCGCCCAGCGGCTCGCGTACCAGCTTGTCGATCAGGCCCAGCTCCAGCAGACGCGGAGCGGTCATGCCCAGCGCTTCGGCGGCGTCTTTCACCTTGTCAGGGCTCTTCCACAGGATCGAGGCGCAGCCTTCCGGCGAGATTACCGAATAGGTCGAGTACTGCAGCATCAAGGTGCGGTCGCCGACGCCGATCGCCAACGCGCCGCCGGAACCGCCTTCGCCGATCACGGTGCACACGATCGGCACCTTCAGTTCGGCCATTTCCAGCAGGTTGCGCGCGATCGCCTCGCTCTGGCCGCGTTCCTCCGCGCCGACGCCGGGATACGCTCCTGGCGTGTCGATCAGCGTCAGCAGCGGCAGGCCGAATCGCTCGGCCATCTTCATCAGGCGCAGCGCCTTGCGGTAACCCTCCGGGCGCGGCATGCCGAAGTTGCGGCGCACCTTGGTTTTGGTATCGCGCCCCTTCTGGTGACCGATGATCATCACCGGTCGGCCGTTGATGCGGCCGATGCCCCCAACGATGGCGGCATCGTCCGCATACATGCGGTCGCCGGCCAGTTCGTGGAATTCCTCGCAGATCACGCCGATGTAGTCGAGCGTGTACGGCCGGGCCGGATGGCGCGACAGCTGGGTGGTCTGCCACGAGTTGAGGTTGCGGAAGATGTCGGCGGTCTTGATCTTCAGCTTCTCGCGCAGACGCCCGACTTCCTCGTCGATGTTGAACGCCTGGCCACTGCTGGCATGGCGAAGTTCTTCGATCTTCGCTTCCAGTTCGGCGATCGGTTGTTCGAAATCGAGGAAGTTTGGGTTCATTCGTTGCATTTCGTGGCACAGAGCGGCTCAGTATACCGTCCCCCGTGAAAACGCGAGAACGCCGCCGTATGGCTGTGACGGGTTCGGCAGATGGCCGCCATGCCATGCCCGATTGCGTTATCGTCCACCCATTCCGTATGGATGAACCGGTCCGACCATGCCCAAATCGCCCATCGACAACGCCAAGCTGGACCGCATCGTGGCCGAGGCGCGCCGCAACGCCGAACAGCGCGAGCTGGGCTACCGCGAGCGAGCGCTGAAGATGTATCCGTGGGTGTGTGGCCGCTGCGCGCGCGAGTTCACTCGCGCGAACCTGCAGGAACTGACCGTGCACCACCGCAACCACGACCACGACTTCAACCCGCCGGACGGCAGCAATTGGGAGCTGCTGTGCGTGTACTGCCACGACAACGAGCACTCGCGGCACATCGACCACGTGCGGGGAGGCGTGATGGAAGTCGAGGAGGCGCCGCCGGCCACCGGCAACCCATTTGCCGACCTGAAGGCGATGATGGAGCGTGGCGGCAAACGGTAGAGGGCGGCCGTTCAATCCTGCTGCTTGATGATGCGCAGACGGGTTGCCTGCACGCCGGGCAGCGCGCGCACGGCGCGCAGCAGGTCGGGGATGGCGTCCACGCGCCATGCTTCGCCCAGTTCGATGTCGGCCTGGGCGTTGCGGTTGCGGTAGCCGTGCAGCATCACGCTGGCGCGGCCGCCGCGGTAGCCGGCCAGCACATGTTGCAGCTGGGCGATGAAGTCGGGGCCGACCCCGTTCAATTTCAGTTGCAGCAGTCGCGCATACCTGCGGCAGGCGTCGGCCAGCGAACAGGCGCTGCGCGCGCGCAGCTGGAAGCCGCCGCCGGAGAAGTCGTCGATGCGCAGCCCGCCGTCGACGATCAGCATCTGATCGCGGGTGAGCAGCGGCGCGACCTGCTGGTAAAGCTCGCCGAAGAAACTCACCTCGATGATGCCGCTGCCGTCTTCCAACCGCACGAACGCATCGCTGTCGCCGCGTTTGCGCACGGCGGTGACCATGCCGGCGACGGTCCAGGGCGTGTCCGGCCCGCGGCGGAAACGATTGTTGTCGCCGTCATCGTTCTTGCGCGGTTTCGGCGGCTGGTAGCGGTCGCCGATCTCGCCCAGCGGGCAGGTGGACAACTGAGCCAGCTCGTCCTTCCACGGATCGGTCGGATGGCCGGACAGGTAATGCCCCAGCGTGTCGCGCTCGCCTTGCAGCTTCTGCTCCAGCGGCCATTCCGGCACGATCGGCAGGTTGATGTGCACCACCGGTGTCAGGGCGCCCGTCGCGGCGCCAAACATGTCGTTCTGGCCGGACTGCCTGTCGCGCAGATGCTGCTCGGCGGCCTTGATCGCATCGGGCAGCTGCAGCATCAGGCTGGCGCGGTTCGGCGCCAGCGCGTCCAGTGCACCGGACAGGATCAACGCTTCTAGTACGCGGCGGTTGAGCTTGGTCGGATCGACCCGGCGGCAGAAGTCGGCCAGGTCGGTATAGGCGCCATGCGCGCGTTCGGCAACGATCGCCTCGCACGCACCCTGGCCGACACCTTTGATTGCACCGAGTCCGTACTGGATCACGTGGGCGCCCCGGCGCGAGGCAGCGGACGAAGCGTCCGGCTCGACCGCGACGAACATGTATTCCGACGCGTTGACGTCCGGCGGCTGCACGGTGATGCCTAGCGCGCGCGATTCGTCGAGGAAGGTCACCGCCTTGTCGGTGTTGTCCATGTCCGACGAAATCGTCGCGGCCATGAACTCGGCGGGGTAATGCGCTTTCAGCCAGGCGGTCTGGTAGGAGACCAGCGCATACGCGGCGGCGTGCGACTTGTTGAAGCCGTAGCCGGCGAATTTTTCCATCAGGTCGAAGATGGTATCGGCCTTGTCGCCGGCCAGGCCGTCCTTCGCAGCGCCCTCGCGGAACTTGGCGCGCTCCTTCGCCATCTTCTCGACGTCTTTCTTGCCCATCGCGCGGCGCAGCAGGTCGGCGCCGCCGAGCGAGTAGCCGCCGACGATCTGCGCCATCTGCATCACCTGCTCCTGGTAGACCATGATGCCGTAGGTCTCCTGCAGGATCGGCTCGACGCGCGGATCGGGATACTCCACCTCTTCGCGGCCGTGCTTGCGCGCGATGAAGCTGGGAATCAGGTCCATCGGGCCGGGACGATACAGCGCCACCAGCGCGATGATGTCCTCGAAGCGATCGGGCCTGGCGTCCTTCAGCATGCGCTGCATGCCGGACGATTCGAGCTGGAACACGGCGACGGTCTGCGCCTTTTTCAGAAGCTCGTAAGGCTTTGGATCGTCCAGCGGAAGTTGCGCGATATCCAGCGGCGCTTCGCCGGATGTCGCGCGGCGCGCGTTGATCGCTTTCACCGCCCAGTCGATGATGGTCAGCGTGCGCAGGCCGAGAAAGTCGAACTTCACGAGGCCGACCGCTTCCACGTCGTCCTTGTCGTACTGGGTCACTACCCCGCCCCCGCCCGCTTCGCAGTACAGCGGTGCGAAGTCGGTCAGCGGAGTCGGCGCGATCACCACGCCGCCGGCGTGCTTGCCGGCGTTGCGGGTGAGGTTTTCCAGCTTCAGCGCGAGGTCGATCAGCGCGCGGGCGTCTTCGTCGTGCTCGTAGGCCTCGCAGAACTCCTTGACGACGCGGTCGGTCTCCTTCTTCGATTTCTCCGAACGGCCGAGCGCGTCGGACAAGGTGAGATCGAGCGGCCGCGGCGGGATCAGCTTGGCCAGCTTGTCGACCTGGCTGTAACCCATGCCGAGCACGCGGCCGGAGTCGCGCAGCACCGCCTTGGCCGCCATCGAGCCGTAGGTGATGATCTGGCTGACGCGGTCGCGCCCGTACTTGCGCGACACGTAGTCGATCACCTCGTCGCGGCGATCCATGCAGAAGTCGATGTCGAAGTCGGGCATCGACACGCGTTCCGGATTGAGGAAGCGCTCGAACAGCAGGTTGAACTGCAATGGATCGAGGTCGGTGATCTTCAGCGCCCAGGCGACCAGCGAACCGGCGCCCGAGCCGCGGCCCGGGCCGACCGGAATGCCGTTATCCTTGCCCCAGCGGATGAAGTCCGAGACGATCAGGAAGTAGCCGGGGAAGCCCATCTTGATGATGACGTCCAGCTCGCGTTCCAGCCGCGCCTCGTAGTCGGCCAGCGTATGGCCGGCGGCGAGCGGCGCCAGGGCGAGGCGCTCCTTCAGGCCCTGGCGCGACAGTTCGCGGATGTAGCTGTCGAGGTCGTAGCCTTCGGGCACCGGAAAATCGGGCAGGTAGTACTTGCCGAATTCCAGTTCCAGCGTGCAGCGCCTGGCCAGTTCGACGGTGTTTTCCAGTGCTTCGGGAAGGTCGGCGAACAGCTCGGCCATCTCGTCGGGCGTTTTCAGGTATTGCTGATCGCTGTAGTCGCGCGGACGTTTCGGATCGGCCAGCACGCGGCCTTGATTGATGCACACGCGTGCCTCGTGCGCGCCGTAGTCGTCCTGCGTCAGGAAGCGCACGTCGTTGCTGGCGAGGACCGGCAAGCCGAGTTCGGCGGCGAGGGTCAGCGCGACGGCATTCCAGTTCTCCTCGCCGTCGCGGCCGCAGCGGGTCAGTTCCAGGTACAGCCGATCGGGGAACAGTCGGGTCAACGGGCGCAGCTTCGCCAGCGCCGCCTCGATGCCCTGGTTCACCGCGATGCGGCCGACCTCGCTGTCGCGCCCCAGCAGGGCGATCAGTCCGCCGCTGGCGTCGGCGCTCAGCCAGCCGGCTTCGACCAGGGCGCGGCCACCGTGCTGTCCTTCCTGCCATGCGCGTGAAACCAGTCGCGACAGGTTGAGATAGCCCGCGTGGTTCTGGCACAGCAAGGTAAGCCGCCACGGGCGCGGGTCGTCCGGCGCGCTGATCCACAGGTCGCAACCGCCGATCGGCTTGATGCCGGCCGCGTTGCACGCCTTGTAGAACTTCACCAGCGCGAACATGTTGCATTCGTCGGTCAGCGCCACCGCCGGGATGCCGTCGCGCACGCAGGCGGCGACCAGCGCCTTGATGCGGATGGTCGAGTCTACCAGCGAGTATTCGCTGTGCAGGTGCAGGTGGGTATAGCGGACGGTCATGCGGATTTGCGCGGTGAGTCCACGCAGGCTAACCGGCGCTCTGTCCAGCGGCAAGATTGACTTCTGTACGGTTTGCGCGAAGCCTGTCGGCGCCCGCAATCCGCCGGCAATAGGGTCATCTGCCATCCCGATGCAGCATCGCCATGACGGAGTGGTCGGCACCGTAGGGCTGGCCGATCGCACTCTCATCGTCCCGCGTGATAAGCAATCCCGGCAGAGTCCTTCTCGGCGCGCGCGGGAGCTGCACACGAAAGTCGCTCCTTTCCCAGGGATTGATCGAGACGACATTCAAGGGCAGGTTCGCCGGTAAGGGCATTTCCTTGGATGCCCGGTCGCGCAAGCGACGACCGGAGGCCGCGTCGGAACCGGCACACCGGTCGGCCGATCAGAACAGACTCGCCTGGTCCAGCAGCATGCGCACCGGCGCAAAGCTCCGGCGATGCTGCGCGCACGGCCCGAGCTGCCGCAACGCGGTCAGGTGCGCCGGGGTCGAATAGCCTTTGTGGATCGCGAAGCCGTAGCCGGGATGAATGGCATCGAGCGCTACCATCAGCCGGTCGCGGCTGACCTTGGCCAGGATCGAGGCGGCGCTGATCGCGGGCTCCAGCGCGTCGCCGCCGACAATCGCACGGCCGCGGCAGGGCAGGTCCTTCGGCAGCATGTTGCCGTCGATCATGGCTTCGTGGGCCGCCGGCGTGAGGCCGGCTACCGCACGGGTCATGCCGGCCATGGTGGCCTGGAAGATGTTCACGCGGTCGATCTCGTCCCGCTCGATCAACACGATGCAATAGGCTACCGCTCGTTCGATGATCTGCGGGTACAGCGCCTCGCGCTTCGCCTCGCTGAGTTTCTTGGAATCGTCGAGACCGGCGATCGGGCGATCCGGATCGAGAATGACGGCGGCTACCGCCAGGGGGCCGGCCAGCGGGCCGCGACCGGCCTCGTCCACCCCTGCGGTGAAAAAGCTTTTTGCTGTCTCCTCTCCCTGCCGGCGACCGAAGAGATTCTCCTTGCGGGCGAAACATGATGGGGGCGGAGGGTTGCTGGTCGCGGAAAGCTTACCCATCGGCTTGTTTCTCGTTGATCAATTCGGCAATGGCGGCGGCCGCGCGATCTCCCGCATGACCTTTCAGCCCGCCGCGCAACGCCTGGTGCAACTGCTCGAACGCGGCGACGATCAGGCCGCGCCGCTCGCTGTCGCGGAACAGCGCAAGGGTGGCGCCGGCCAGGTTTCCCGCGGTGCAGTCGTCCTGCATCAGTTCGGGTACCAGCCGATCGCCTATGCCAGTTGCGCGCGCCAGAATATTGGGCAGCGCGTAGACATCGGTCTTCAACATTTTCATGGCGCGGGCGATGCGGTAGCTCAGCGGTGCGACCCGGTAGCCGACCACCATCGGCCGCTTGGCCAGCATCGCCTCCAGCGTGGCGGTACCGGAAGCCAGCAGCACTACATCGGCGGCCAGCATGGCCTCATGCGCATGGCCATCCAGCAGCAGGGGCGCCGCTTCATCGAGCGGTCCGTTGCCCAGCAATTCCTTGAGCCTGGCGTGCACCTGCGGATTGGCAGCGGGAATCACGATGCGCAGCCCCGGCAACGCGGCGGCGACCTGGCTGGCGGCGTCGATGAAAATACGGCCGAGCCTCGCCACTTCGGACGGCCGGCTTCCCGGCAACACCGCCAGTACGGGCGCCTGTTGCGGCAACTGCAGGAAATCGCGCGCGCCGACGCGATCGGATACCAGCGCGAAACGATCGGCCAGCGGATGGCCGACGAAGCGGGCATCAATGCCGTGTTTGGCGTAGATCGCCGGTTCCATCGGAAACAGGCAGAGCACGCGTTGGGCGCTGCGACCGATCTTCTCGGCGCGTTTTTCGCGCCAGGCCCAGACCGACGGGCTGACGTAATGCACGGTCAACAGCCCCGCGTGTTTCAGCCGCTGCTCCACGCCGAGATTGAAATCGGGTGCGTCGATGCCGACCACCACGGCGGGCTTCGCCTGCCGCAGACGCGCGACGAGAGCCTTGCGCAGGCGCAGCAGTCGCGGCAGATGGCTGATCACCTCGCTGAAGCCGAACAGCGAAAGCTCTCGGATGTCGTACCACGACTCGAAACCCTGCGCCTGCATGCGCGCGCCGCCGATGCCGACGAATCGCGCCTGCGGATAACGTTGACGCAGCGCGATCACCAGGTCGGCGCCGAGCTGGTCGCCGGAGTCTTCGCCGGCGAGGATGGCGATGAGCGGGGCGCCGGGAATCGGGAATGGGGGATGGGGAATGGCTGGAGCCGGGCTTCCCGTGGGGGTTTGGTCAGTAGCTGTCATGATGTCAACAGGTACTGTGGCGCAGGGCGGGCATGAGGCTGCTTGTTGCTTCGGCTGCTGGCCATTCCCGATTCTCCATTCCCGATTCCCGCGCTAGCGGGCGAGCGACCGTTCGCTGTGATCGAGAAATTCGAGCATGGCCCGCACGTCGGCGCTCTGTTGCGCCTGTTCGATCAGCTTTTCGCGTGCCTCGGGCAGGGACAGGCCGGCCATGTACAAGGTTCGGTAGGCACGCTTGATCGCTGCGATGCGGGTAGCATCGAAGCCACGGCGCTTCAGGCCTTCGCTGTTGATTCCGCGCGGGCGCCCTTGCTGTTCGTTCGCCATCATCACGAACGGCGGCACGTCGTGGCCGACCAGGCATCCCATGCCGATGAAGGCGTGCGCACCGACCTTGCAGAACTGGTGTACGCCGGAATAGCCGGAGAGGATGGTCCAGTCGCCGATCGACACATGGCCGGCCAGTGCCGCGTAGTTGGAGAACACCACGTTGTTGCCGATCTGGCAGTCATGCGCCACGTGTACGTAGGCGAGCACCCAGTTGTCGTTGCCGATTCGGGTGGCGCCGCCGCCGTCACCGGTGCCGCGATTGATGGTGGCGAATTCGCGGATCAGGTTGCGGTCGCCGATCACCAGTTCGGTCCGCTCACCGGCAAACTTCTTGTCCTGCGGGGCGCCGCCGAGCGAGGCGAACTGGGTGATGCGATTGTCGCGGCCTATCCTGGTCGGGCCCTCGATCACCACATGCGGGCCGATCACCGTGCCGTCGCCGATTTCCACTTCGGCACCGATCACGCTGTAGGCGCCGATGCTGACGTTGACGCCGATGACGGCGGAGGGATCGATCAGCGCGGTGGGATGAATCACTTTTCGGTCCTCGCGGCGCACATCAGTTCGCAGCTGGCCACTTCCTTGCCGTCGACCAGGGTTCGCGCCACGAACAGACCCATGCCACGCACCAGGCGTTTCTGCGCAACCTCGAAGCGCAGCTGGTCGCCGGGGACCACCGGCGCGCTGAAACGCGCGTTGTCGATCTTGACCAGATAGAACAGCGGGCTGCTCCTGTCGCCATTGAGATGTCGGCTGATCTGGGTCAGCAATCCGGCGCTCTGTGCCATCGCCTCGACGATCAGTACGCCGGGCATCACCGGATGGCCGGGAAAGTGGCCCTGGAAGAACGGCTCGTTGATCGTCACGTTCTTGATCGCGACGACGCTGACATTGGGCACGATCTCGGTGACGCGGTCCACCAGCAGAAACGGGTAGCGATGCGGCAGCAGCGCCTGGATCTGCTCGACGTTGATCGGTAACGACAGGTGACTGGTTTTATCACTCATTGTTGCTGTCCTTCTCCAGCGCCGACAACCGGCGCGCGTACTCGTCCAGATGTTTGAAGCGCGCCGCGTTCCTGCGCCATTGGCGGTTGTCCTGCAGCGGCACGCCGGAAGAATATTCGCCGGGCTCGCGAATCGAATGGGTGACCAGGCTCTTGGCAGTAATGGTAACCCGGTCGGTCAGTTCCAGATGGCCGAGCACGCCGGCATTGCCGCCGATCATGCAATAACGGCCGATCTTCGCGCTGCCGGCGACCGCGGCGCAACCGGCCATGGCCGTGTGCGCACCGACGTGCACGTTGTGGGCGATCTGGATCTGGTTGTCGAGCCGCACATCTTCTTCCAGCACGGTATCGTCCAGCGCTCCGCGGTCGATCGTGGTGTTGGCGCCGATCTCGCAGTCGTCACCGATGCGCACGCCGCCGAGCTGCGGCAGCTTGATCCAACGGCCGCGATCGGAGTCGAACGCGAGGCCGAAGCCGTCCGAACCGATCACCGCGCCGGGATGTACCAGTACACGCTTGCCCAGCGTGACCCGGGTGACCAGGGTGACCCGCGCTATCAGCCGCGATTGGACACCGACCGTGCAGTGTTCGCCGATGATGCAGTGCGGGCCAAGGATGACGCCGTCCTCGATCACGGCACCGTCTCCGACCACGCAGCACGGACCGATGCTGGCGCTGGCGCTGATTCGCGCATCGGCGGCGACCACGGCGCTGGGGTGGATACCCGATGGCGTCGTCGGCAGCCGTTCGAACAAGGCGGCGATCTGTGCGTAGGCGACGTACGGATCCTTGGCGATCAGGGCCGAGGTCGGACAATCGGGGAGGTTTTCCTCGCGCAGCACCACCACGCCGGCGCCGGTCGCGGTCAACTGGGCGGTGTATTTGCTGTTGGAGAGAAAGCTCAACTGGCTGGGTCCGGCGCCGGCCAGCGTGCCGACGCCGTCGATGACGCGCTCGCCGTCGCCTTTGAACCTCAGCTCGAATCGCTCGGCCAGTGCGGCCACGGTGTGGTTGATCGCGCTCATGCTTGCTCCGGAACCTGCCCGCCATTGTAGGGGGTGACGCCCCGGCATGGCAGAAGAAAGCGCGGCATGGCCGCGCTTTCCGGGGTTGCCGATTTCCGGATCAGGTCAGACTGGGGCAGGTCAGAACTGGCTGCCGAACGTGAACTGGATCCGCTCCTCGTAGTGGCCGTCGTCGGCCTGTGTGCGGAAGGGCATGGCAAAACTGATGATCAGCGGGCCGATCGGGGCCTGCCAGTGCAGCGATACGCCGGTGGACGCGCGCAAGGTGCTGGCGCTGAAATTCTTGTAATCCTTGTAGGCGTTGCCGACATCCACGAACCACGATACGCGCGCGGTGTTGACGTCCTTCAGGCCCGGTATCGGTATGTACAACTCGGCGGTGCCGAGCACCTTGAATGCGCCGCCGACCGGTTGTGCGTAATAGCCTCCGCTGCAATTGCCGGTTTTGTCCGGCGTGCTGCCGTCGATGCAGATGCGCGGACCCAGCGTGTTGTCCTGGAAGCCGCGCACGTCGCGTACGCCGCCGGAATAGAAGTTCTGCCAGAACGGGAAATCCTGGCGCATGTCCGTCAGAACGTGCGTGGGATCCTGCGCGGCGCTGCTGGCTTTCAATGCCTCGAAAGCCGTATCGCTGATGCCGTTGCTGCCGTAAGTCTTGCCGTAGCCGACCTGGCCATCCAGATACAGCACGAAGCCTTTGCCGATCGGCCAGTAGTGGTTGAGCTCGGTGGTCAGCTTCCAGTACTGCACGGTCGAGCCGGGCAGGGCGACGTCGGTGGAGGCCGAGATCAGGCCGCCGCGGGTCGGTGCCCAGTAGCCGTTGCGGGTATCGTGATTCCAGCCCAGGGTGCCGGTCCACGAATGGACGGTCTTGTTGCCGATCTCGTTCTGGTAATCGATCAGCACGGCCGGGCTGTAGCCCTGGATCAGGTTGATCTTGTTGGTGCTGACGCCCATGCCTACGCGTAAGCCGTCGGTCTCGGTGATCGGAATGCCGAGAAAGCTGGAGAAGCTCTTGGCGCTGGTGGAGTAGTTCGCGAAATCGGTATTGCCGTAGTCGGTCTTCGAGTAGGCGGCGTTGTAGCCGATGCCGATGCCGTTATCGGTCAGATACGGGTTGTAGTAATTGACGCCGAAACTGGTCTGATAGGTGCTGCGCTGGCCGCTGACGGAGAAGCTGTCGCCGGTGCCGAACAGGTTGTTCTGCGACACCGAGGCGTTCAGGATGATGCCGGAGTACTGCGAGTAGCCCACGCCGAACTGCATGCTGCCCGCGGACTGCTCCTCGACCTTGACGCTGACGTCGACCTGGTCCTGCGTGCCCGGGACCAGCTTCTTGTCGATGTCGACCTTCTTGAAGTAACCGAGCCTCTGCAGTCGGATCTTGGAGCGGTCGATCGCTGCCTGCGAATACCAGGAGCCTTCGAGCTGGCGCATCTCGCGGCGCAGCACGTTGTCTTCGGTGCGCGTATTGCCCGCGAACACCACGCGGCGCACATACACGCGCTGGCCCGGTTCGACGTACAAAGTCAGGTCGACGGTGCGTTTTTCCTTGTCCAGCTTCGGGATGGGGGTGACCTTGGCATAGGCATAGCCGATATTGGCGAGGACGGCCTTGATCGCCTTCGAGCTTGCCTCGATGGCGCCGCGGTTGAAGGTGTCGCCTGCCTTGATGAAGACCAGCTGGCGCATGGTTTTTTCGGGCAGGATCAGTTCGCCGAGCAGCTTGACGTCGGCAACCTTGTAGATTTCGCCTTCCTTGATGCTCGCGTCGATGTACATCGCCCGCTTGTCCGGGGCGATCGCCACCTGCGTGGAATCGACACCGAAATCGGCGTAGCCGCGGTCCATGTAGTACGACTGCAGTTTTTCCAGGTCGCCGGAAAGTTTTTCGCGCGAGTACTGGTCGTCCTTCGAATACCACGACATCCAGTTGCTGGTATTGGATTCGAAACCGTCGCGTATCTGCCTGTCGGTGAACGCGTGGTTGCCGGTGATGTTCAGTTCCTTGATCTTGGCCGCCTTGCCCTCGCGGATCTCGATTTCGACGGCAACGCGGTTGCGGTCCAGCCGGGTCACGTGCGGAATCACCGACACGTTGTATTTGCCGCGGTTGTAATACTGCCGGATCAGCTCCTGCTGCACGTTGTCCAGTGCCAGCCGGTCGAAGGTCTCGCCCTCGCTGAGGCCGATTTCCTTCAAGCCTTTCTTGAGGTCTTCGGTCTTGATGTCCTTGTTGCCGCGCAGGGTCAACTTGGCGATCGACGGCCTTTCGACCACCTTGATCACCAGGATGTCGCCTTCGCGGTCGAATTCCACATCGCTGAAGAACTTCGTCTGGTACAGCGCACGAATCGCCCGCTGGGCCTCGTCGCTGGTCAGCCGGTCGCCCTTGTTCACCGGCAGGTAGTTGTAGACGGTACCTGCGGAGATGCGGCTGAGGCCGTCGATGCGTATGTCCGACACCACGAACGGGTCGAAGGCAAACGCATTGGCGGAGAGGGAGGCAAGCAGGATCAGCGCGGCGATACGCTTCATCGTCGGTTCCGTTGGGTTATTTCGATGGAGCGGCCAGCGCGGCCACCCCGATCAACGCATGAGGCAGGGACGAGCCCTGCCTCGAAAGAGAGTCCGCATTCCACCGGAGGAATGCATCGCTTGACACGCCGCCGCGCCGTACCGCGGCTGGCGCAGGCTGGCGTGTCGTCGACATGCTGCGGTCACCGGTCATGGGTGTCACGACAGCAGCATGCGGTGGATATCGTTGTAGAACGCCAGCCCCATCAGAGTGAACAACAACGCCAGGCCGATGTACTGGCCGACGATCATCGTCTGCTCGCTGACCGGGCTGCCCTTGATCAACTCCACAAGATAATACAGCAGGTGCCCGCCATCCAGGACCGGGATCGGCAGCAGGTTGAGAATCGCCAGGCTCAGCGACATCAACGCCAGGAAATTGAGGAACCAGGACAGCCCCATGTGCGCGGATTGATTGGCCACCGCGGCAATGCCGATGACGCCGGACAGGTTGTTGGTGGAAGCCTGTCCGCTGACCATCTTTCCGATCAGGTTGAAGGTCTGCGCGGTATTGCGCCAGGTGGCCTGCAACGAGGCGCCGAACGCCTTCACCGGACTGTAGCGCAAGGTCACCAGTTCGGGCCTCGGCCCGTTGACGCCGATTATCCAGTTGACCGGCTGGCCTTCCAGGGATTCCCGGCGCGCATCGACGGTCAGCAGCATCGGCTTGCCGTTGCGTTCGATGGCTAGCTTCAGCTGTGGCGATTTGGCGGCTTCGGCGGGTACCAGCTTCTGGAAAGCCGGGTAGTCGGCGACCGGTTGGCCATTGACCGCCATGATGCGGTCGCCGCCCTGCATGCCGGCAAGCGCGGCCGGTTTGCCCGCAAGGACAGTTGCCGCGATGGCCGGCGAGGGCGCCAGATCCAGGCCGAGTTTTTTCAGGTATTGATCGACGGGCTGGCCGGCAGGCAACTGATCCAGCGGCAGCACCATTTGCCGCGTGCGCCCGTCGTTGCCGCGTACGGTGAGCGGCAACGGCGCTCGCCCGAGCAGCGCATTGACCACCACGTCCATCGCATCGGTGTACGTGCTCACCGTCCGACCATCAATGCTGAGGATGCGATCACCGGCCCGGATGCCGGCCTCGGCGGCGATGCTCTGCGGTGCAGCGGTGACGACGGGCGCCACGTCCGGCCGCCCGAGCATGAACATCAGCCAGAACGCGGCAACGGTGAAGATCAGGTTGAAGCCCGGGCCGGCGGCGACGATGGCGATGCGCTTCCACACCGACTTGCCAGTGAACTCCTGGTCGCGCAAGGCGGGATCGACCTCGCCCTCGCGCGCGTCCAGCATCTTGACGTAGCCGCCCAGCGGGATCGCGGCAATCTGGTACTCGGTACCGTCGCGGCCCACGCGCTTCCAGATCGCGCCGCCGAAACCGATCGAGAAACGCAGTACCTTGACGCCACAGCGGCGTGCGACCCAGTAGTGGCCGAATTCATGAAAAGTGACCAGCACGCCGAGCGTGACCAGCAACCAGAACGCCGAGCCGAAGAAGGGAGTCATCAAGTACCGTACGGAAAAGTCATCGGAGCAAGAATATCAGCAAGCATTGCGCAGAACGCGACGGGCCGCTTCACGGGCGGCACGGTCTCGTTCACGCAAGGTCTGAACATCGACCACGGCTTGCGCCGGCAGTTCCGCAAGTACCGTTTCCACCACGTCGGCGATCGACAGGAACGGCAACGCGCCGGCCAGGAACGCCTCCACCGCGACCTCGTTGGCGGCGTTCAGCACGGCTGGGGCGTCGCCGCCGGCGTGCAATGCCTGAAACGCCAGTGCCAGACAGCGGAAGGTAGCCAGGTCCGGCGGCTCGAACTGCAGCGGGGCGCAGGCGGCCAGATTCAGCGGCGGCACACCGGCCTCGACCCGCTCCGGCCACGCCAGCGCATGGGCGATGGCGGTGCGCATGTCCGGATTGCCGAGCTGAGCCAGTACCGAGCTGTCGTCGTACTCGACCATCGAATGGATCAGGCTTTGCGGATGCACCACGACCTCGATCGACTCGGCCGGGGCACCGAACAGATGATGCGCCTCGATGACTTCCAGGCCCTTGTTCATCAAAGTGGCCGAATCGACCGAGATCTTGCGGCCCATCACCCAGTTCGGGTGCTTGCAGGCCTGCTCAGGCGTGATGCTGCTCAACTGTGCCCGCGTGCGGCCGCGGAACGGACCGCCGGAAGCGGTCAGGATCAGTCGGCGTACGCCGCTCTTGCGCAAGTCCGGCCGTCCGCCGGGCAGGCACTGGAAGATGGCGTTGTGCTCGGAGTCGATCGGGATCAGCGCGCCGCCGCCGGCGGCAACGGCGTCCAGCAGCAGCGGGCCGGCCATCACGATGGACTCCTTGTTGGCCAGCAGCAGGCGCTTGCCCGCGCGCGCGGCCGCAAGGGTGGATTCCAGCCCGGCGGCACCGACGATCGCCGCCACCACGGTGTCGCACAGGCTGCTGGCCGCGGCTGCGGCCAGCGCGGCGTGGCCGCTGGCCACCTCGCAGCGCACGCCGGCGTTGGTCAGCCGGCGCGACAGTTCAGCCCCGAGGCTCGGGTCGGCGATCACGGCCAGCTGCGGCCGATGCCGTACACACAAGGCGGCCAGCGCCTCGACCTGGCTGTACGCGGTCAGCACGGTGGCGCGAAAGCGATCCGGATGGCGCGCGATGACATCGAGCGTGCTGCCGCCGATCGAGCCGGTGGCGCCGAGAACGGCGACGTTGTTCATCTCAGCTGCCCGCATCTCAGATGTCCAGCAACAGCAGGCCGGCGGCAAACACCGGCAACGCGGCAAACACGCTGTCCAGCCTGTCCATCAGGCCGCCATGGCCGGGGAAAATGCTGCCCGAATCCTTCACCTGGGCATGCCGTTTCATCAGACTCTCGATCAGGTCGCCGACGATCGACACGGCCACCGTGACGGCCGCCAGCAAGGCGACGGCAACCAGCGACGCACCGCGCACATCGAGCAGCCGACTGCCGATCAACGCGACCAGCACGCCAGCCACCATCGCGCCATACGCGCCGGCCCAGGTCTTGCCGGGGCTGATCTGCGGTGCCAGCTTGCGCTTGCCGAACGTGAGGCCGCTGAAATACGCGCCGATGTCGGACGCCCACACGATCACCAGCGCGAGGAGGGTCCACCAGTGGCCGTTCGGCCGGGCGTGGATGCTGATCAGCGCGACCCAGGCCGGGACGATCACGAATGCTCCAGCCAGCAGTTTCAGTGCCAGATTCTCGCGGGTAGGCGCGGCGGCGAAGGCGAAATGGCGCAGCCACAGGCAGGCCAGCAGCCACCAGCCCACGCCTGCCGCCAGCAACAGCGGCGTCAGCGCGGTGGCACGCGCCCACCACAGCCAGGCGAATACGCATGCTGCCAGCAGCAGCAGGCCGACGCGCCATGGCTGGCTCTTCAGTCCGCTGAGCTGGCTCCATTCCCACAAGGCTGCCAGGAATGCCGCCGAGACGATGACCGCGAACACGGCGTCCGACGACAACAGGATGATCAGGATCACCAGCGGTGCGAGCACCAGGGCGGTGATGGTGCGCTGAAGCAGCATGGCAATCCTCAGGAAGCAGTGGCGACCTGCTCGCCGGTGCGGCCGTAACGGCGCTCGCGGCGGGCATAGTCTTCGATGGCCTGGCGCAGGCAAGCCTGGTCGAAATCGGGCCACAAGGTGTCGGTAAAGTACAGCTCGGCGTACGCGGCCTGCCACAACAGGAAATTGCTGATGCGGCATTCGCCGCCGGTGCGGATGAACAGGTCCAGCGGTGGCAGTTCGGCCAGGCTCATCCATTCGCCCAGCTTGGCCTCGTCGATCTCGTCGATGCGCAGTTCGCCGCGCGCCACGGCCGCGGCGGCCTGGCGGGCGGCCTGCACGATGTCCCAGCGGCCGCCGTAGCTCACCGCGATGTTCACTTGCAGCTTGCCGTTGCCAGCGGTGCGGGCCATCGCGGCCTGCATGCGCTGGAGCAAAGGTTCGTCGAACGCGCCGAGATCGCCGATGAAGCGCAGTCGCACGCCGTGGCCGTGCAGTTCGTCCACTTCCTTGTCCAGCGCGCGAACGAACAGAGTCATCAAGGCGCCTACTTCGTCCTGCGGGCGCTGCCAGTTTTCGCTGGAAAACGCGAACAAGGTCAGCGCCTGGATACCTTCGCGCAGGCAGGATTCGATGGTCGCTCGCACCGCCTTGCGGCCGGCGTTGTGGCCGAAGCTGCGCGGACGGTGACGGGCCCTGGCCCAGCGGCCGTTGCCATCCATCACGATGGCGATGTGGCGCGGTATCTGGGTGGTTTCAGACTTGACGGTCATGCGATCCGGCACCGGTTGTTCCTTCGCTCCGGCTCCCTCCCTGCCGGGGAGAGAGGGCGAATGAGCCGTGCAGGTTCGCCGCGATGGGTCGCGCGGAGGGGTATGCAGCGAGGGCTCCCGACGCTTTCATCGTCAAAGCGCCATCAGCTCCTCTTCCTTGGCCTTGACCACGGCATCGACGTCCTTGACGGCACGGTCGGTAAGCTTCTGGATATCGTCGTCGACGCGGCTTTCGTCGTCCTCGGTGATGAGCTTTTCCTTGAGCAGGTCCTTGACCTGCTGCAGGGCGTCGCGGCGCACATTGCGGATCGCGATCTTGGCGTTCTCGCCCTCATGGCCGACGTGCTTGGCCAGTTCCCTGCGGCGCTCTTCGGTGAGCGCGGGCATGTTCAGGCGGATCACGGTGCCGGCGGTGGTCGGCGTGATGCCGATGTCGGAGGCCATCAGCGCCTTCTCGATCGGCGCCACCATGGTCTTTTCCCACGGCGTGATGATGATCGTTCGCGCGTCGGACAGCGACACCGAGGCGACCTGGGTCAGCGGCATGTCGGCGCCGTAGTAGGACACCTTGATGTGGTCCACCAGGGCGGTGCTGGCGCGGCCGGTGCGAATACGGGTGAGGTCGTGCTTGAGCGAGTCGATGCTCTTGCCCATGCGGGTCTGGGCATCGTTCTTGATGTCATTGAGCATGTGGCGTTTCCCGTTAAATCTGTAACGTTCGATTATAGCAGCGGCGAAGTCCCGTCCTGGCGCGTCTCGGCGCGGGCCGGTTCAGCCGCCATCGACCATGGTGCCGATCGGCTCGCCTTGCATGATCCGCATCAGATTGCCCGGCACGGTCATGTCGTAGATGCGCAGCGGCATCTGGTGGTCGCGGCACAACGCGATCGCGGCGGTGTCCATCACGGCCAGCTTGCGCTCGATCACGTCGTCATAGCCAAGCCGGTCGTAGCGGGTGGCGCCATGATCCTTGGCCGGGTCGGCGGTGTACACGCCGTCGACCTTGGTCGCCTTCAGCAACAGGTCGGCGCCGATTTCCACCGCGCGCAGCGCGGCGGCCGAGTCGGTGGTGAAGAACGGGTTGCCGGTGCCGGCGGCAAACAGCACGATGCGGCCCTTCTCGATATGCCGGATGGCGCGGCGGCGGATGTAATCCTCGGCCACGTCGTGGATCTGGATGGCGCTGGTCACGCGCGCAAAGCCGCCGCGCTTCTCGATGGCGTCCTGCATCGCCAGCGCGTTCATCACGGTGGCCAGCATGCCCATGTGATCGCCGGTGACCCGATCCATGCCGGCAGCGGCCAGGCCGGCGCCCCGAAAGATGTTGCCGCCGCCGATCACGATGCCGATCTGCACGCCGGTGCGCTGCACCTCGATGATCTCGTCGGCCAGCCGGCCGATCACCTTCGGGTCGATGCCGTAGTCGGCGTCGCCCATCAGTGCCTCACCGGAGAGCTTCAGCAGGATGCGATGGTACTTGGGCTGGTCGCTCATGGGTTCTCCGGATTGTGTGGGGCAAAACAGACGCATTGTACCGTCTGCCGCAAGCGGCAGGGAGTCATTCGTGCCATCGGCGGAAACTTTGTTTACGCCGGCTCCCCATCGGGTGTAGGAGCCCGCTAGCGGGCGATGCTGTCGCTCTGAATTTCCCTACCAAACCAGACATCAAAGCGACGGCATCGCCCGCGAGCGGGCTCCTACCACAGAAAAAGCCGCGGTTTCCCGCGGCTTTCTCGAAGCATGGCTTTTTTGAAGAGTCCGGCCACTGAAGGCCGGTCTGCCAGTCAGAAATGACTATTGCCTCAGGCCAGCCTGCTTCATCACTTCGGCGGCGAAATCCTCTTCCACCTTCTCGATGCCTTCGCCGACCGCCAGGCGAGCGACCGAGACGACGTCGGCGCCTTCCTTCTTCAGTGCGTCGGCCACGGTCATGTTGGTGTCGATCACGTATGGCTGGCCGAGCAGGGTGACTTCGGACACGATCTTGTGGATCTTGCCGGCGATGATCTTCTCCAGAATCTCGGCTGGCTTGGCCTTTTCCTTGTCGGACATCAAGCTCAGCGCGATCTCTTTTTCCTTGGCCAGGAATTCGGCGGGTACGTCTTCGGCGCGGATATGCGCCGGGTTCATCGCGGCGACATGCATCGCGATGCCCTTGGCCAGATCCTCGGAGCCACCCTTGAGCGCTACCAGCACGCCGATGCGGCCGCCGTGGACATAGCTGCCGATCACGCCGTCGGTCTCGACGACGGCCAGGCGACGCACGTCGATCTTCTCGCCGATGGTGGCGATCAGGGTTTTGGCGGCTTCCTCGACGTTGCTGGCGCCCGGATAAGCGGCGGCCTTCAGCGCGTCGATGTCGGTCGCTCCGGAGTTCAGCGCGACGTCGGCGACGGTGTCGCTGAACTTCAGGAAGCTGGCGTCTTTGCCGACGAAATCGGTCTCGCAGTTGATCTCGACCAGCACGGCCTTGCCGATTTTCTGGGCGACGACGATGCGGCCCTCGGCGGCGATGCGGCTGGCCTTCTTGTCGGCCTTGGCCAGGCCGGACTTGCGCAGCCATTCCATCGCAGCGTCGATGTCGCCGTTGTTCTCGACCAGCGCCTTCTTGCATTCCATCATGCCGGCGCCGGACCGCTCACGCAGTTCCTTGACCAGTTGGGCGGAAATATTGCTCATCGGTAGTCCTCTAATGCTTTGGTTGCGTGGCGGCGCCCGAGCGCCGCCACGCGGTTATCGCTTGCGGATGCGGCGGCGGGCGAACGCCGCCGTGACGCTTACTTGGCGGCGGGCGCGCCGTCGTTGCGCGGACCGCGGCCACCATCACGGCTGCCTTCGCGGCGCGGGGCGCTCTTGCGCGGAGCGGCGTCGCGGCGCGGGGCCGGCTTGCGGTCGATCTTGGCGACCGGGTTGCCTTCCTCGTCCAGTTCGACGAAATCGTTCGCGTCGCCCTGGGCGGCGGCCGGCGCGGCAGCCTTGCCTTCGAGGATCGAGTCGGCGGCGGCGCGGGCGTACAGCTGGATCGCGCGGATCGCGTCGTCGTTGCCCGGGATGGCGTAGTCGACCAGTTCCGGGTTGTAGTTGGTGTCGACCACGGCGATCACCGGGATGCCGAGCTTCTTGGCTTCCTGTACGGCGATGTCTTCGTGGCCGATGTCGATCACGAACAGCGCATCGGGCAGGCGGTTCATTTCCTTGATGCCGCCCAGCGAGGCCTGCAGCTTGTCGCGCTCACGGCGACGGGCCAGCACTTCGTGCTTGACCAGCTTCTCGAAGCTGCCGTCGGTCTCGGCCGCTTCCAGCTCCTTCAGCCGCGACACAGACTGCTTGACGGTGCGGAAGTTGGTCAGCATGCCGCCGAGCCAGCGCGAGGTGACGAACGGCATGCCGGCACGTGCGGCCTCTTCGGCCAGCGGCTCACGGGCCGAACGCTTGGTGCCGACGAACAGCACGGTGCCGCGCTTCTGCGCCAGCGCCGACAGGAAATTCATCGCGTCGGTGAACAGCGGCAGGGTCTTTTCGAGATTGATGATGTGGATCTTGCCGCGCGCACCGAAGATGTACGGGGCCATCTTGGGGTTCCAGTAACGGGTCTGGTGACCGAAATGGACGCCGGCTTCGAGCATCTGACGCATGGTGACTTGTGCCATGGGTGTAACTCCTTGCATGGGCCTTGAAAGGCCTGGGGGTTGGGACCTCCACGCATCCCCGGCTTCGACCGCGACTCGCCCGATTCTCCTGGTGGGCGTGCCGCAGCACCCCGAAGGCGGTGCCGATGCGTGTGTGGCGTTGGTTTGGGTGTTGTACCGCTGAGGGTTACAATCCCGGTTCGCTTTGCGCTGGCCGTCCGTCAAAACGGGTAGGTCAGATCAGCAAAACTCCGAAATTATAGCCGGTGCGCCGGCGGCGCGGCAAGTTGCCGGTGGATTCTGCGTTGAACCGCCGGGCCTCTGCCGCCATATGAAGTGGAATCCATGGCCATTACCCTGAAATCCCCCGAAGACCTCGAAGGCATGCGCGTCGCCGGCAAGCTGGCGGCCGAAGTGCTGGCCATGCTCAAGGAATACGTCAAACCCGGCGTCACCACTGAAGAGCTGGACCGGCGCGCCTACGAGCACATCGTCAATGTGCAGAAGGCGATCCCGGCGAACATCGGCTACCACGGGTTTCCCAAGACGCTGTGCACCTCGGTCAACCATGTGATCTGCCATGGCATTCCGAACGAGGGCAAGGTGCTGAAGGACGGCGACATCGTCAATCTGGACGTCACCGTGATCAAGGACGGCTGGCACGGCGACACCAGCCGCATGTACATCGCCGGCACCCCGTCGGTGCTGGCCAGGCGGCTGGTGGACACCACGTTCGAGGCGATGATGCGCGGCATCCAGGCGGTTCGCCCCGGCGCTACCCTGGGCGATGTCGGCCATGCCATCCAGCAGCACGCCGAGGCGGCCGGTTTCAGCGTCGTGCGCGAGTACTGCGGCCATGGCATCGGCAAGGTTTATCACGACGAACCGCAGGTGCTGCACTACGGCAAGCCCGGTACCGGCGTCGAGCTGAAGAAGGGCATGACTTTCACCATCGAGCCGATGATCAATGCCGGCAAGCCGCAGACCAAGCAATTGCCCGATGGCTGGACCGTGGTGACCAAAGACCATTCGTTGTCGGCGCAGTGGGAGCACACCATCGCGGTGACCGACGACGGCTACGAGATACTCACGGCGTGGCCGGATGCCTGATCGTGCGAGGATAAGCCGCCCCTTTCTCTTGCCGGTAGGAGCCCGCTGGCGGGCGATGCTCTTGCTTTAAAATGGTTGGGTAGGGGAGATTCAAAGCAAAAGCATCGCCCGCCAGCGGGCTCCTACCGGCGTGTTCGGAGAGTCGCTCAGTCATGTCGTCGACCCACTCTGTCACCTTGCCGCCGCTGCCGCGCCTGCCTGTGGCGGTGCCGCGTTCGGGTGTTTCCACTGAGGCGCGCCGTGCCTTGCGGCAATTGCTGGGCGATGTCGACCGCGCGCTGGCCACCGCATTTCGCGATGGCGTCGATGCCAGCGCGTTGGCTCGGCGGCGCGGCGAGTCGGTCGAGCGGGTGGTGGCGCATGTATGGACCGCCTGCCTGGGCGAAGTCGTCGAGACGACGCTGTTCGCCGTCGGCGGCTTTGGTCGCGGCCTGCTGTTTCCTTATTCCGATGTGGACCTGCTGGCGCTGGTGAAGGCACCCGAGCCGACGCGGCTGCGCGCGCTGGAACAGTTCTTTGCCACCTTGTGGGACATCGGCCTGAAGGTCGGCCATGCCGTGCGCGATCCGGCGCAATGCCGGGCGCTGGCGGCGCAGGACGCCAGCGTGTTCACCAGCTTGCTGGATGCGCGGCGGCTCGCGGGCGATCCGGCGTTCGATGCCCGCCTGCGTGCGATTGTCGATGATCCCGAGTTATGGCCGCCGCAGAAATACCTGGCCGCACGGCTGGCCGAACGCGATGCCCGGCACGCCCGCTACGACGACACGGCCTACAACCTCGAACCCAACCTCAAAGACGGCCCCGGCGGTCTGCGCACGCTCGATTCGCTGCGCTGGATGGCGCGGCGCCTGGCGCATGTGGACGATCTGCCCGGCATGGTGGCCGAAGGGCTGCTCGATCCGGCCGAGCTGGCCGCGCTGGAGCAGTCCGAAGCCACCTTGCGGCGTTATCGCTACGCGCTGCATCTGGAGGCCGGCCGGCCCGAGGAGCGGCTGCTGTTCGACTATCAGCGGGCGTTGGCCGCCCGCCTGGGTTTCGAGGACGAGCACGAGAAAAACCTCGGCGTCGAGCAATTCATGCAGGGTTATTACCGCGCGGCCAGTCAGGTCGAGCGGCTCGGCGTGCAGGTGGCCGAGCGCTTCGTGGAAATGCTGGAGGCGCCGGGCGAGGCCCGGCCGGTCGGGACCGAGTTCCTGCGCTACGGCTCGCGCCTGGCGGCGCGCGATCCGCAGCTGTTCATGCGGCGGCCGGCCGCGCTGGTGGAGATCTTCATCACACGGCTGGATCAACCGGGCGTAGTCGGCTTCAGTGCCGAGACGATGCGGCGTATCCATCAGGCCACGGCCGTACACGGCGACGCGCTGGCGGATGACGATGCTGTGCTGGCAGCCTTCCTGCGGCTGCTGCGCCGCGGGGCGCCCGCGGTCGAGGCGTTGTGGCGAATGAACCGGCACGGCCTGCTGGCGGCGATCCTGCCCGCGTTCGGCAAGGTGTTCGGGCGCATGCAATACGACCTGTTCCATGTCTACACGGTCGACGAACACACCTTGCGCGTACTGCGCAACATGGCGCGCTTTGCCGACCCGGCGGCGCAGCGCGAATTCCCGCTGGGCTGCGAAGTCTGGGCCAGTCTGCCCAAGCCCGAGGTGCTGCTGCTGGCGGCGCTGTTCCATGACATCGCGAAAGGCCGTGGTGGCGATCACTCGATGCTGGGCGAGCAGGATGCGCGCATATTCTGCGCGCGGTTGGGCTTGCCGCCGGGCGACGTCGAGCGGGTCGCCTGGCTGGTGCGCTGGCATCTGCTGATGAGCACCACCGCGCAGCGTCAGGACATCACCGACCCCGACGTGGTGCATCGGTTCGCCGAAGTGGTCGGTGAGCGCGAGCGGCTCGGCCAGCTGTACCTGTTGACCATCGCCGACATCATCGGCACCAGTCCGCGGCTGTGGAATGGCTGGAAGGATCGGCTGCTGTCCGATCTTTGTGTCGCCACCCGCTACGCGTTGCGCAGCGACGTGGAGCTGCCGCGCGATATCGGCGTGCGCGTGCATGAGTGCTCCGAATACGCGCTGGCCCTGCTGATGAACGAAGGCTACGCGGAGGCCGATGTGGTGCGACTCTGGGCCGAGTTCCCGCAGCTCAGTTTCCTGCGCCACCGGCCCGAGCAGATCGCCTGGCAGACCAGTGCGATCCTGCGTGCGAACGGTGCGGTGCCATTAGTTGTGGTGCACCCATTGTCGGTACGCGGCAGTACCGAGCTGTTCGTCTACACGCCTGATCGGGATGGCTTGTTCGCCACCGTCACGGCGGTGCTGGATCGTTTGCGCTTTTCGGTGATGGAGGCGCGCATCCTCAGCTCGTCGACCGGCATGGCTTTCGATACGTTCCTGCTGCTGGACGCGGACAGCCAGCAGCCGGTCGGCGCGGGGCGCGCGGAAGAGCTGCAGCAGCGACTGCAACGTGCGCTGACGCAGTCCGCCGGCGTGCAGCCGAGCAAGCGCGGCATGTCGCGTCATCAGAAGCATTTCCAGATGACGCCGAAGATCAGTTTCCATGCCGCCGGCGATCGTACCCAGCTGGCCCTGGTCGGCACGGATCGCCCCGGCCTGCTGGCTGCGGTGGCACAGATCATGTTGCACGCAGGGGTACGTGTGCATGACGCGCGCATCGCGACGTTCGGCGAGCGCGTGGAGGATTTCTTCCAGCTGACCGATCGCCACGATGCGCCGCTCGACGCGGCACTCCAGGAGCGCCTGCTCGGGGCGCTGCTGGAGCGCATGGGTGTCGTGAAGGACTGAACGTCGCAGCGTCGTGCGAACCGCCGGGAGCGGGTTATCATGGAACTGCTGCGTGCCGCAGCGGCCGCGTGTGGTCGCCATGACTTATCTGTTGATCAAATCCTTGCATCTGGTGTTCGTCATCGCCTGGATGGCCACGGTGTTCTATCTGCCGCGGATCCTGGTGAATATGGCCGAGACGGCGAACGAGCCCGCGGTACAAGCGCGGCTGCAATTGATGGGACGGCGGTTGTACAAATTCGGCCACAACATGTTCGGCATCGCGTTCGTATTCGGGCTGGTGCTGTGGCAGGGCTGGCGGGTGTTTCCCGCAACGTTGCCGAACGTGGCCGCAGGCATGCACTGGATCGACGCCAAGCTCACCCTGGTCGCCGTGCTGCTCGCGTATTTCATCTGGTGCGGCCGTCTGCTCAAGCGCAAGGCCGCTGGCGGTACGTTGCCGTCGTCGCGGGCCTTGCGTTGGATCAATGAACTGCCGGTGCTGTTGCTGCTTGCGGTGGTCTTTCTGGTGATTGCCAAGCCATTCTGAAGTCGCGATGCCACGCCGTGAATGTTTCGCAGCGGGTTTCATTTCGCTGACGACTTGCCCGCACGGCTGTATTGGCGAGGATTGACAGCCGATCTGGGCTAAACTAGCGTTTCGACATCATCCACAAGACCCAGGTGGCTCGCGCTCCGCGCCGGCCGAGCGTGCGACATGGCAACTACCGTCCTCCACTGCTGATCCCACCACGCCTTGGTATTTTTCGAAGAAGGGCGGATGCCCTTTTTTGCTTTTCAGAGAATGGTTCCCATGATTGAAATCACGCTACCCGACGGCAGCAAGCGGCCGTTCGATCATCCCGTTACCGTGCAGGACGTGGCCGCCTCGATTGGCGCCGGTCTGGCCAAGGCGACCCTGGCCGGCAAGGTCGACGGCAAGCTGGTCGATGCCGGTTTTTCGATCGCGCACAATGCCAGCCTGCAGATCGTCACCGACAAGAGCCCGGAGGCGCTGGAAATCCTGCGCCACTCCACCGCGCATCTGATGGGTCAGGCCGTGCAGCGCCTGTATCCAGGCGCCCAGGTCACGATCGGCCCGGTGATCGACAACGGTTTCTATTACGACTTCGCCTACGAGCGGCCGTTCACGCCGGATGATCTGCCCAAGATCGAGGCGGAGATGGAGAAGATCGTCGCCGAACAACTGCCGGTGACGCGCAGCGTGAAATCGCGCGATGAGGCCGTGGCGTTCTTCCGCGGCATAGGCGAGAACTACAAGGCCGAAATCATCGAGTCGATTCCGTCCGACGAGCCGCTGTCGCTGTATTCGCAGGGCGAGTTCACCGATCTGTGCCGAGGTCCGCATGTGCCCAACACCGGCAAGCTGCGTGCGTTCAAGCTGATGAAAGTGGCGGGCGCCTATTGGCGTGGCGATTCCGACAACGCCATGCTGAGCCGCATCTACGGTACGGCGTGGCTCAACGACAAGGACCTGAAGGCCTACCTGTACCAGCTCGAAGAGGCCGAGAAGCGCGACCATCGCAAGATCGGCAAGCAGCTCGACCTGTTCCATCAGCAGGAAGAGAGTCCGGGCATGGTGTTCTGGCACCCGAACGGCTGGGCGATCTGGCAGCAGGTCGAGCAATACATGCGTGGCGTGTACCGCAAGAGCGGTTATCAGGAAGTGCGCTGTCCGATGGTGCTGGATGTGTCGCTGTGGAAGAAGTCCGGGCATTGGGACAACTACGCCGAGAACATGTTCTTCACCGAGTCGGAGAAGCACACCTACGCGCTGAAGCCTATGAACTGTCCCGGTCACGTGCAGGTGTTCAACACCGGCCTGCACAGCTACCGCGAGCTGCCGATACGCTACGGCGAATTCGGCGGCTGCCACCGCAACGAACCGTCCGGTGCGCTGCACGGCATTATGCGCGTACGTGCGTTCACCCAGGACGACGGCCACATTTTCTGCACGCCCGAGCAGGTCGAGGCCGAAGTCACGGCATTCCATCTGCAGGCGATGAAGGTCTATGCCGACTTCGGCTTCACGGATCTGGCGATCAAGCTGGCGCTGCGGCCGGACAAGCGCATCGGCTCGGACGAGTTCTGGGACCGCACCGAGGAAATGCTGCGCCGCGCATTGCGTGCGGCCGGCGTGGAGTGGGAGGAGTTGCCGGGCGAGGGCGCGTTCTACGCGCCCAAGATCGAGTACCACCTCAAGGATTCGATCGGCCGTGCCTGGCAGGTCGGTACCATGCAGGTCGACTTCATGATGCCCGAGCGCCTCGACGCCGAGTACGTGGACGAGCACTCGCATAAACAGCATCCGGTGATGCTGCACCGGGCGATCGTGGGCTCGATGGAGCGTTTCATCGGCATTCTGATCGAGCATCATGCCGGTCTGCTGCCGGCGTGGCTGGCTCCGATACAGGCGGTGGTGCTCAATATCACCGACGCTCAGGCCGATTACGTCGCCCAGGTGACGCAAACCCTTGTCGACAAAGGTTTCCGGGTACAATCGGATTTGCGCAACGAGAAAGTCGGCTATAAAATCCGCGAGCATACGATGCAGAAAGTGCCTTATCTGCTTGTGGTCGGCGATCGCGAGAAAGAGACCGGTGCGGTTTCCGTGCGTACCCGCTCGGGCGAGGATCTGGGCAGCATGCCGTTGGCCGATTTCGTTGAGCGACTGGTGACCGAAACCCGGCGCTGAGCGCCGAGCGGTCAGTTTCATTACTTCTTCTGGAGGATCGTGGTATCGCTACCACCGACAACAAGGGCAACCGTCGTAACCTGGAAATCCGCGTTCCGCGGGTTCGTGTGATTGGCGCCGAGGCGGAACAGCTCGGCATCCTGACCCGTGACGAGGCACTGGCACTGGCCCAGGAAGCCGGCATGGACCTGGTCGAGATTCAGCCGAACGGCGATCCGCCGGTCTGCCGCATCATGGATTACGGCAAGTTCAAGTTCGAAGCCCAGAAGAAGGCGCAAGCCGCCAAGAAGAAGCAGAAGCAGGTCGAGATCAAGGAAGTGAAATTCCGTCCGGTCACGGACGTGGGCGACTACCAGATCAAGCTGCGCAACATGCTTCGCTTCCTGGAAGAGGGCGACAAGGTCAAGGTCACCATCCGTTTCCGCGGTCGCGAGATGTCGCATCAGGACCTTGGTCAGAACCTGGCCAAGAAGATCCAGGAGGACGTCGGCGAGAACGGCCAGATCGAGTCGTTTCCCCGGCTGGAAGGGCGCCAAATGGTCATGATGATCGGCCCCAAGAAGAAATAGGCACCACGGCGCCGCAGGCGCCGGTTGCTCCCGGCAGGAGCGCACCCTGTGCGCGATGTCCCTGTGTTTTGGTCTCGGAGCAATCGCGCACAGGGTGCGCTCCTACTGGTATCCGGGTGGTGAACTCCGTATAATCATCGGTTCGACCCGCAGGATGGGTCGTGCACCGATCGTGGCAGGACGGAAAGCGTGACCCCCCGGGGTTGCCGCCAGATCAGTCAGAAACCGGGGCCGCCGTGCTGGCGGGCCCCATACAAGGAGCATTCCATGCCCAAGATCAAGACCAACCGGGCGGCGGCGAAGCGTTTTCGCAAGACCGCGTCGGGCAAGATCAAGTGCGGCCACGCATTCAAGTCGCACATTCTGACCAAGAAGTCGACCAAGATGAAGCGTGGCCTGCGTGCCAAGAACCACCTCAAAGCGTGCGACACCCCCGGTGTAGCGCGCATGCTGCCGTACTTGTAAGGCGAGGAGATAAACCATGGCTCGTGTAAAGCGTGGCGTTACCGCCCGTCGTCGTCACAAGAAAGTTATCGGTCGTGCCAAGGGCTATTACAACGCCCGCCGCAAGGTCTTCCGCGTTGCCAACCAGGCCGTTATCAAGGCTGGTCAGTACGCTTATATCGGCCGCAAGCAGCGCAAGCGTCAGTTCCGTGCGCTGTGGATCGTCCGTATCAACGCCGCGGCTCGCATGTTCGGTCTGTCCTACAGCCGCCTGATCAATGGCCTGAGCAAGGCCGGCATCACGGTCGACCGCAAGGTGCTGGCAGACATCGCCGTGCACGACATCAAGGCGTTTGAAGTGATCGCCGAGAAAGCGAAGGCCAGTCTGGCCGCTTGATCGTCGGGCGCTGCTGCGTCAGCACGCTATGATGTGGAGCAAGCGGGGAGAAGGCCACAGCCTTCTCCCCGTTTTTGTTGGTGGGGAATGGAGAATGGGGAATGGGGAATGGCAACGCGTGTGAGCGCCGCTGTTCCGATTCCCGATTCCCGATTCCCGATTCCCCTGGAACAAACCGGAATCGCATCGATGGATGACCTGGACAGCCGCGCCGCGCAGGCGCTGACTGATATCGACAAGGCCGACACGCTGGAAGCGCTTGACGCGTTGCGCGTCGGCCTGCTGGGCAAGAGCGGCATCGTCACCGCGGCGCTGAAGGCGCTCGGCGCGCTGGCGCCGGACGAACGCAAGGCGCGTGGCGCCGAGGTGAACCGGGTCAAGGACCGTCTCGCCGATGCGCTGGCGGCGCGCAAGCAGGTGCTGGAGCAGGCCGAGATGGATAGCCGCCTCGCCTCCGAGCGGCTCGACGTCACCCTGCCTGGTCGCGACGGCGAGCGCGGAGGCATTCATCCGATCACGCGTGCGCTCGAGCGTATCTCCGCGATCTTCGCGCGGCTCGGTTACCAGCGTGCCGACGGCCCGGAGATCGAGGACGACTGGCACAACTTCGAGGCGCTGAATTTCCCGCCGCACCATCCTGCGCGTGCGATGCACGACACCTTCTATTTCGGCGACGGGCGCCTGCTGCGTACGCATACGTCGCCGGTGCAGATTCGCGCCATGAAAGGACGGCAGCCGCCGATACGCATCATCGCGCCGGGCAAGGTCTACCGCAGCGATTCGGACCAGACCCATTCGCCGATGTTCCACCAGATCGAGGGCCTGCTGGTCGACGAGACCTCCAGCATGGCCGACCTGAAAGGCACGCTGGCCGAATTCATCCGTGCCTTCTTCGAGCGCGATTTCGAGATGCGCTTTCGCCCCAGCTATTTCCCGTTCACCGAGCCCTCGGCCGAGGTGGACATCCGCTGGGACGCAGAGGACGGCTCCACTCGCTGGTTGGAGGTACTCGGCTGCGGCATGGTGCATCCGAACGTGCTCGAGAACTGCGGCATCGATCCGGAGCGCTACAGCGGCTTCGCCTTCGGTCTGGGCGTGGAGCGTTTCGCGATGCTGCGTTACGGCGTCTCCGACCTGCGCGCGTTCTTCGAGAACGATCTGCGCTTCTTGAAGCAGTTCGCGTAACCGAAGGCAGGAACGAGACCGATGAAATTTTCAGAGAACTGGCTGCGCGAACTGGTCGAGATCAAGGCCGACCGTGCCGCACTGGCCCATGCGTTGACCATGGCCGGACTGGAAGTTGAAGAGCTCACTGCGCTGGGCGAAGGCCTTGCCGGCGTGGTGGTGGCCGAGATAGTCGCCGCCGAAAAGCATCCCGAAGCCGATCGTCTCCAAGTGTGCATGGTCGACGCGGGGCAAGCCGGGCTGCTGCAGATCGTCTGCGGCGCACCGAATGCGCGCGTCGGCATCAAGGTGCCGCTGGCCATGGTGGGTGCGAGCCTGCCTGGTGGCCCCTCCCGGCCATCCATGGCCTCCGGGGCACTTGGGCTCCTGCCCGGCGGCATGTCGATCAAGGCGGCGAAACTGCGTGGCGTCGAGTCGTTCGGCATGCTGTGCTCGGCCAAGGAGCTGGGCATCGACACCGATGCTTCCGGCTTGCTCGAACTGCCGCCCGATGCGCTGGTGGGCCTGTCGCTGGCCGACTATATGGGGCTGCCCGATGCAAGCATCGAGCTGAAGCTCACCCCGAACCGTCCCGATTGCCTGGGCCTGGTCGGTCTCGCGCATGACGTCGCGGCGCTGTTCGGCAGTGCGGTCAAAGTGCCGGCACAGGTCGCTGCAGCGGTAACCAGCGAAGCATGCCGCGGCATCCGGCTGGAAGCCGGCAAGGACGCGCCGCGTTACCTCGGTCGCGTCGTCGAAGGTATCGACCCGGCTGCGCGGACCCCGCTGTGGCTGGCCGAGCGGCTGCGTCGTTCCGGCCTGCGCCCGATCAGCGCGATGGTCGACATCGCCAACTACGTCATGCTGGAGCTGGGTCAGCCGCTGCATGCGTTCGACAACGACACGTTGCAAGGCGACATCGTGGTGCGCCATGCGCGCGCGGGCGAGACGTTGAAGCTGCTGGACGGCAGCACGGCAAAGCTGGACGAGGGCTTCGTGCTGATTGCCGACGAGCACAAGCCACTCGCCGTGGCCGGCGTGATGGGCGGCTTCGACTCGCGCGTCACCGACGCCACCCGCAATATTTTCCTGGAGTCGGCGCATTTCGCGCCGTCGGCGATCATGGGACGCGCGCGCAAGCTGGGCCTGCACACCGATGCCTCGCACCGCTTCGAGCGCGGCGTCGATCCGGAACTGCCGCGCCGCGCGCTGGAGCGCGCTACCGAACTGGTGCTGGCGATTGCCGGCGGCCACGCCGGTCCGGTGCTGGTTGCGGAACACGTCGCGGATCTGCCGAGGCCGGCCGCCGTGACGCTGCGTCGCGCGCGTCTCAAGCGCGTGCTGGGGGCGGACGTTGCCGATGCGGAAGTGGCGCGCATCTTCACTGCGCTGGGCATGCGGGTGGAAGTGATCGCCGACGGTTGGCAGATCACCGCGCCGAGCAGTCGTTTCGACATCGAGCGCGAGGAAGACCTGATCGAGGAAGTCGCGCGCATCTTCGGTTACGACAACATTCCCACGCATTCGCCGGCCGGCGCGCTGGCGCTGGCCATCGAGCCGGAGGCGCGCATCAACGAGCTGGCGTTGCGCGAGCAACTGGCCGCACGCGGCTACCACGAGGCGGTGAACCTGTCGTTCTTGTCCGCCGAGTTGCTGGCGCGCTGGGGTTTCACCGAACGGCTGGTACCGCTGGCCAATCCGTTGTCCGCCGATCTGGCCATCATGCGTCCTTCGCTGCTGCCGGGTCTGATCGAGGCCTTGCGTCACAACCGTGCCCGCCAGCAGGAACGGGTGAGGATGTTCGAGCTGGCGCGAGTATTTGCGGCGGGCGATCCACCGGTCGAAACGCCGAGCGTCGCGGTCGTTGCCTGTGGCGACGCGCGCGCCGAGCAATGGGGCGAGCCGTCCCGCCAGCTGGATTTCCACGATCTCAAGGGTGACCTGGATGCGCTGATCGCCTGGGGCGGCGAGCCGCAGCGCTGGTCGGTGCATGCCGATGGCCTACCGGCCTGGTTGCATCCGGGGCGCGGGGCGCGCGTCGTCCGCGATGGCGAAACCGTGGGTTATCTCGGTGCGGTGCATCCGCAATTGGCCAGGACGCTGGATCTTGGTGCCGACGTGCATGTGCTGGAGCTGACGCTGGAGCCGCTGTTGGCGCGCCGCCTGCCGCTGGCGCGCCCGGTGCCCCGATTCCCGGCGGTGCGGCGGGACATCGCGATGGATCTGCCGGAAGGGGTCAACTGGTCACAGATTGAGCAGGCCGTTCGCGGCAGTCTCGGCCCGTGGCTGCAGGAATTGCGGCTGTTCGACCGCTACAGCGGCAAGGGGGTCGACGCCGGCCGAAAAAGCCTCGCTATGGGCTTGATTTTACAGGACGCTTCACGCACGCTTACTGACGACGACGCGGACCGCTGCGTACGCGAAGCGGTCGCTGCGTTGGAGCAAACATGCAAGGCAAAGCTGCGAGGATGAAATGGCGCTGACCAAGGCGGAAATGGCCGAGCGGCTTTTCCTCGACGTGGGCCTCAACAAGCGTGAGGCCAAGGAATTCGTGGACGCCTATTTCGAGGTCGTCAGGGGAGCACTGGAAAACGGTGAACAGGTGAAGTTGTCGGGTTTCGGCAACTTCGATCTGCGGCTGAAGAACCAGCGGCCGGGACGCAACCCGAAGACCGGTGAGGAGATTCCGATCTCCGCTCGCCGCGTGGTGACGTTCCGACCGGGACAAAAACTCAAGGTAAGAGTCGAAGGTTATGCTGGATCAAGGGAATAACACCGAACTGCCTGCCATTCCGGCCAAGCGCTACTTCACCATCGGTGAGGTGGGCGAGTTGTGCGGTGTGAAGCCCCACGTATTGCGCTACTGGGAGCAGGAATTTCCCGCGCTCAATCCGGTCAAGCGCCGCGGCAACCGCCGCTACTATCAGCGCCACGACGTGCTGATGATCCGCCAGATCCGCTCGCTGCTGTACGACGAGGGCTTCACCATCACCGGCGCGCGTGCGCGGCTGGAAGGCCCGCAGGCCCGGATGGAGGCCAGCATCTCGCACCAGATCGTGCGTCAGGTGCGGATGGAACTGGAAGAAGTGCTGACTCTTCTGCGCCGCTGAGCACCGCGTGCTCGAGCATGGCTTCCGGCATGGCCCGGTGAGCTGCTAGACTAGTCGTCTTGCCGGACAGTCGGGGCGTAGCGCAGCCTGGTAGCGCATCTGCCTGGGGGGCAGAGGGTCGTCGGTTCAAATCCGGCCGCCCCGACCAATTCGGTAATGCAATCGTGACGGCACCCTCGGGTGCCGTTGTCGTTTTTTTATGTCAGACCTTTCGTAGGAGCCCGCTGGCGGGCGATGCTCTTGCTTGTTTTTTCAGAGCAGAAGCATCGCCCGCCAGCGGGCTCCTACATGTCTTGCCGCTCAATACAGCACGCGGCTGCGCAAGGTGCCCGGAATCGCCGCCAGCTGTTCTTTCAGCCCGTTGGCCTGCTGCGTATCGGCGCTCACGTCGATCACCACGTAACCCACTTCGCTGTCGGTCTGCAGGAACTGCGCGTCGACGTTGATGTTGCCGGCCGAGAACAGGTCGTTGATGCGCGACAGCGTGCCAGGCACGTTGCGATGGATATGCAGCAGGCGACGGCTGTTCGGATGCTCGGGCAGGGTGACTTCGGGGAAATTCACCGCCGACAAGGTGGATCCGTTGTCGCTGTAGCGGATCAGCTTGCTGGCGACTTCGATGCCGATATTGTCCTGCGCCTCCAGCGTGCTGCCGCCGATGTGCGGCGTGAGGATCACGTTGTCCATGCCAATCAGCGGGGAGACGAAGGCATCGTCGTTGCCCTTCGGCTCGACCGGGAAAACGTCCACCGCGGCACCGGCCAGATGGCCGTCGCGCAGCGCCGCGGCCAGCGCCCCGATATCCACCACACTGCCGCGCGAGGCGTTGATCAGCATCGCGCCCGTGCGCATCCTGGCGAGCTGCTCGCGCTTGATCATCATCTGTGTGGCGGGGGTTTCCGGCACGTGCAAGGTGACCACGTCGGCGCGCTCCAGCAGCTCGTTCAGGCTGGAAACCGCACGGGCATTGCCCAGCGACAGCTTGGTTTCGATGTCGTGGAAGATCACCCGCATGCCCAGGCTCTCCGCCAGCACGCCGACCTGGGTGCCGATGTGGCCGTAACCGACGATGCCGAGCACCTTGTCGCGCGTCTCGTAGCTGCCGCTGGCCGACTTGGTCCAGCCGCCGCGATGGCATAGCGCGTTCTTCTGCGGGATGCCGCGTAACAGCATGATCGCCTCGGCGATCACCAGTTCGGCCACGCTGCGGGTATTGGAGTAGGGCGCATTGAATACCGGCACGCCGAGTTTTCTCGCGGCGTTCAGATCCACCTGGTTGGTGCCGATGCAGAAGCAGCCCACCGCGATCAGGCGTTTGGCCTGTGCCAGCACATCCTCGTTGAGCTGGGTGCGCGAGCGGATGCCGACGATGTGCGCGTCGGCGATGCGTGCCTTCAGCTCGGCTTCCGGCAGCGATTTGGCATGCAGCTCGACCTGGCTGTATCCGGCGTGATGAAAGTTCTCGACCGCGCTGGCGCTGACGCCCTCCAGCAGCAATACCTTGATGTCTCGGCGGGGGTAGGAGGTTTGCATGCGGCGGTCCGGGCAGGGAGGGACGCCTACTATGCCAGAGCCGGAGACGATTTGCGGCGTTGCAACACTGGACGCGAGGCGACGCGGCTGGCAGGCTTGCCGGGATATCCCGGAGCCCAGCATGTCCGACCCCCGTCTTGCCGAACTGTCCCGTCGACTGCCCGACCTGCGCCTGCTCACCGCGCCGGGCGACCTGGAACATTACGGTCGCGACTGGACCCGCCGCTGGACGCCGGCGCCGCTGGCGGTTGCGCTGCCGGCCGGCGTGGACGAAGTGCAGGCGATCGTGCGCTGGGCGAACGAGCAACAGGTCGCCATCGTGCCGTCCGGCGGCCGGACCGGCCTCTCTGGCGGTGCGGTCGCGGCCAATGGCGAACTGGTACTGAGCCTGGAGCGGATGAACCGCGTGCTGGATTTCGACGCGGTCGATCGCACGCTCACCGTGCAGCCGGGCATCGTCCTGCAGAACGTGCATGAAGCTGCCCGCAGCCATGGCCTGCTCTATCCGGTCGATTTCGCCGCCCGTGGTTCGTGTTCGCTCGGCGGCAATATCGCCACCAATGCCGGCGGCATCCGGGTGATCCGTTACGGCAACACGCGCGAGTGGATCGCCGGGCTGAAGGTAGTCACCGGCAACGGCGAGCTGCTCGAACTCAATCGCGGCCTGATCAAGAACTCCAGCGGCTACGATTTCCGCCAGCTGATGATCGGCTCGGAGGGTACGCTGGGCATCATGGTGGAAGCCACGTTGAGGCTGACCGATCTGCCGCCGCCGTCGCAGGTCATGCTGTTGGCGCTGCCGGACATGGATGCGCTGATGCAGGTGTTCGCCCTGTTTCGCGCGCGCCTGACGTTGCAGGCGTTCGAGTTCTTTACCGATCGCGCGCTGGAGCACGTGCTTGTGCATGGAGCGCAGCGCGCCATCGACGGCGATTATCCGTATTACGTGGTGACCGAGTTCGACGCCGCCGACGGGGCGGCGCAGGACGCCGCCCTGGCCGCGTTCGAGCATGCGCTGGAGCAGGGCTGGGTCAGCGACGGCGTGATCGCGCAAAGCGAAGCGCAGGCGGCTGCGCTGTGGCGGCTGCGCGAAGGCATTACCGAGAGTCTGGCGCCGCGGCGACCCTACAAGAATGACGTGTCGGTGCGGATCAGCGCGGTGCCGGCGTTCCTGCACGAGATGCAGGCACTGCTGGCGCGCGAATATCCGCAGGTCGAGGTGGTCTGGTTCGGCCATATCGGCGACGGCAACCTGCACATCAACGTGCTGCGTCCGGATGATCTGGCCGAGGAGGCCTTCATCGCGCAATGCGAGCACGTCACCAAGTTGCTGGCGGCCACCTTGCAGCGCCACGGCGGCAGCATTTCGGCCGAGCACGGAATCGGCCTGGTCAAGCGCGCCTATCTGGAAAGCACCCGCAGCGAGGCCGAGATTGCGCTGATGCGGGGCGTGCGGCGGGTGTTCGACCCGAACGGGATCCTCAATCCGGGCAAGCTGTTCGAGGCCGACTGAAGGTCGCCAGACCGTCCTCGTGCTAGCCTCGTCGGCTCGTCCGCTGGCCTTGAGGAGCCGTCATGTCGCCGCCGCTTCGTTCGCTGTACCCCGAGATCGAGCCCTTCGATCGTGGGTTTCTCAAGGTGTCCGCGCTGCACACGCTGTACTACGAGCAGAGCGGCAACCCGTACGGCAAGCCGGTGGTGTTCCTGCACGGCGGCCCGGGTGGCGGCACCAACCCGAAGTGCCGGCGCTTCTTCGATCCGGCCGTGTACCGCATCGTGCTGTTCGATCAGCGCGGTTGCGGCAAGTCCACGCCGCATGCGGAGCTGACTGACAACACCACCTGGGACCTGGTCGCCGACATCGAGCGCGTGCGCGGTCACCTGGGCATCGGGCGCTGGCAGGTATTCGGCGGTTCATGGGGCTCCACGCTGGCGCTGGCCTACGCGCAGACGCATCCGGACAAGGTCACCGAGCTGGTCTTGCGCGGCATCTTCATGCTGCGTCGCTGGGAGCTGGAATGGTTCTACCAGAAGGGCTGCGATGCACTGTATCCGGACGCCTGGGAGACCTATCTCAACGCGATTCCCGAAGTCGAGCGCGGCGACCTGATGAGCGCCTACCACCGCCGCCTGACCAGCGCCGATGCCAAGACGCGTACCGATGCCGCCCGCGCCTGGTCGGTGTGGGAAGGCGCCACCAGCTTCTTGTGGCAGGACAAGTCGTACATCGAATCCAGCGCCCAGGACGAGTTCGCGCTGGCATTCGCGCGCATCGAATGCCACTACTTCGTCAACGGAGGCTTCTTCGAACACGACGACCAGCTGCTGCGCAACATCGATCGCATCCGCCATATTCCCGCGGTGATCGTGCAAGGCCGTTACGACGTGGTCTGCCCGCTGCGCAGCGCGTGGGACCTCCATCGCGCGTGGCCGGAGGCCGATCTGCGCATCGTGCAGGACGCCGGCCATTCCGCGTTCGAGCCGGGCAACGTGCACGAGTTGCTGGAGGCGACCGACCGCTTCGGCCGGTGAAGCGAACCATGGCGGATAGGGGCTCGCTCGCGGGCGATGCTGTTGTTTTGATTTTTTCTATCCAATCATCAGAGCAAAGGCATCGCCCGCGAGCGGGCTCCTACGTTGCCGACGTTGGGTCAGTCGGTTGCCGGCAACTGCTTGGTGCCGAAGATCTTGTCGCCGGCGTCCCCGAGGCCGGGCAGGATGTAGCCGTGCTCGTTCAGGCGTTCATCGATCGACGCGGCGTAGATCTCGATATCCGGATGCGTCGCCTCGATGCGCTCGAGGCCTTCCGGCGCCGCGACCAGGAACAGACCCTTGATGCGCTTGCAGCCCGCGGCTTTCAGCATGTCTACGGCGGCGATCAAGGTGCCGGCGGTAGCCAGCATCGGATCGACGATCAGCGCGATGCGTTCGTCCATGCGGCCGCTGAGTTTTTCGTAGTAGGCGATCGGTTGCAGCGTGTGTTCGTCCCGCTGCACGCCGACCACGCTGACCTTCGCCGACGGGATCATGCCGAGCACGCCGGGCAGCATGCCCAGGCCTGCGCGCAGGATAGGCACGATGGTGATCTTCTTGCCCTTGATCCGGTGCACCCGCAGCGGGCCGGCCCAGCCGAGAATCTGTTCCTCGACGGTTTCCAGGTCCTTGGTGGCTTCGTAGGTGAGCAGCGCGGCGACTTCGGAGGCCAGCTCGCGGAATTCCTTGGTACTGATGCCGGCACGGCGCATCAGGCCGAGCTTGTGCTGGATCAGCGGATGACCGACTTCGACGATCTTCATGCGACTGTCTTCAACGATGGCGCAGCGCGCGCGACAGTCATGGAGCTTAGCGAAGCGGCCCTGCACACGCACGCATGATCCACGCGGGCGCGTGCAGGGCCGGTACAGCCGGCGAGGTTACGGCATCGCGGCAGCGCCGCCCTTCAGACAGCTGCTCATGAACGTCTTGCGCTCGGCGCCTTTGAGCGCCTTGGTCTTGGCGTCGGCGTTGCAGCTCTTCATTTTTTCCTGCTGGGTCTGCTTGGCCGTTGGCGCGGCAGCGGCCGGCGCCATGCCTTCACCCTTCAGGCAGGAGCTCATGAAGGTCTTGCGCTCCTCGCCTTTCTTGCCGGTGGCCTGCTTGCTGCAGTCGACCATGCGCTGCTGCTGCGCCGTATGCGCCTTGGCGGCCGGTGCCGTGGTGGCGGCCTGCGGCGTTGCCGCGAAGGTGGCGCCGGCGAAGGCGAAAGCGGCGCTGACGGCAAGCAGACGTAGTGACATCGACATCGTTGAGTCCTCCCTAGGTGACCGGCAGCTGCCGGCAGCGCCAGTCTATGCCGGCCGGCAACTCCACGGGAGTGGGCAAACCCTGACGTGCAAGAAGTATTCAGCTGCGGAAACGTGTCGAGCGCCGCCGCAGCCGGGAACTGTCAAGCGGGTGCTCAGGCGGCCTCGGCCTTGGCGGTGGCCTTGCGCGGGCCTTCCAGCAAGGCCTTGCGCACATGGGCCACGACCAGGTCGATTTCGGCGCTGGTGACGTTGAAGTGCGGCGTGAAGCGCAGCGAGTTCACCCCGCCATGGATCACGCCGACGCCGTGCTCGCGCATGTACTCCTCGGTGGAGTCGGCGCCGTAGCATTTGTACTCCGGAGCCAGCTCGCAGGAGAACAGCAGACCGGTGCCCTGCACCTTGGTGATCAGGCCGCCCAGCTCGTTTTTCAGCGCGTTGAGCTTGTCGACGAATTCCTTGCCGCGCTCACGGATGTTGTCGCGTACGCCATCGCTTAGCTGATCGAGCGTGGCCAGCGCCACGTCCAGCGCGCGGGGGTTCGCGGTCATGGTGTTGCCGTAGATACCCTTGCGGTACAGGCCCGCAGTGCGCTCGCTGACCGCCAGCACCGACAGCGGATACTGGCCGGCGTTGAGCGCCTTGGAGAAGGCTTCCATGTCCGGCGCCGGCAGCTTCTCGAAGCCCGGGTAGTCGGTGATCGACAGCACGCCGTGTGCGCGCAGGCCAGCCTGGATCGAGTCGATCAGCAGCAAGGTGCCGTGTGCCTCGGTCAGCGCGCGCGCCGCCTTGTAGAACTCCGGCGTCACCGCGCGGCCCGGATCGCCTTCGCCCATCACCGGCTCCAGGAACATCGCCTCGATGAACCAGCCGTGCTTGTCGGCTTCGGCGAATGTCGCCTCCAACTGCGCGATGTCATACGGGGCGATGGTGAGCACGCTGTCTTCGTGGCGGTAACTGGCCAGGTGCTGCTGGTAGGTCTTGCGGCTGGAATCGGAATACAGCGCCGGCTTGTCGGTGCGGCCGTGGAATGCACCCTTTACCGCGAGCCGCTTGATCGTGCGTCCGGCGTAGCGGCCATCGGCATCGGTCATCAGCTTGGCATTGACGTCGGCGATGCGGCAGGCCAGCGAGACCGACTCGGAACCGGAGTTCAGGCACATGTAACGTGCGTACGGGTTGCTGCCCCGGTTGCGGCCGAGCTCCTTGTCGAGCGCTGCGGTAAAGCGCAGCTGCGACACGCTGGGTGCCATCACGTTGGCCATGACCTGCGGACGGCTCAGCGCCGCGAGGATCGCCGGATCATTGTGGCCGAAGCCGAGCATGCCGTAGCCGCCGTTGTCGTGCACCACGGCGCCTTTCAGCGTGACGATCCACGGACCGCGGGCGGCGGCCGGCAGGTACGGGCTGATCGCGTCGTCCGGGTAGAAGTTGACGAAACCGGCCTGCGCCTGGGCGAGCTGCTCGGCTTCGTCCAGTTTCAGGAAGTCACTCATACCAGCCGCACTCAAGTCAGCCCGCAGCTCGCGATGGCGCGCCACGGCATCGGCAATCGCCTGGCCCAGCAGCGGATCGTTCGCTGCCATGCGTTCGATGCTGGCATCGTCCAGACCGGTGGTCCGCGGCTTGCCGCCGAATTCGCGCAGTTCGCGCAGCTGGTTGATCATACCCATGATGAATCCTCCGTAGCTCCGCCGATCGGCGTGCGATGCCGGAGACGGACGCTACATTAGTGAATGCGTGACGGAAAACGCAGGTGAACGGCGCTTTCTCAACGTTTTCAGACATTTCACGCCGCCATCGCAATGCCAGTCGGGCGGCTTCAGTCCTCACAGGATACCTTGCGCTGCCGGCGGCCGTAACCCCGTACCCGAGCTGTGGTGACGGCTGTCACCCCCGATGACTGACGTCGGCGACTGCCTGCGGAGGCCCGCAACGTGGAGGATGGGCGGCACGGGAGGATTACCCATGCCGCATACCCACGATCCAATTGCCCGCCTTGGCGGTGCCATCAAACGTTATGCTCGACTCATCGCGCTGGACGGTGCCGACCTGCGCTTGCAACGCGGTGAGCTGCTGGCCCTGCTTGGCCCCAACGGCGCTGGCAAGACCACGGCGATCGGCCTGCTGCTGGGGTTGATCCGGGCCGATGCCGGCACGGTTGAACTGTTCGGGCGGGATCCGCAGCGGATCGAGGCGCGCCGGCGGATCGGCGTGATGCTGCAGAACGCCGAGCTGCCACCCACGCTGCGGGTGGGTGAGCTGCTGCGGTTGACCGCCAGTTATTACCCGGCACCGCGCACGCTGGCGGAAACCGCCGAACTGGCCGGCGTCGGCGATCTGCTCAAGCGTCCCTACGCGAAGCTCTCCGGCGGCCAGCAGCGGCGCGTGCAATTCGCGCTGGCGCTGTGCGGCCGGCCCGAGCTGCTGTTTCTGGATGAGCCCACCGTGGGCATGGATATCGAGGCACGGCAGAAGCTGTGGGCGGCGATCCGTCAACTGCTCGCCGAAGGCTGCTCGGTACTGCTGACCACGCATTATCTGGAGGAGGCCGAGGCACTGGCCGACCGCGTCTGCGTGATGGCGCAAGGCCGCATGATCCACGAAGGCACGGTCGAAGAGCTGCGGGCGCGGGTGGCGCTCAAGCGCATTCGCTGCCTCAGTACGCTACCAATCGATACGGTGCGCGGCTGGTCCGAGGTCAGCGAGGTGCGCCGGGACAACGAGCGTCTGCACATCACGTCGGACGAAGCCGAAATCGTGGTGCGCCGTCTGCTCGCCGCCGACCTGCAGCTGCGCGAACTGGAAGTGCAGCGCGCCGGCCTGGCCGAGGCATTCACCGAACTCACCCGCGATGCCGGCGAGGCAGCGGACACCGACCAGCGCGAGGCCGCCTGAGATGGAGACCGTCATGTCTGTCAGAGAATCGATTTCACTGCCGATGCCGCGCCGTCGCGTCATCGGCGCCTATCTGGAAGAGGCGCGCAGCGAATGCCTGCGCTATATGCGGGCGCCGGGTTTCATGCTGCCGGTCATGCTGTTCCCGGCGATGTTCTACCTTCTGTTCGGCGTCTTGATGGCGAAATCGAACGGCGCCGACGCAGCGCGCTACCTGCTGGCCAGCTACGGCGTGTTCGGCGTGATGAGTCCAGGCCTGTTCGGTTTCGGCGTGTCGCTGGCGCTGGAGCGCGATGGTGGGCTGCTGACCTTCAAGCGCGTGCTGCCGATGCCGCCGGGCGCCTATCTGCTGGGCAAGATGCTGATGGCGATGGCCGCTGCCGCGGTAGTCATCCTGTTGCTGCTGGTGATGGCGCTGACGCTGGGACACCTGACGCTGAGCCTGACCCAGGCCGGCGCGCTGCTGTTCACCGGCATCCTCGGCGTGCTGCCGTTCTGTGCGCTGGGCATGTTCGTCGGCACCTTGATCAAGGGGCAGGGCGCGCCCGGCATGCTGCAGCTGATCTATCTGCCGATGTCGTTCCTCTCCGGTCTGTGGATGCCGCTGCCGATGCTGCCGAAGTTGCTGCAGCAGATCGCACCGGTATGGCCGAGCTATCACCTCGACAGGCTGGCGCTGGCAGCGGTGGGGCTCAACGAGGAATCGTTGCTGCCACATGTGCTGATGCTGATCGGTTTCGCCGTCGGTTTCCTGCTGCTCGCGGCGCGACGGCTGCGCCGGTTCGGCTGAGGCGCAGTAGCATGCCGGCATGAACAGCGCGAACTCTTTCCGCATGCGGTTGGCCGCCTGGCTGCGGCCGGCGCCGAGCTCCATGGCGGCCGGCATGCGTGCCGCCGGGCATTCGCCTCGCATGCACGCGCTCAATCTGTTGTGGTCGTTCTGGCTGTTCCTCGGGCCGATCTTCACGCACGTCGGCCCCGGGTTCTGGTGGTCCTTGACACTGGGCTACCCGACCTTCCTGCTGGTCTTCCTGTGGTCCTGCATAAGACCGAGCACCGAGGCCAACGGGTACGTCGGAGCGATGGTGATGCTGGCCGGCGTGTCGATGCCGTGGAATCCCGCCGCGTGGACGTATGGAGTATTCGCCTGTGCGATGGTGCCGTACCAGGGCTCGCTGTACGCGAGCATGGCCAAGATCGCACTCATCCAGTTGGTGCTGGTGCTGGAGGGGATATCCCTGCACTGGCCATGGTTCACGTACCTGATCCTGGTCGGTGTCTGCACCAGCACGGGTGTCGGTGCGCAGATGGGACGCATCAACTGGGACAAGACCCTCAAGCTGCGCATGTCGCACGACCAGATCCGCCGGCTCGCGGCCACCGCCGAGCGCGAACGCATCGGCCGCGACCTGCACGACCTGCTCGGCCACACACTATCGCTGATCACGCTGAAGCTGGAACTGTCGCGCAAGCTGTTCGACCGCGACCACGCGGCGGCCCGGCGCGAGCTGGAGGAAGCCGAGCAGGTGGCACGCCACGCGCTGGCCGAAGTGCGCAGCGCGGTCACCGGCATCCGCGCTACCGATCTTGCCGCCGAGCTGGCTTCGGCGCGGCTATTGCTGGAATCCTCCCGGGTGCATCTGGATTACGGCGATCTGCCCACCGACCTGCCGGGCGACGTCGAGCGTGCCCTGTCGCTTATATTGCGCGAGGCGGTGACCAACGTTGCGCGCCATGCCGATGCCAGCCAGGCCCGGATCGAGATGACGCGCGAGCGGGGCGCCATCTGCATGCTGATCAGCGACAATGGTCGCGGCGGGATCGGCCAGGACGGCAATGGTTTGTGCGGCATGCGCGAGCGCGTACGTGCGTTGGCTGGAACGTTGACGATCGAATCGCCGCGTGGTCGGGGCACCCGGCTGAAGGTGACTGCGCCGCTGCCGATCCTGCGGCTGGTCGAAACATCGCATTCGCCAGCGGGCATGCCCGTTGATGCAGCGCTGGCCGCAACGGATTCAGGACAACCGGCAGCATGAAAAGGTCACCGCTATCTTCCGCACACGGCGATGCCAACCGAAGGACCGCCGGATGATCCGCATCCTGCTGGCCGAGGATCAGGCGATGGTTCGCGGCGCCTTGTCCGCGCTGCTGAATCTGGAATCCGACATCGAGGTGCTCGGTTCGTCCGCGGACGGCGAAGCGGCGTGGCGAGACGTTCAAAGGCTGAAGCCCGACGTGCTGGTCACCGACATCGAGATGCCCGGCCTGACCGGGCTGGAGCTGGCCCAGCGCATCCAGCGGCAGGCATTGCCGATCAAGGTGGTCATCGTCACCACCTTCGCGCGGCCCGGCTTCCTGCGCCGTGCGCTGGATGCCGGCGTATCCGGTTACCTGTTGAAGGATGCGCCCGCCGAGAACCTCGCCGAGGCGTTGCGCATCGTGCATCGCGGCGGTCGCGCGATCGACCCGCAGCTGGCGCTGGAAGCCTGGTCCGAAGCCGATCCGCTGAACGATCGTGAGCGCCAGGTATTGCGGCTGGCCGGCGAAGGCCTGTCCGCCGGCGACATCGCCGCGCAATTGAACCTGTCGCACGGCACCGTGCGCAATTATCTTTCCGAGGCGATCGGCAAACTCGGCGTCGCCAATCGCATCGAGGCGCATCGGCTGGCGCGGCAGAAGGGTTGGTTGTAAATCGACACGCAACGGCCCCGCGCTTGCAGGATAATGCCTCGTTACCGCACGCTGGCCGAGTGACTCTTGAAGAAGTCCGATTTCGATTTTGAGCTGCCGCCCGAGCTGATCGCGCAGGCCCCGCTACCCGAGCGTTCGGCCAGCCGCATGCTGTTGCTCGACGTGGCGGCGCAGTCGCGCCAGGACCGCATGTTCCGCGAACTGCCGGACCTCCTGCGGCGGGGTGATCTGCTGGTGTTCAACGACACTCGCGTGCTGCCGGCGCGGTTGTACGGGCGCAAGGATACCGGCGGCGCGGTGGAGATCCTGATCGAGCGGGTTACCGGCGCCCACGAGGCGACCGTGCAGCTCGGGGTCAGCAAGAAACCGAAGGAAGGCGGCCGGATCGAACTGGCCGATGGCAGCCATGCCGTGGTGCTGGGCCGCGAAGAGGGTTTCTTCCGGCTGCATTTCGAGGCGCCCGAGCCGCTGGAGAAGCTGCTGCTGAAGCTGGGCGAGATGCCGCTGCCGCCGTACATCGAGCGGCACGCCGACGCCAGCGACATGGAACGCTATCAGACCGTGTTCGCGCGCGAGCCCGGTGCGGTGGCCGCGCCCACCGCGGGGCTGCATTTCGACGAGGCGATGCTGGCGACGCTGAGCGAACGTGGCGTCGAGTTCGGCTACATCACCTTGCATGTCGGTGCCGGCACGTTCCAGCCGGTGCGCGCGGATGATTTGAGGAATCATCAGATGCACCGCGAGTGGCTGAATGTCGGTGCGCACCTGATCGGGCAGATCCGCCGCACGCGGGCCAACGGCGGCCGGATCATCGCCGTGGGCACCACCGTGGTGCGCGCGTTGGAGAGCGCCAGCAAGAACGGCGAGCTGCATCCGTTCGCCGGCGAAACACAGATATTCATCTTCCCCGGTTACCGCTTCAGCAGCATCGACGGGCTGCTCACCAACTTCCATCTGCCGCAGTCGACCCTGCTGATGCTGGTGTCGGCGCTGGCCGGGCGCGAGGCGATCCTCGACGCCTACCGGCATGCGGTCGAACAGCACTATCGCTTCTTTTCGTATGGCGATGCGATGCTGATCCTGCCGCGGGGCGCGTGATCGGCACACCAGTTTGCGCGGGGGTTGACCAAACCCGCGATAATGGCGGGATGACTTCCCTCCAGTTCGCGATCCACGCCACCGACGGCCCCGCCCGCCGTGGCCGCCTGACCTTTGCCCGCGGTACCGTGGAAACGCCGGCGTTCATGCCGGTGGGCACGTATGGCTCGGTCAAGGCGATGACGCCGCGCGACGTCACCGAGATCGGCGCCGAGATCATTCTCGGCAACACGTTCCATCTGTTCCTGCGGCCCGGACTGGAGATCGTCGAGAAGTTCGGCGGGTTGCACAGGTTCATCGGCTGGGACAAGCCGATCCTCACCGACTCCGGCGGCTTCCAGGTGTTTTCGCTGGCGCACAAGCGGAGGATCACCGAGGAAGGGGTGACGTTCGCATCGCCAGTCGATGGTTCGAAAGTGTTCCTGTCGCCGGAAATGTCGATGCGGATCCAGAAGACGCTGGATTCGGACATCGCGATGATCTTCGACGAGTGCACGCCGTACCCGGCCACCGAGAAGGTGGCCGGCGATTCGATGGAGCTCTCGCTGCGCTGGGCCGAGCGCTCGCGCCGGGCGTTCGACGACCTGCAAGGTGCCGATTCAAAGCGGCCGAACGCGCTGTTCGGCATCGTGCAGGGCGGCGTGCACGAGAACCTGCGCCAGCGTTCCGCCGCGGGACTGGTGAACATCGGTTTCGACGGTTACGCGGTCGGCGGCCTGGCGGTGGGCGAGCCGGAGACCGAACGCAATCACGCGCTGGATTTCACCGTGCCGCTGCTGCCGGCGGACAAGCCGCGCTACCTGATGGGCGTGGGCCGGCCGGAAGACATCGTGGAGGCCGTACGCCGCGGCATCGACATGTTCGACTGCGTGATGCCGACCCGCAACGCGCGCAACGGTTTCCTGTTCACCGCCGAGGGCACGCTGCGCATCCGCAACGCGAAGTTCGCCACCGATACGCGGGTGATCGAGGAGGACTGCGACTGCTACGCCTGCAGCAACGGCTTCAGCCGGGCCTATCTGCGCCATCTCGACCGCTGCAACGAGATCCTGGGCAGCCAGCTGGCCACCATCCACAACCTGCGCTACTACCAGCGGCTGATGGCCGGACTGCGCGAAGCGATCGCCAACCGCACCCTGGACGCGTTCACCACCACGTTCTACGCCCGTCGCCAAGGTGCGGCGACCGCTGTAGGAGCCCGCTAGCGGGCGATTCGCCGAGGTTTAGGCTCAGGGCCGCGTGCTTGCAACCCCCCGGACCGCCGCCATAACCCTGGGCCAGACGCGCCAGTGCACGGCTCCGGGGTGCATGGCATAATCAGCGATCTTTTATCAGGCGTTCAGCTGAAATCCTTGGCTGCGCCATAACTTGCGAGACAAGCCGATGAGTTTTCCGATCTCCCCCGTGATCGCCCAGGCCGCTGCTGCGCAGCCCGCCGCCGGTGGCGGCCTGCAGATGATCATCATGATGGTGGTGCTGTTCGGCCTGATGTATTTCATGATGATCCGCCCGCAGATGAAGCGCCAGAAGGAGCATCGCGCCTTGATCGCCGCTCTGGCCAAGGGCGACGAAGTTGTCACCAACGGCGGCATCGCCGGACGCGTGGAAGAGGTGGGCGAGACGTTCATCACGGTCGAGATCGCGACCAATGTGAAGGTCAAGGTGCAGAAGGGCGCGGTCCAGCAGGTGCTGCCCAAGGGCTCGCTGAAGTCCGTCTGACCGATGGCTTCGAGGCGCTGCCCCGCGGTTGCCTCTCACACGATTATTCCTCGATTGTTGCTTCCGCCGCGGCCTGTCGCCGCGGCTTTGATGGATTCAGGGCATGAGTGATTTTCCCCGCTGGAAGTACGCGCTGGTCGCGCTGGTGATGCTGTTCGGCGTCATTTACGCCTTGCCGAATGCATTTGTCCCGTTGCCGGCGGTGCAGGTCACTGCCAACCGCGACGCTCCGCCGATCGATCAGTCGGTGCAGCAGAAGGTGACGGCGGCGCTGACCGCCAAGCGCATCGCGGTCGGAAGCGTGGCGGTGGAAGGCGACCATCTGCTGGCGACATTTGCCAACTCGGACGTGCAGAAGAGCGGCGCCGACGTCATCAAGTCGGCACTGGGCGACGGCTACACGGTGGCGTTCAAGCTGCAGTCCAATGTGCCCGGCTGGTTGCGCGCGATCGGCGCGCGTTCGATGCCGCTGGGCCTGGACCTGCAGGGCGGCGTGCACTTCCTGATGCAGGTCGATCAGAACGATGCGATCGACAAGCAGGAAAACAGCTACGCCGACGATATCCGCACGCTGCTGCGGCAGAAGAACATCCGCTATGAGTCGGTCACCCGCAATACCGCTCGTGATCAGGGCATCGCCGTGGTCCTGCGTTCGGCCGCCGATCGCTCCACGGCCGCCGACGCGATCGCCAACGAGTACACCGACCTCAACGTGGCAAACGGCGCCAACACCGGCGACCGTTTCGTGCTGAATGTGGTGATCAAGCCGGAAAAGCTGCGCGAGCTGTCGCGTAGCGCGATCACCCAGAACCTGGGCACGCTGCGCAACCGCATCAATGCGCTGGGCGTATCCGAGCCGCTGATCCAGCAGCAAGGCGAAAGCCGCATCGTGGTCGAACTGGCCGGTGTGCAGGATCCGACCGAGGCCAAGAAGCTGATCGGTGCCGTGGCCACGCTGCAGTACCGCCCGGGTATCGGCCAGGCGGGAGATGCGCAGGCACAGGAAGCGGCGCGGACCGGCAACATCCCACCGGACGCCAACTTGTACCGCATGCGCGGCAGCAATTTGCCGGTGCTGGTGAGCAAGCAGATCATCGTGACCGGCAACCAGCTGGTGGACGCTTCCTCGGGCATCGACCAGCAGAGCGGCACGCCCAAGGTCGACGTCACCTTGAACGCGGCCGGCGCCAAGAAGATGGGCGATTTCACCAACGCCAACGTCGGCAAGCCGATGGCGGTGGTGTACGTCGAACAGGTTTACGAGACCAAGATCGTCGACGGCAAGGAAGTGCGTGTTCCCAAGGTCACCGAGACGGTGATCAACGACGCCTCGATCGCCAGTCCCTTCAGCAGGCAGTTCCAGACCACCGGCCTGGGCAGCCCGAAGGAAGCCTCCGACCTTGCGTTGCTGCTCAAGGGCGGCGCGCTGGCCGCGCCGATGGACATCGTCGCGGAAGGCGTGATCGGCGCCAGCCTAGGCCAGGACAACATCGCCAAGGGTTTCAAGGCAGTGATGCTGGGCCTGGCGCTGGTGCTGCTGGCGGCGGCGGTCTACTACAAACTGTTCGGCCTGGTCGCGGATATCGCGCTGTTCTTCAACCTGGTGATCCTGCTGGCGGTGATGTCGCTGATCGGCGTCACCCTGACCATGCCGGGTGTGGCTGGTATCGTGCTGACCCTCGGCATGGCGATCGACGCGAACGTGCTGATCTGCGAACGCATACGTGAGGAACTGCGCAACGGCTCCACGCCGCATGCATCGATCCGCGCCGGCTACGAGAAGGCCTGGTCGACCATTCTGGACGCCAACGTCACCCACCTGATCGCCGCACTGGCGCTGACCACGATGGGCAGCGGCGCGATCAAGGGCTTCGGCGTGACGCTGATGATCGGCATCCTGACCTCGCTGTTCACCTCGGTGACGCTGACTCACGCGTTCACCGCGCTGATCCACGGCCACCGCAAGCTCAAGACGCTGTCGGTCTAAGGAATCACCATGGAAATTTTCAATCACGACAGCAACATCCCGTTCCTCGGCATGCGCAAGTACAGCATCGCCATAGCCATCTTTCTGATGGTCGCATCAATCGCGCTGATCGCGACCAGGGGCCTCAACTATGGCCTGGATTTCACCGGTGGTGTGTCGGTGGTGGCCGACTATGGGGACTCGGTGGAGATTTCCGGAGTGCGCGCCGCGCTAGAGAAAGGCGGCATCCATAACGCCATGGTGCAGAGCCTTGGCGGCACCCGCGAAGTGTCGATCCGGATGCAGACCAAGGACATTCCAGGAGCTGCGGATGTTGGCGGCAAGGTCAATCTGGAGCGGGTCGCTGCCAACGTGGCCAAGATCCTGCAGGCCTCGCGTCCGGATGCCAAGCTGAAAAATCCAGACTTCATCAGTGCCGAAGTAGGTGCGGAACTGCGCAGCGACGGCACCGTGGCTGCGGTGTTCGTGATCCTCGGCATCATGGCGTACCTGTGGATCCGCTTCGAGCGCCGTTTCGCGATCGCGGCGGTGGCCACCGAGGTACATGACGTGCTGGTGACGCTGGGCATCCTGGCGCTGGTCCAGCGCGAGTTCGACATGACCGTGCTGGCCTCGGTGCTGGCGGTGATCGGTTACTCGATCAACGACAAGGTGGTGGTGTTCGACCGTATCCGCGAGCTGTTCCGGCTGGCGCGCAAGGCCGAGCCGGAGGAGATCCTCAACCGCTCGATCAACAATACGCTTTCGCGAACCATCATCACCTCGCTGTTCACGGCGATCACCATGGGCGCCCTGTATTTCTTCGGCGGCCCGGCCGTGCATGGTTTTGCCGTGACGATGCTGATCGGCATCGTGGTCGGTACGCTGTCGTCGATCTTCGTCGCCAGCCCGATCCTGCTGTGGCTGGGCGTGTCGAAGAAGGACCTGATGCCGGTCACCAAGGAAAATCCGGAACTGGCGCGCCGCCCGTAAGCGCGCAGGTTCCGTCGAAACGCGACGGCCCGGTTGGTACCGGGCCGTTTTTCGTCGGCTATGCGTTGTGGGAGCGGCTTCAGCCGCGACAGCTCCACAGCAGTTCGCCCGCAAAGCATCGCGGCTAAAGCCGCTCCCACAAGTTTGATGGTTGTTGCATGCGTGCGCGTTGGCATTACCCGCGCAGTTCCGATTCCAACTGTGCCAGCCGCTCCAGCGTCCCAACGTCAGTCCATTCGCCGCGATGGTGCGAGCCGTCGACCTTTCCGCGCGTGATCGCTTTTTCCAGCAGGGGCCGCAGCTTGAAGCGCGGCGGTTTCGCGTCGGCGCTTGACACATCGCCGACGGCTTCGGGCCAGCCGTCCAGCAGCTCGCGGCGGAACACGCCGATGCCGCTGTAGGTGAGCCGGGGTTCGCCGCCGTCGTGGAGCCGGTTTTGTGCGTCCAGCCGGAAATCGCCGTGCGGGTGGTGCGCGGGGTTGTCTGCCATCAGCAGATGCGCGAGGCCCTGGGGCTCAGCGGGAAGAACGGTGAAATCCGCGTCGCACCATACGTCGCCGCTCACCACGAGAAATGGTTGTGGACCCAGCAGCGGTAGCGCGTTCAACATGCCGCCGCCGGTTTCCAGTGGCGTCGGGCCTTCGTAGGCGTAGCGGATACGCAAGCCCCAGCGTGAGCCGTCGCCCAGCGCATCGGGGAACTGTTCGGCCAGGTGCGAGGTGTTGATCACCACGTAATGCACGCCCGCCGCGGCGAGCTTTTCCAGATGCCATACGATCAGCGGCTTGCCGTTCACCGGCAGCAGCGGTTTGGGCATGCGATCGGTCAGCGGCCGCATGCGCTCACCGAGGCCGGCGGCGAAGATCAGCGCGTGCCTCATGCGGCCACCGGCAAGTGCAGATCGCGTTCACCCACGCACCGCCGGAGCAGCGCCACGAATTCGGCCAGCTCGGGATAACGAGAGGCCACCTCGATCACGTAGCCGTATACGCGCGGCAGGTCGTCGAGATAACCGGGCTTGCCATCGCGGTAGCACAACCGGCAGAAGAGGCCGAGCACCTTGATGTGCCGCTGCAGACCGATCAGGTCGAACCAGTGCAGGAAGCGTTCGGAGGTGACATCCGCAGCAATCAGCCGTGCCGCCTGCAGGCGGTGCCGATAGCTCTCGACCCAGGCTTCGACACGTACGCGATCCCACACGATGTAGCAGTCGCGCAGCAGCGAGGCGAGGTCGTAGGTGATCGGGCCGACCAGTGCGCCCTGGAAATCGATGATGCCGGGGTTCCACAACTTCGGCGCGCTGGTTCCCGGATTGTCGGCTCCGACGATCAGCAGGTTGCGGCTGTGGTAGTCGCGGTGCACGAAGCAGCGTGGCTGTTCCATTGCGTTGCGCAGCAGCACGGTGAATGCGGACTCCAGCACGTCCCATTCCTCGCACTCGGGCGTGTGGCCGAGGTGCCGACCGAGCAGCCACTCCGGCATGATCTCCAGCTCGCGCTGCAGGAACGCATGATCGTACGGCTGCATGCCGGTCACGTCCGCATCGCGCTGCATGCACAGCAGCGCGTCCATGGCGTCGCCGTACAGTGCATCCACCGTGCTGTCGTTCAAGGCCGGCAGGTACAGCTGCGATCCGAGATCTTCGATCAGCAGGAAGCCTAGCGCGAGATCACGCGCATGCACCGCCGGCACGTGCAGGCCGGCCGCGGACAGTCGCGCGCCGATTTCCAGCCAGGGTTGCGGATCCTCCTGCGCCGGTGGCGAGTCCATCACGATCCAGCTGCGGCCGTCGTGGCGGGTCCGCCAGTAACTGCGGAAACTGGCGTCGGCCGAGGCGGATGCCAGGGTCAGCGCGTTGTCGCCCAGTACCTGGCGAGTCCAGGCGAGGCGGGCGACGGCGCGGTCGGGCGTTTGAGTCATGGCAACAAGAAATGGGAAGACCGCGCCAGCTTAGCGAGCCGCCGGCGCAGTGGCGAGATGCTCTCGCTCAGCACAGCTGCGACGATGGCTTCACAGCGCGTCGGCGTCGAGCTCCTGCGTACGGATGCGGATGACCTGGTCCAGCGTGCCGACAAAAATCTTCCCGTCGCCGATCCTGCCGGTGCGGGCCGCCGTGCTGATCGCCTCGATCGCATGGTCGAGACGATCGTCGCTCACCGCCACTTCGATCTTCAGCTTGGGCAGGAAATCGACCACGTATTCGGCGCCGCGGTACAGCTCGCTATGTCCGTGCTGGCGACCGAAGCCTTTTACTTCGGTCACCGTCATCCCCTGTACGCCGGCTTCGGCCAGTGCTTCGCGCACGTCGTCCAGCGTGAACGGCTTGATGATGGCCGTGATCCTTTTCATGTCGCGCTCCCGCGCCGTGAGTCTTATTGCTACGTGGCAGCACGATGCATGCCAGTGCCCAAACGCGGGGGCGGGGCAGCGTTTCTACGGACGGGTATTGCATCGATGGCTTTGCATGCACGACCCGCGGGCAACCGATTAATGGACGTTGCCCGATCATGGTGCATGGCGCTGATTGACCGCGCCGCGCCAAATCAGTACCATTTTAGTCCCGATTCAGGCGTCCAGGCCCGAGCGTACCCATGCTTCGCGTCAGCCGACTTACCGATTACGCCACCGTAGTGATGACCTGCATCGCCGCGCATCCGGCCGACGTGCTCAGCACGGCGCAGATCGCCGACGAAACGCATCTGGAGCTGCCGACGGTGAGCAAGCTGCTGAAGGCGCTGAGCCATGCCGCCCTGGTCGAGTCGTTCCGCGGCGTCAACGGCGGCTACCGGTTGGCCAGGCCGGCCAGCGAGATATCGCTGGCCGAGATCGTCGAGGCGCTGGAGGGCCCGATCGGCATGACCGAGTGCAGCGCAGGCGAGGGCCAGTGCGATCGCGAATCGCAATGCGGCGTGCGCGGCAGCTGGCAGCGGATCAACAGCGTGCTGGACAACGCGCTGCGCGCGGTCAGCCTGGCCGAGATGCTCAGGCCGTTGCCGCCGCATACCCGAAAGATCGCGGTCACCGTGAAAACCGGCGAGACCATCACCGAATGAACAGCAGCATGAACAACGAGAGCAGCACCGCCGCCACGCTTCGTGGCAACGCCGGCGTTGCCGAGGCCCTTGGCCGCGGCTATGCGGCCGGCTTCGTCACCGATATCGAGATGACCGGCTTGCCGCCGGGCCTGAACGAAGAAACCGTCCGCCAGATTTCCGCGATCAAGCAGGAGCCGGCATGGATGACCGAGTGGCGGCTCGAGGCCTATCGTCACTGGCTGACCATGCCGAAGCCGGACTGGGCCAAGCTCAACATCGATCCGATCGACTACCAGGCGATCAGCTACTACGCCGCGCCCAAGGCCGGACCGAAGTCGCTGGCCGAGGTCGACCCGGCATTGCTGGAAACCTACGAGAAGCTGGGCATCCCGCTGCACGAGCGCGCCGCGCTGGCCGGTGTGGCGGTGGATGCGGTGTTCGACTCGGTCTCGGTCGGCACCACCTTCCGCAAGCAGCTGGCCGAGGCCGGCGTACTGTTCTGCTCGATGAGCGAGGCGATCCGCGAATACCCGGAACTGGTGAGGAAATACCTGGGCAGCGTGGTGCCCACCGGCGACAACTTCTTCGCCGCGCTGAACTCGGCGGTGTTCTCCGACGGCAGCTTCGTGTTCATCCCGAAGGGTGTGCGTTGCCCGATGGAGCTGTCCACCTATTTCCGCATCAACGCGCAGAACACCGGTCAGTTCGAACGCACCCTGATCGTGGCCGAGGAAGGCAGCCACGTGTCCTATCTGGAAGGCTGCACCGCGCCGAAGCGCGACGAGAACCAGCTGCATGCGGCGGTGGTGGAACTCGTGGCGCTGGAGAAGGCGCAGATCAAGTACTCCACCGTGCAGAACTGGTATCCGGGCGACGAGAACGGCGTCGGCGGCATCTACAACTTCGTCACCAAGCGCGGCGACTGCCGCGGCGACGATTCGAAGATCAGCTGGACCCAGGTCGAAACCGGTTCGGCGATCACCTGGAAATACCCCAGCGTGGTGCTGCGCGGCGACCGCTCGGTGGGCGAGTTCTACTCGGTGGCACTGACCCATCACTTCCAGCAGGCCGACACCGGCACCAAGATGATCCACCTGGGCAAGCACACCAAGTCGAAGATCGTCGCCAAGGGCATCAGCGCCGGGCGCAGCTCCAACAGCTATCGTGGCCTGGTCAAGATGGAGAAGGGCGCGGAGGGTGCGCGCAACTACACCCAGTGTGATTCGCTGCTGATCGGCAAGAAATGCGGCGCGCACACCTTCCCATACATAGAAGTGAAGAATCCGACGGCCATCGTCGAGCACGAAGCCACCACCTCGAAGATCTCCGACGACCAGATGTTCTACTGCCGCTCGCGCGGCATCGGCGAGGAAGATGCCGTGTCGATGATCGTCGACGGCTTCTGCAAGCAGGTGTTCCGCGAACTGCCGATGGAGTTCGCGGTGGAGGCGAAGAAGCTGCTCGAGGTATCGCTGGAAGGGGCAGTGGGATGAAACCGTTCCATCGATCCTTGATGTGCGTCATGTACGCGGGACTGGCCGGCTGCGTACCCTGGCCGCATCACTACCTGACCGCACCGCGGATTACCGGCACGGTCGTCGAGGCGGGCCAGCCCGTGGCCGGCGCGCACATACAGCTGGCCGATGTGCTGGATGAGTCCGGCGAGCCTGCACCCGGCGCAAGGAAGCAGGAGGTCGTCGCCGATGCGCAAGGGCATTTCACGGTGGGTCCGATCCGGCGGTTCGCGTGGAGCGCCCACGTACCGGTTCTGACCGTCACGCAAAACACCGTGCCGTGGGGGTTGCGGCTGTCGACGGATGGCCGGTCCTTTCGGGCCGGCTGGCTGTCGGATCCGTCGCTGTTCGGTGAAGTATTGGAAGTTCCCATCGTGGCCACGTGCGATTTGAGTGCGGCAGGCAAATCCAGCGTCATCGAGGGTTACAAGTCTCTGGTAGGCAACGGGCCGTGCGAGCTGGCGGCGGAATCGAAGAAATGAACATGCTGAAAATCGAAAACCTGCACGCCCGCGTCGAAGGCAGGGAAATCCTCAAAGGCCTCAGCCTCAGCGTGAATGCGGGCGAAGTGCACGCGATCATGGGGCCGAACGGCGCCGGCAAATCGACCCTGGGCAACGTACTGTCCGGCCGCGAAGGTTACGAGGTGACCGCCGGCAGCGTGACCTACGACGGCACCGATCTGCTGGCGCTGGAGCCGGAGGCGCGCGCCGCCGCCGGCGTATTCCTGGCGTTCCAGTACCCGGTGGAGATTCCCGGCGTCAACAACACCTATTTCCTGCGCGCTGCCTTCAACGCGCAGCGCAAGGCGCGCGGCGAGAAGGAATTCGATTCGATGCAGTTCCTCAAGCTGGTGCGCGAGAAGCTGAAGGTGATGCAGATCTCCGACGAGCTATTGCACCGCGCGGTCAACGAAGGCTTTTCCGGCGGCGAGAAAAAGCGCAACGAGATCTTCCAGATGGCGGTGCTGGAACCGCGGCTGGCGATCCTCGACGAGACCGATTCGGGGCTGGACATCGACGCGCTCAAGCATGTCGCCGACGGCGTCAACGCACTGCGCTCGCCCGATCGCGCGTTCCTGATGATCACCCACTATCAGCGGCTGCTCGACTACGTGGTGCCGGATTTCGTGCACGTGCTGGCCGATGGACGCATCGTCGAAAGCGGCGACAAGTCGCTGGCCTTGAAGCTGGAAGAACACGGCTACGCCGGCCTCGGCGCGGGAGCCCCGGCATGAGTCAGCCGGTACCGCTGCCGTTGGTCGAGTCCCTGCTCGATGCACCGCTGCCGGCCAGCGGCATCGCCTGGCTGGATGCGGCGCGGCAGCAGAATCGTGAGGCATTCGCCGCCGCCGGCTTGCCCGACACGCGGGTGGAGGCGTGGAAATACACCGCGCTGCGGGCGCTGGGTCAGCGCCGCTTTACCCATGGCGATGCCGCCGCCGCGACGCGTACGGTGGATGCGTCGACGTTCGCGCTGCCTGGCGTCGATGGGCCGCGGCTGGTGTTCGTCAACGGCGTGTTTCGTGCGGATCTGTCGGCGGTCGACACGTTGCCGGCCGGGTTGACCCTGCAGCCATTGTCCCACGCGTTGCGCGGCGATGCGGAACCGTTGCGTTTCGCGCTCTCACGGCCGGCTTTGATCGGGGATGTCCGCGAGGCAGGCGATGCGTTTGCCCGGGTCAACGCCGCCAGTGCGGCCGACGGCGTGGTGTTGCGTGTCGCCGCCAACGTGAAGGTCGCTGCACCGGTACAGCTGGTGTTCGTCGGCGCGGCGGCCGACATCGAACTCGCCTGGCATCTGCGCAACGTGATCGAGCTGGGCGAGGCCGCCGAGCTGAGCCTGATCGAGCAGCACGTTTCCGGCGACGGGCCGGCGCAGCTGGCCACCCTGGTGAGCGACATCGACGTGCGCGAAGGTGCGCGGCTGCATCACACGGTGTTGCAGAACGTCGCCGTCGACACCAGCCTGATTCGTCGCAGCAGCGTGCGCCTGCACGCGCGTGCCCATGCGATGCTGCATGTGCTCGAGCTGGGCGGCGCATTGGTGCGCCATGACCTGCGCGCCGAGCTGATCGGTGACGGGGCGCGGTTCGATACCCGCGGCGTGTTCATGCCGCGCGGCCGCCAGCATATCGACACCCAGCTGGCGATCCGCCATCAGGCGCTGAATACCGCGTCCACCTCGAACTGGCGCGGCGTCGCCAACGACCGCGCCCGCGGCGTATTCCGCGGTGCGATCATGGTGGCGCCCGGTGCCGACGGCAGTGACGCCAGCCTCGGCAACAAGAACCTGCTGCTGTCGCCCGGCGCCGAGATCGATACCAAGCCGGAACTGGAGATCCACGCCGACGAGGTGAAGGCCGCGCACGGTGCCACCGTCGGCCAGCTCGACGAGCGCTCGCTGTTCTATCTGCGCTCGCGCGGCATTCCGCTGGCTGAAGCGCGCGCGCTGTTGACCGCCGCCTTCTGCCGCGCGGTGCTGGACGATTTGCCTAACGAGGCGTTGCGCGAGCATCTGTCGGTCATGCTGGTCGCGCAATTGCCGAATGCCTGATCCTCACTTCCCATGCTTTCAGTGATGCTGGATGCTGGGAGACGCCGTAAAACCCTCCCCCCGCGGGGAGAGGGCAGGGGTGAGGGGCCACTCTCGCGCCGAACCACATCGAAGCGAACACGCCATGACGAATGCCCCAGCCACCCCCACCGTCTTCGACGTCCAGCGCATCCGCGCGGATTTTCCGCTGCTTGCGCGCAGCGTGCACGGCAAGCCGCTGGTATATCTCGACAACGCCAATACCAGCCAGAAACCGGCGTCGGTGATCGAGGCGGTGAATGCGCACTATCGCGAGCACAACGCGAACGTGGCGCGTGCGGTGCATCAGCTCGGCGAGGAGGCCACCGCCGCTTACGAAGGCGCACGCGACAAGCTGGCGCGTTTCATCAACGCGACGTCGCGCAACGAGTTGATCCTCACCTCCGGCACCACCCAGTCGATCAATCTGGTCGCCTACAGCTATGCGTTGCCGCGGCTGAAGGCCGGCGATGCGATCCTCACCACGGTGATGGAACACCACGCGAACATCGTGCCGTGGCAGCTGGTCGCCGCGCGCAGCGGCGCCACGGTCAAGGCGGCGCCGATCGACGAGCGCGGCGAGCTGATCGTCGAGAAGTACATCGAGATGCTGACGCCGGAGGTGAAGCTGGCCTGCGTCACCCATGTCTCGAATGTGCTGGGCACGGTCAATCCGGTGCGCGAGATCGCCCGCGAATGCAGGAAGCGCGGCATCGCGCTGCTGGTCGACGGCTCGCAGGCCGCGCCGCATCGGCCGGTCGACGTGCAGGCGCTGGGCTGCGATTTTTACGCGATCACCGGCCACAAGATGCTCGGTCCCACCGGCACCGGCGCGCTGTGGGCCAGGCGCGAACATCTCGAAGCGATGCCGCCGTTCTTCGGCGGCGGCGAGATGATCCGCGAAGTCAGCTTCAGCGGCACCACGTTTGCCGCGCCGCCGCACAAGTTCGAGGCCGGCACGCCGAACATCGCCGGTTTCGTCGGCCTGGCGGCGGCCATCGACTACTACGAATCGGTGGGCTTCGGCGCGATCCACGCGTGGGAGCAGAACCTGCTCGCCTACGCCACCGAACGTCTGCGCGAGATTCCCGGCCTGCGCATCTTCGGCGAGGCCAGGGAAAAGGAGCCGGTGGTCTCCTTCCTGCTGGAAGGCGCGCAGGCCACCGACATGGCCACCCTGCTCGACCTGCAGGGCGTCGCCGTGCGCTCGGGCCATCACTGCGCGCATCCGCTGATGCAGTTCTACGGCGTACCCGCCACGCTGCGCGCGTCGCTGGCGTTCTACAACACGCGCGAGGAAATCGACACGTTCATCGTCGCGCTGCTCAAGGTGCGCAAGCTGCTGATGTAAGGCTGCGGCGGAAGTTCGAATGGTTCCGTCATCGCCGACAGGGCATTATCCTGCCGTATCCCCCGACCGATCCCACCGATCCCATGTTCGCCAAGCTCCCCGGCCTGATCCGCATTCCGCTCGCGTCGCTGCTGCTGGCGGTCAATATCGTGCTGCACGTGACGGCGTTGTTCGTGTTTACGCTGTTCAAGGTGATCGTGCCGATCCGCGCGATACGGCTGGCCTGCTCGCGCGTGCTGGTCGTCATCGCGGAAAGCTGGATCGGCGTCAACAACCGGCTGTTCGACGGCTTCACCCGCATCCGCTGGCAGATCGACGGACTCGCCGGCCTGCGTCGCGACGGCAATTACCTGGTGTTGTGCAATCACCAGAGCTGGGTGGACATCCCGGTGTTGCAGAAGGTATTCAACCGGCGCATCCCGTTCCTGCGTTTCTTCCTCAAGCAGCAGCTGATCTGGGTGCCGCTGCTGGGGCCGGCCTGGTGGGCGCTGGATTTCCCTTTCATGAAGCGCTATTCGAGGGAAACCCTGCTCAGGCATCCCGAGCTGCAGGGCAAGGACAGGGAGGCGACCCGGCTCGCCTGCGAGAAATTCCGCCACATGCCGGTGTCGGTGATGAACTTTGCCGAAGGAACCCGTTTCACGCCGGCCAAGCATGACGCGCAGTCCTCGCCTTACCGGTACCTGCTGCGGCCCAAGGCCGGCGGCCTGGCGTTCGTGCTGGACGCGATGGGCGATGCTCTGCACGCGATCCTCGACGTCACCATCGTCTATCCGGAAGGCCCGTGCACGATGATGGATCTGATCGCCGGACGCGTGCACGACATCCGTGTACATGTGCGCGAGCTTCCGATCGAGGCCGGGTTGACCGGCGATTACGACGAAGACACGGCGTTTCGCGGGCGCGTCAAACTGTGGGTGAACACCTTGTGGCGCGAAAAAGATGCCCAGGCGGCGCGCATGCACACGGCGGCAAACCCCGTACTGAAAGGAGCTTGATCCATGCGTATCCTGGTTGTTGGCGCGGGTGCCACCGGTGGCTATTTTGGCGGACGTCTGAGGCAGCATGGGCGCGACGTGACGTTCCTGGTGCGCGAGCGGCGTGCGGCGCAGCTGGCGCGGCACGGCCTGGCGATCCGAAGCGCGACCGGAGACGCGGATCTGCCGGCACCGCCGACCGTACTGGCCGCCGATCTGCATGCGACGTACGACCTGATCGTGCTGAGCTGCAAGGCCTACGGCCTAGAACAGGCGATGGCCGACATCGCGCCGGCGGTAGGCCCGGATACGGCGATCCTGCCGCTGCTCAACGGCATGCGCCAGCTGGATCTGCTCGAGGCGCGGTTCGGCGCGCAATGCGTGCTGGGCGGCCAGTGCGTGATCGCCGCCACGCTGGACAAGGACGGCGCGGTGCGGCATCTCAATACCTCGCACAGCCTGACTTTCGGCGAGCGCGACGGCAGCGCCTCCGGGCGCATGCGCGCGATCACCTCGACATTGTCGGAGGCGGGCTTCGATGCGCGCCCCAGCCACACGATCCTGCAGGACATGTGGGACAAATGGGTGTTCCTGGCTTCGCTGGCCGGCATCACCTGCCTGCTCCGCGGATCGGTCGGTGCCATCGTGGCGGCGCCCGGCGGCCGCGCCGCGGCACTCAGCCTGCTGGAAGAATGCCGGGCGGTGGCGGAACGTTGCGGCCACGCGCCGGGCGAGGCGACCATGCAACGTGCCCGCAGTGTGCTGACCGAAGCCGGTTCGAGTCTGACCGCATCGATGCTGCGCGACCTGCAGCACGGGCATGCGATCGAGGCCGACCATGTGATCGGCGACATGCTGGCCCGCGCCGATCGGCAGCGCGACGAACACTCCTTGCTGGCGGTGGCCTATGCGCATCTGAAGATCTACGAAGCCGGCAGGACGCGAGCACCGGCGTCCTGACGGCGTACGCTGGGAGCTGCTGCAGATCATGGTGACGCCGGCCGCAGGGGCATTATCATCGGCCGATGAGCGAACCTACTTTCCCCGCATTCCGCGCAGCCGGGGCTGCCGATATCCCCGCCATCGTGGCGCTGGTCGAATCCGCTTATCGTGGCGATTCGGGCCGGCGCGGCTGGACCACCGAATCGGAATTGCTCGATGGCCGGCGTACCGATGTGCAAGCCGTCGGCGAGCTCGTGAGCCGGCCCGGCAGCTGCGTGCTGCTGGCCGAGCGCGATGGCCGGTTGATCGCCAGCGCGCATGTGGAGCGCCAGGGCGAGTCCGGTTATTTCGGCATGTTCGCGGTCGATCCCGACCGGCAGGGCGGCGGCCTGGGCAAGGCCGTGCTCGCCGAAGCCGAACGCATCGCGCGCGAGCAGTGGCGGTGCCGCGCGATGCGCATGACGGTGATCGAACAGCGCGCCGAACTGATCGCCTGGTATGAGCGCCGCGGCTATCGGCGCAGCGGCGAATACCAGCCGTTTCCCTACGGCGACGAGCGCTTCGGCATTCCGCGCCGCGACGATCTGCGCTTCGAGGTGCTGGTGAAGGATCTGATCGGGCAGCCGGCATGAACGGCTGGGTCAAAGTCGGCACGCGCAGCGAATTGCTGCCGGGTGAATTCAAGGTGGTGTGGGACGGCGACACGCCGATCGCGGTCTACAACATCGATGGCGCACTGTATGCGGTCGAGGATACCTGCACGCACGACGGCGGGGACCTGGCCGGTGGCGAGGTGTTCGGCTTCGAGGTGGAATGTCCACGGCATGGCGCGCGCTTCGACCTGCGTACCGGTGCCGTGACGAAACCGCCGGCATACGAACCGATCGCGAGTTTTCCGGTGCGCGAAGAGGATGGCGCGATCTGGGTGCGGGACGATCGGTGAGGTCGTGCGTCCCAGCAACCGGACGCATCTAGCCGACGGAGCCGCGGATGGCGTCGGGTAGCGGCACCGATTTGCCGCTGGCAGGATTCATCCACACCAGCACCACCTGGCCGTCGCTGTACAGCCGGTCTGCGTCACCCGCATCGACAATGCGGTGCGCGACCGTCATCGAGCTGTTGCCCAGTCGCGTGCAACGCAGCTCCACGTGCAGCCGCGCCGGCCATGCGATCGATTGCCGGTAGTTGACTTCACAGGCGGCCAGCACGGGCATCGACAGCTCGTCGAACCACGGGCCCGGTACGTGCTTGAGCCACTGCAGGCGCGCCTCTTCCAGGTAGGTGAGGTAGGTGGCGTTGTTGACGTGGTTGAACGCATCCAGGTCGCTCCAGCGCACCTCGATCGACGCGACGATGAGGGGCTTGACGACGGTCGCCGTCGGCACCGCCTCGACGGTTTCGGGCACGGCGGCGAGCTCGCCGTCGTTCTTCGGTTGCCGGACCGATTTGCGCGGACTCATGAACGTTTCTTCCTTGGCATCGGCTTGTACTTGTCGGCCGAGGCGATGTGCTTGGTCGCCGCCTTGACCCGCTTTTCCGCGCCCGGAGCCCGAGCGCCCTTGTTCGCCTTGGCGGTCTTCAGGTGCGGTGCGAGGAAATGCCCGGTGTGCGATTCGGGCGTGGCCGCCACCGTCTCAGGCGTGCCGGCGACCAGGATGCGGCCGCCGCCGGCGCCGCCTTCGGGGCCGAGGTCGACCACCCAGTCGGCGGTCTTGATCACGTCGAGGTTGTGTTCGATCACCACCACGGTGTTGCCCTGGTCGACCAGCTGGTGCAGCACGTCGAGCAGTTGCTCGATGTCGTGGAAGTGCAGGCCGGTGGTGGGTTCGTCGAGGATGTACAAGGTGCTTCCGGTGTCGCGCTTGGACAGTTCCTTGGACAGCTTAACGCGCTGCGCTTCGCCGCCGGACAGCGTGGTCGCGCTCTGGCCGAGCTTGATGTAGTCGAGGCCCACGGCACGCAGCGTGTCGAGCTTGCGCGCGATGGTCGGTACGTTCTCGAACAGCTTCAGTGCGTCTTCCACCGTCATGTCGAGCACGTCGGCAATGGTGTGGCCCTTGTACAGGATCTCCAGCGTCTCGCGGTTGTAGCGCTTGCCGTGGCAGACGTCGCAAGGCACGTAGACATCCGGCAGGAAGTGCATCTCCACCTTGATCATGCCGTCGCCCTCGCAAGCCTCGCAGCGGCCGCCGCGCACATTGAAGCTGAAGCGGCCGGGCGTGTAGCCGCGTGAACGCGCTTCCGGCACCTGCGCGAACATCTCGCGCAGCGGAGTGAACAGGCCGGTGTAAGTGGCCGGATTGGAGCGCGGCGTGCGGCCGATCGGTGACTGGTCGATGTCGACCACCTTGTCGAACAGATCCATGCCGGCGACGGATTTGTACGGCGCCGGCTGGGTGCCGGCGCCATGCAGTTCGGTGGCAGCCAGGCGGAACAAGGTGTCGTTGATCAGGGTCGACTTGCCCGAGCCGGAAACACCGGTGACACAGGTGAACAAGCCGGCCGGAATCGCCAGGTCGACGTGCTTGAGGTTGTTGCCGCTGGCGCCCTTCAGGTGCAGCCAGGAGTCGCCGTCGATCGGCTGGCGCCGTTCCTTGGGCACCTCGACCGCGCGCGCGCCGGACAGGAACTGGCCAGTGACCGAGCGCGGCGAATCGAGCATGTCCTGCACCGTGCCCTGCGCCACGATCTCGCCGCCATGCACGCCGGCACCCGGGCCGATATCGAGCACGTGATCGGCCATGCGGATCGCATCCTCGTCGTGCTCGACCACGATCACGGTGTTGCCGAGGTCGCGCAGGCGCGTGAGCGTGCCGAGCAGGCGTTCGTTGTCGCGCTGATGCAAGCCGATCGAAGGTTCGTCCAGCACGTACATCACGCCGACCAGGCCGGCACCGATCTGCGAGGCCAGACGGATGCGCTGCGCCTCGCCACCGGAGAGGCTGTCCGCCTGCCGGTCCAGGGTGAGGTAGTTGAGGCCCACATCGTTGAGGAAGGTCAGCCGCTCGCGGATCTCCTTGATGATCTTCACCGCGATCTCGCCGCGCCAGCCGGCCAGCTTGAGGTCGGCGAAGAACGCCAATGCGTCGTCGATCGAGCGATGGGTCAGCGACGGCAGCGCATGGTCGGCGACGAACACGTTGCGCGCCGAGCGGTTCAGGCGCTGACCTTCGCAGGCCGGGCAGGGCTGGTCGCTGATGTATTTCGCCAGCTCCTCGCGCACGGCGGCGGATTCGGTCTCCTTGTAGCGCCGCTCCAGGTTCGGCAGGATGCCTTCGAAGGGATGCTCGCGGGTGACCTTGCCGCCCCGCTCGGTGATGTAGCGGAACGCGATCTTGTCGTTGCCGCTGCCATACAGAATGGCCTTCTGGACGTTCGCGGGAAGCTTGTGCCATGGTGTGTCGACATCGAAGCCGTAATGCGCCGCCAGCGACAGGATCAGCTGGAAATAGTGCGCGTTGCGCCGGTCCCAGCCGCGCACGGCGCCGTTGGACAACGGCAGCTCGGGATGGCCCACCACGCGCGCCGCGTCGAATACCTGAGTCACGCCCAGGCCGTCGCAGGACGGGCAGGCGCCGACCGGCGAGTTGAACGAGAACAGCCGCGGTTCCAGCTCCGGCAGCGAATAGTCGCAGACCGGGCAGGAATAGCGCGAGGACAGCAGCTGCTCGGCTGCCTTTCCATCATCCATGTTTACCACGATCACCAGGCCATCGCCGAGTCGCAATGCGGTCTCGAACGATTCGGCCAGCCGCTGCTTGATATCATCGCGCGGGCGGAAACGGTCGATCACCACTTCGATCGTGTGCTTCTGGCGCAATGTCAGCGGCGGCACGGCATCCAGATCGAACACGGTGCCGTCGACGCGGGCACGCACGAAGCCCTGCGCGCGCAGCTGGTCGAATACTTGTACGTGCTCGCCCTTGCGCTCGCGGATCACCGGTGCGAGCAGCATGAAGCGCTGCTCGGGATCCAGCGCCAGCATGGCGTCGACCATCTGGCTGACCGTCTGCGCCTCCAGCGGGATGCCGTGATCCGGGCAGCGCGGCGTGCCGACGCGGGCGTACAGCAGGCGCAGGTAGTCGTACACCTCGGTAATCGTGCCCACAGTGGACCGCGGGTTGTGCGAGGTGGATTTCTGCTCGATCGAAATGGCCGGCGACAAGCCTTCGATATGGTCGACGTCGGGCTTTTCCATCATCGACAGGAATTGCCGTGCATAGGCCGACAGCGATTCGACATAGCGTCGCTGGCCCTCGGCGTAGATCGTGTCGAACGCCAGCGACGACTTGCCGGAGCCGGATAGGCCGGTGATCACGATCAGTTTGTCGCGTGGCAGGTCGAGGTCGATGTTCTTGAGATTGTGCGTGCGTGCGCCGCGGATGCGAATGGTGTCCATGACGCCGTTATATGGGGGGGAACCTTTACTATACCAAGGAGTTTCGATAGTTCAGTGAAACCAGTGGGCTGAATCGGCGGACGGGGCCTTTTCCGCCGCCGATGACGCTGGTTTGCCGAAGCTCCAATCCCCCGGCAGGCGGCCGCCGACTGACTGGGCTGCGGAGCCTGCAGAGGGGCCGCCAGCGCGGTTCAGGCGAGGGTGGCCCGGTTTTTTTTGTGGTCAGTATTTGACCAGCGCGCAGGCAGGTCGTTATAATCCTCGGTTCGCCAGACCTGAATTTGGGTCATGGCGATACCCAAGAGAATAACGACAGAAGGGCATTCCCATGAGTTACGCAGTCATCAAGACCGGTGGCAAGCAGTACCGTGTGCAGCAGGGCGACGTGCTGCGCGTGGAGCTGTTGACCGCCGACGAAGGCGCCACCGTGAGCTTCGACCAGGTGTTGCTGGTCGGTTCCGGCGAGTCGGTCACCGTTGGTGCGCCGGTCGTCGAAGGCGCCAGCGTCAGCGCCACCGTTCGCAAGCACGGCCGTGCCGACAAGATCCGCATCATCAAATTCCGCCGCCGCAAGCATTACAAGCGTCAGCAGGGCCACCGTCAGCATTTCACCGAAATCGAGATCACAGGCATCAACGCCTGAGCACTGGAGCATTGAGTCATGGCACATAAAAAAGGCGTAGGTTCCAGCCGCAACGGTCGCGATTCGAACCCGAAATACCTGGGCGTGAAGATCTACGGTGGCCAGGCCATCGAAGCCGGCAACATCATCGTGCGTCAGCGCGGTACCCAGTTCCATCCGGGCACCGGCGTCGGTCTGGGTCGTGACCACACGCTGTTCGCGCTGGTCGACGGTACCGTCCAGTTTGCAGTTCGCGGCGAAAAGAACCGCCGTTTCGTCGACGTCGTCCCGGCATAAGCCTTGCGCGACGCGATAGCGAAGGCCCCGCTTCGGCGGGGCTTTTGTTTTGTACTGCCGGGAATCGGGAGTAGGGAATCGGGAAGGGTGAACGGCGGGCCTGTCGCAAGTCCCGTACCATGCACCCGATTGTCAGTATCTTCCGATTCCCGATTCCCGATTCCCGATTCCCGATTCCCGATTCCCGATTCCCGATTCCCGATTCCCGATTCCCGATTCCCGATTCCCGATTCCCGATTCCCGATTCTCCATTCACGGCACCCCAATGAAATTCGTCGACGAAGCCAATATCAAAGTCCAAGCCGGTGATGGCGGCAACGGCTGCATCAGCTTCCGCCGCGAGAAATTCATCCCGTTCGGCGGCCCCGACGGCGGGGATGGCGGCTATGGAGGTTCGGTCTGGCTGGTGGCGGACGAAGGCCTCAATACGCTGGTCGATTTCCGGCACCAGCGCAGCTTCAAGGCCCAGCGCGGCGAAAACGGCATGGGCAGCCAGATGTACGGCAAGGGCGGCGAAGACACCACGATTCGCGTACCGGTCGGCACCATGGTCACCAACGTCGATACCGACGAAGTGATCGGCGATCTCACCAGCCACGGCCAGCGTATGCTGGTGGCGCAAGGCGGTAAGGGCGGCCTGGGCAACATCCATTTCAAGACGTCGGTGAACCGCGCGCCGCGCAAGGCCACGCCGGGTACGCCTGGCGATGCGCGCGAGCTGAAGCTCGAATTGCGCTTGTTGGCCGACGTCGGCCTGCTCGGTTTTCCGAACGCCGGCAAGTCCACTTTCATCCGTGCGGTTTCCGCGGCCACGCCGCGGGTGGCGGATTATCCGTTCACCACATTGCATCCGAATCTCGGCGTGGTCAGCCTGGGCACCGATCAGAGCTTCGTGATCGCCGACATCCCCGGCCTGATCGAAGGCGCTTCCGAAGGTGCCGGACTGGGCATCCAGTTCCTGCGCCACGTGGCGCGCACCAGCCTGCTGCTGCACATCGTCGACATCGCGCCGATCGACGGCTCCGACGTGGTGGCCCAGGTACGCGCGATCGAACAGGAGCTGCAGAAGTTCAACCCGGAGCTGCTCGAACGCCCGTGCTGGCTGGTGCTGAACAAGGCCGACATGCTGCCCGAAGACGAGCGCGCCGCGGTCGCGCAGAAGATCATCGCCGAACTCGGCTGGACCCAGCCATGGTTCCTGGTCTCGGCGATCGCCCGCGAAAACACCATGGCCGTCTGCCAGCAGGTGCAGCGCTTCTTCGAGTCGCAGCGCGAGGAAAGCGTGGAGCGCACTGACATGCTGCCGAACGACGTGCGCCTGCGCGGGGAAGATCCGCCGCGCTGATCCTTTCGGGCTTACATCCGGAACACACCGTAGCGCTGCGGCTCGATCGGCGCGTTGAGCGAGGCGGAGATCGCCAGGCCGAGCACGCGGCGGGTGTCGGCCGGGTCGATGATGCCGTCGTCCCATAGCCGCGCGCTGGCGTAGTAGGGGTGGCCCTGGCGCTCGTACTGGTCGCGGATCGGAGCCTTGAAGGCCTCTTCTTCTTCGGCGCTCCATGTCTTGCCGGCGGCCTCGATGCCGTCGCGCTTGACCGTGGCCAGGACCGATGCGGCCTGCTCGCCGCCCATCACGCTGATCCGCGCATTCGGCCACATCCACAGGAAGCGGGCACCGTAGGCGCGGCCGCACATCGCGTAGTTGCCGGCGCCGAAGCTGCCGCCGATCACCACGGTGAACTTCGGTACGTGCGAGCAGGCCACGGCGGTGACCATCTTCGCGCCGTCCTTGGCGATGCCGGCCTGTTCGTATTTCTTGCCGACCATGAAGCCGGTGATGTTCTGCAGGAACACCAGCGGCACGTTGCGCTGGTTGCACAGCTCGATGAAGTGCGCGCCCTTGAGCGCGCTCTCGGCGAACAGGATGCCGTTGTTCGCGATGATGCCCACCGGGTAGCCGTGGATATGCGCGAAGCCGGTGACCAGCGTCTTGCCGTAGCGCGCTTTGAACTCGTGGAACTCCGAGCCGTCGACGATGCGCGCGATCACCTCGCGGATGTCGAACGGGCGGCGCGTGTCCTGCGGGATCACGCCGTACAGTTCCTCGGCCGCGTACTTCGGCTCGACCGGCGCGCGCAGCGCCAGCGGCATGTCCTTCCTGCGGTTGAGATGGGCCACGATGTCGCGGGCGATCGACAGCGCGTGAGCGTCATTCTCGGCGTAGTGGTCGGCCACGCCCGAGATGGAGGTATGCACGTCCGCGCCGCCCAGCGTCTCGGCATCGACCACTTCGCCGGTGGCGGCCTTCACCAGCGGCGGGCCGCCGAGGAAGATCGTGCCCTGTTCGCGCACGATGATGGTCTCGTCGCTCATCGCCGGCACGTAGGCGCCGCCGGCGGTGCACGAGCCCATCACCACCGCGATCTGCGGGATGTTCAGCGAGGACATCCGCGCCTGGTTGTAGAAGATCCGGCCGAAGTGCTCCTTGTCCGGGAACACCTCGTCCTGCAGCGGCAGGAACGCGCCGCCGGAATCGACCAGGTAGACGCAGGGCAGGCGATTCTCCAGCGCCACTTCCTGCGCGCGAAGATGCTTTTTCACCGTGATCGGGAAATAGGTGCCGCCCTTGACGGTGGCGTCGTTCGCAACGACCACCACCTCGATGCCGTTGACCCGGCCGATGCCGGTGATCAGGCCGGCGGCGGGGGCGGCATCGTCGTACATGCCGTGTGCGGCCAGCGGCGACAGTTCGAGAAACGGCGAACCGGGATCCAGCAGCGCGCGGATACGTTCGCGCGGCGGCAATTTGCCGCGGGCCACGTGTTTCTCGCGCGCCGCGGCGCCGCCGCCTTCGGCGCTGCGTATCAATTCGCGCTGCAGGTCATCGACCAGCTCGCGCAACTGCGCGCTGCTGGCCTGAAAGTCGGGCGAACGAGGGTCGATCTGCGAAGCGATGACGCTCATGGATTGAGGCTCACGGGGACGCCGGCACGGCGAAACCAGTGATGATAGCGGGCGTTGGCCGGCGACGAAAATTGCCGGATAAAATCGCCCAGAGGAAAGGGCAAACGCAGGGCAAAAAAACGGCCGCACAAGGCGGCCGCTTTTCTGGAAACCACTAAAGAGCTCAGTGCCCTGCGGTGGAAGCCGCTGCCGGTGCTGCAGGAGCGGTCGAAGCCGGAGCTGCGGCAGGTGCCGTGCCCGCAGCGGCCGGGGCTGCTGCCGGAGCTGCCGTTGTGGCCGCCGTGGTCGGAGCCTGAGCCGCAGCCTTCTGCGCGGTATCGGCAGCTTGCTGAGCGGTATCAGCCGACTTCTGGGCGTCCTGCGCGGAATCCTGCGCGCCATTGCTGCATGCCGCCAACAGCGCGACGAGCGCGGCGGCGAGTAGGGTACGCGTAAACTTCATGATGAATCTCCTTTGCCGTGGAATGCCGTTTGGCCGTGTATTAATAACGCTTTCGTGGAAATTGCGCCACATTTTTATAGTAGCGCTTCGGAACACATTAAAAACCGATTTAGCCGACCGTCATGTGAAAGACATGAAATGATCATGCGACTCCGGGCGGAAATCAGTCGATGCACTCCACGGCGATAGCCGTTGCCTCGCCGCCCCCGATGCACAGGCTGGCAACACCGCGCTTGAGGCCGCGTGTTTTCAAGGCGTTGAGCAAGGTCACCACCAGCCGGGCGCCGCTGGCGCCGATCGGGTGGCCCAGTGCACAGGCGCCGCCGTTGACGTTGAGCTTGTCGTGCGTGATGCCGAGTTCCTTCATCGGGGTCATCGCCACCACCGCGAACGCCTCGTTGATTTCGAACAGGTCGACGTCGGCCACCTTCCAGCCGGCCTTGTCCAGCACCTTCTGGATCGCACCCACCGGGGCGGTGGTGAACCACTCGGGCTCCTGCGAATGCGTGGCGTGCGCGACGATGCGCGCCAGCGGCTTCAGCCCCCGCTTGTTGGCGTCGTCGGCGGACAGCAGCACCAGCGCGGCAGCGCCATCGGAGATGCTCGACGAGCTGGCGGCGGTAATGGTGCCGTTCTCCTTGCGGAAGGCGGCCTTCAAGGTGGGGATCTTGGCAATGTCGGAACGACCCGGCTGCTCGTCGGTATCCACCAGCACGTCGCCCTTGCGGCCGCTCACGGTGACCGGAACGATCTCGCCGGCAAACGCGCCGTTCTGCTGCGCTGCCTGCGCGCGCTTGACCGACTCGATCGCGAACGCGTCCTGATCCTCGCGGGTGAAATGGTATTTGTCGGCGCACAGCTCGCCGAACACGCCCATGGCCTTGCCGTCGTACGGGTTGGTGAGGCCGTCCCATGCCATGTGGTCGACCAGGGTGCCGTCGCCGTAGCGGATGCCGGTACGTGCATTGACCATGTGCGGCGCATTGGTCATCGACTCCATGCCGCCGCTCACCACGACGGTGGCCGAACCGGCCTTGATCAGGTCGTGGCCCAGCATGATGGCCTTCATGCCCGAACCGCACACCTTGTTGATCGTGGTGCAACCCGTGCTGGCCGGCAGATCGGCCCCCAGCGAGGCCTGGCGCGCCGGTGCCTGGCCAAGGTTGGCCGGCAACACGCAGCCCATGATCACCTCGCTGACATCGGCGGGAGCCACACCGGACTGGTCCAGGGCGGCGCGGATGGCCGTGGCACCGAGCTTGGTGGTGGGAACGCCGGTGAACTGGCCGAGGAAGGAGCCGATGGCCGTCCGCTTGGCGCCGACAATGACTACGCTGACATCCGACATGGGTAACTCCGCTGGAAGACTGAAGGCGCGAGCGCCTGACCGATAACCGGCGAATTATCGCAGCCCGCCACGGGCCTGGGCAAACGATGGCCATGCCGTGCTGGGTTGCGACCTGCGCCCTGTTTCATTGGATTTTCGTTGTGCCAAGATGGTCGGTGGGGGCATCGCGTCGCATCGGGGCGGGTCGGCGATGCGGAAATCGAATGCGGTCGGGGTGCATCATGAAAGCGCTTGGACAGGATGGACTTTTGGGGTTGCGGCATCGTGAGATGGCGTGGGTGATAGCCCTGGCGCTGGGTCTCAGCGCTTGCGGTGGCGGCGGCAGCAACGTCAGGCCGACCACGCTGCCGCCGACCACGCCGACCACGCCGGCATCGCCCCCTCCGCCGACGACGCCCCAGCCACAACTGGACGCCCAGCTCGCGATCACCAATGCCTATGCGGCGCACAGTCAGGGCTATACCGGCGCCGGGGTGACCATCGGCGTGGTCGACAGCGGCATCATGCGCACCAACCCGACTGTGGCCGGGCGGGTCACGCAGGAGTTGATCTACGTCGACCCGACCACCAACAACACGACGATCGATGACGTGGTCGGCCATGGCACCTGGGTCTCGGAAATCGCCGCCGGCACCTCGTTCGCGCAGTTCCCTGGCGGCATCGCGCCCGGCGTCGACCTGGTTTCGGCGCGCATCATCAGTGACAACGCGCCGTCCGACAACGGCTCCACTGCGCCGTCCACGGTCAGCTCCAGCGACGCGCTGCCGTTCGGCCAGATCAACCAGGACCTGATCGACGCCAACGTGAAGGTGATGAATAACTCCTGGGGCGGCATCACCTGGAGTTCCACCGACACCGCCACGACCAAGGGCTTCCACGACGCCTACAACACCTTCGTCAACACCTGGGGCGGGCTAGTGGTGTTCGCCGCGGGCAACGACTCGCAGGCCAATCCCAGCACCATCGCCGCGCTGCCCAGCTCGGCGCCGGACCTGGAGAAAGGCTGGCTGACCGTGGTGGCGGTCAACAGCAACAGCCCGACCCAGCTGGATGGCTACTCCGACAAGTGCGGCATCGCGATGAACTACTGCCTGGCCGCGCCAGGCGATGTGATCGTGCTGGACAAGAACACCACCGCGAGCACCACCAATCCGAGCTATTACATCGTGGAGGGGACGTCGTTTGCCGCGCCGCAGGTGTCGGGCGCAGCGGCGCTGGTGTGGCAGGCCTATCCGTATTTCACCAACGATCTTGTGCGGCAGACGCTGCTGGGCACCGCCGACCCGCTCGGCGGATCGCAACCGAACCCGACCTTCGGCTACGGCGAGCTGGATGTGGGCAAGGCGGTCAACGGACCCATGCAATTCAACTGGGGCGACGTCACGGTCAGCTTCAGCGGCAGTTCGAGCTGGAACAATCCGATCTCCGGTGCCGGCGGTCTGATCAAGCAGGGCACCGGCACGCTTACGTTGACCCAGCCATCGACGTATACCGGCGCCACCAATGTGGAGGGGGGCACGCTCATGGCCAAGTCTCTCGCGGGCAATCTCACGGTCGGCGCGCAAGGCGCGCTGGCTCTGGGCAGCGGCGACACCACCGTGGCGGGCAATTACACTCAGCAGGGCCGTCTGGCGGTGTCGCTCGGCTCGGTACTACGCGTCACCGGCACCGCAACGATCAGCGGCGATCTTTACGTCACCGGCACCAATTCGGGTTACGTGATGAATTCGCATACCGATGTGCTTGATACCAACGGTGGCCTTGCGGGCACGTTCAGCAGCCCGACCCCGGGCACCGCGTCCAACGTCATGCTCACTGCCACGATCGGCTATGACGCCAAGAACGCATGGCTCAATGTGCAGCAGGTGCAGGTCACGGCAGTCCAGGGCCTGTCGTATACCGCCGCTTCGTTTGGTGCCGCACAGCGTGTGCAGAGTGCGTTCGGGCAGATCGACACCCAGCTCGCGGCAAGCGGGCCGTCGGGCGCCGCCACTCCAGTCAGTGCTGGCTTCATCCGGGGCGCCGCCAGCCTGCAGCAGTCGACCAGCATTGCCGCCGTGCAGAGCTCGCTGGAAAGCCTGTCCGGCCAACTGCATGCGGCCAGCGCCGCGATGACGTTCGAGGCGATCGACGCCGGCACGCGCGCGCTGTCCGATCGTTTCGATCATCTGCTCGATGCACCACTGGCAGGTGGCTGGACGCAGAGCATCGGTTATCACGGTGACATGTCACGCAGCGGCTACAGCAATGTCGGCTATGACCTCAGCGGCGTGATGGTCGGTATGGACCAGCGTGTCGGCGGTGATGGTTTTGCCGGTTATGCGTTGAGCCAGAGCCAGGGCCTGGGTCAGCTCAACGGAAGCGCAGACCATGGCTACAGCCATGCGCTGGAAGGCATGCTGTATGGCGGCGTGATCCGCGGCTCGTGGTACACGATGGGTCGCTTCGGGTTCGGCGATTACCGCGAGAACATGCGCCGCCAGCTGCAATTGGGTGGCCAGTCCGCCGGTGTCGGCAGCGACAGCAACGGGCGCTACGGTGTGGCCTATGGAGAAAGCGGTTACCGCCTGGCGCTGGGCCGCACCCAGGTCACCCCCTACATGAATCTGCAGTATGCGCAGATCCGGCGCGACGGCTTCGACGAACTGGGGGGCGGCGGTTTTGGCCTGAAGTCGGGCGCACAAACCGTTTCGCGCTGGCAGGCCGGCGCGGGCCTGCGTGCCACGCGCGAATGGACGCTGGCGGGCGGCGGAACCCTCAGCCTGCAGACGCGAGCGCTGTGGCAGCAATCGTTCGGCCTGCGCGGCGACGTGTTCGATGCCAGCTTCAGCGGGACCAACCAGTACGCCCCGCTCGGCGGCATCGGCTTGTCGCGCTATGGCGGAGTGGTCGGTACCTCGCTGGGCTGGAGCATGACGCCACGTGCCAACCTGCGGCTTGGCTATGATCAGTACTTCGGCCAGAACCGGCGGGCAAAGATGGCTACCGTGAATTTCAGCTGGGCATTCTGATCGCGAGCGGATTGCGACGTCGTGCCTCGTCGCGACGTCGCCGATCACGTGACGCGCGGTCTGCAGGTCAGACCAGCACGACCTCCACGCCGGCGCCGCGCAGCGCCTCGACGGTTTCGGGCGGGGCGCTGCGGTCGCTGATCACGATGTCGAGGTTCCTTACCGGCGTGATCACCGACAGGCTGCGCTGACCCAGCTTGCTGGCGTCGAGCACGGCGATGGTCTGCCGCGAGACGCGGATCATCAGCGCGTTCAACGCGGCCTCCAGCGGGTCCGGCGTGGTCACGCCCACTTCGGGATCGAGTCCGTCGACGCCGAGAAACAGGCGATCGGCGGAAAGCTTCGCCAGTGCCTGCTCGGCATCGGGGCCCACCAGCGAATAAGACGTCTGCCGCAGCAGGCCGCCCAGCATCATCACGCGGATCTGCGGCATGCCGGTCAATTCCATCGCGATGTTGAGCGCGTTGGTGATCACCGTCAGCGATTCGAATTTCATCTGGCGGATCTGCCGGGCGATCTCCACCGTGGTCGAGCCGGAATCGAGAATGATGGTTTCACCGTCCTGGATCATCTTCGCCGCGGCCTGGCCGATGCGCAGCTTCTGCGCGTGCCAGCGGGTTTCCTTGATGTTGAGCGGCGTGTCGTTGGTTGCCGGGGCAACCGGCAGCGCACCGCCGTGCGAGCGGGCGATCGCCGAGCTGCGCGCCAGCGCGTCCAGGTCGGCGCGGATGGTGACGGCGGAGGTGCCGAAGCGGGTCGCCAGTTCTTCCACGGTGGCGCGGCCCTGCTGTTCGACCAGATCGACGATCAGGCGGCGGCGTTCTTCGACGAGCAGGCGGCGGGAGGCGGTCGGAGCTTCACTCACGGGTCGTTTCGCTCATGGGTCGATATTCAGAAGCCGGGCGGCGTTGTCATGGTAAACCTTGCGCAGCACTTCGTCCGACAAGCCCAGCCCGTAGATCGACCAGCGTCCCTGTGGCGGCGTCGGCGCCGGCGCGTAGTCGAAGTATTCGTCTTCGGTTTCCAGAAAGCGATAGTAGATCTCGTAGAGCTCGTCGCCGAACAGCTGCTGCGGTACATCGTCGCCGTACGGTGACGGCACCGCGTCGGTGCCGAACAGGATGCGGTCCTGGTAACGGTCGAAGAAGCGTTGCGCGATGCGCGGCTGGCGGCCCAGTTCGCCGATGCGTGCGCTGATGTCGATCACCGTGTTCGGGTAGCGATCCAGGCAGGCGGCGACCGCGGCCAGGTTCTCCGCGTTGTTGCCCACATGCAGCAAGGCGAAGGTGGTTTTCGGGTGGCGCGCGATCAGTCGGTCGCGCGCGGCGAGCAGCTCCGCATTGCTGGGGAACTGCGGACCGTAGAACGACCAGTCGGGGTGATTGCTCAGTTCCTCGTAGCGCTCGTTGCTCGCATCGGTGGGCAGGAAGAACGCCTCCGGATCGGAGACGTGCAGGAACACCGGCATGTCGTACGCCGCACAGGCCTCCCACATCGGATCGAAGCGGCGGTCGTCCACGGCGACCAGCGGACCCTCGTCGATCCGCTCGCGCAGGTACAGGCCCAGCGTCTTCAGCAGTTTCAGTCCACGCGCGCCGACCCGTTTGGCATGCGCGATCGCGTCGCCCTGCAACTGCGCGTAGTTCGGTTCCGGGAAGTGTTCGTACGACGGCTCGGTAAGGGTGATGAAGCGTCCCGGTGCGGTCTGGTCGAAGCTGCGGATACTCTTTTCCAGCCCGGCACCAACGCCGCCGGTGAGATTCACCAGCGTACGCACGCCCTTGCGATCCATCACCGGCAACAGGTCCTCGGGCTGGGCGAACAGGGTGACCTCTTCGCCCACCGAGATGCCGTTGCGCACGTTGCTGGACCAGGTCAGGTGCGTGTGTACGTCGATCACCGGAAAGCGCGGACGTTCGACACGTGTCCGCGGCACCTGCAGCATGCTGCGCGGACGGAAGTCCTTCAGTCGCAGCTCGTTCTTGCCCGTATCCGGCTGGGTCTGCAGCGGATTCTTGCTGCCTTCGATCTTGACCGTGCCGACGCCGGAGGGCGGCGCGCAGCAGAGGCAGCCGGCCTGCATCAGCTGCTGCGGTGACTTGGAGGAGCTGTGACTCATCGAACGGTCTGCCTCACCTGCTCAGCGCGGATATTTCGCCATGATGTCGTGGACGGAGCGAACCAGCGACACCGCCTGATCGAACGGGCGCAGCCACATGTTGCGGCCGAACATCACGCCGTTGGCGCCGGACTGCATGTAGAACTCGACCTTGCGCAACACCGCTGCGTCATCGTCGTTCTTCTCGCCGCCGGAGAACAGCACCATCGTGCGGCCGGCCGAGCGCACCACGCGCGCGCAGCGGGCCCCGGCATCTTCCTGCAGCTTGTCGTAAGGCGCCGGCACATTGGCCACGCTGTCGGTTGGCTCGTGCAGCTTGACGATATCGGCACCCAGCTCCAGCGCCACCCGTGCAGCGTAATCCTGCGCGTACAAGGTATTCGTGCCGCCCCTGGCATTGACGGCGCTGCCGCGGGGATACGCCCACATCACCAGCGGCATGCCGAAGCGTTCGCAATCCTGGCGCACCTTCTCGAACTGGCGGAACTCGTCGTGCTGGCGCGGCGAACCCACATACATGGTGTAGCCGACCGCATCGGCACCGAGCCGGACCGCGTCTTCGACCGAGGCGAACAGCGGCGAGGTGGCTTCGGCGTCGCTGGCGATGTTGGTCTTGCCGTTGAGCTTGAGGATCAGCGGCACCCGGCCGCAATACTCGGTCATGTACTTCTCGGCCAGGCCGATGCCCAGCGCGATGGCGGAAAAGCCGCCGGCCACGGCGAGCTCGAACTGATAGCTCGGATCGACCGCCGGCGGATGGGGAAAGAAGTCGGTGGGGCCGTGTTCCAGCCCCTGATCCAGCGGCAGCACCAGCAGGCTGCCGTTGCGCGGACCGTGGCCGTAAAGCAGCCGCCACAGGCGGGTACGCTTGCCATGGGAAAGGGCGAGCCGGGAAAGTTGGCTGCCAGTGTTCGAAACCTCTTGTAAGTTTTGTTTCATTTCGAATACTCTCAGTTCAAGGGGTACATACTTTCACATTCGATTATATTTGGCAAAATGTCAAAATTAAACAAGAAAACGAAAGATTCGATAATACTGGATGCGCTACGCATAGCCTCGTCGGCGGAGCAACGGACGCAAGGCTACGCCGATACTTTGCGCGAGATCCTGCAACAGCCGGCGACTTGGCTGGGCACCGCCGATCTGCTGAGCCAGCCGCTGTTGCGCGAGCAGCTGCGGGCAGCGCTGGAGCCGCGACCGAGCCATATCGTGCTGACCGGCTCGGGCAGCTCGATGTATATCGGCGAATGCCTGGCGCCCAGCCTGCAGCTCGGCCTGGGCATCCCGGTGCAGGCGATCGCCGCAGGCAGCTTGCTCACGCATTGGCGCAGCGTGCTGCCGCCCGGCGCGGGTTTGCTGATTTCGCTGGCGCGCTCGGGCGACAGCCCGGAAAGCTGCGGCGTGGTCGATCGCCTGCTGGCCGATGCTCCCGACTATCGCCATCTGGTGATCACCTGCAATGCCGGCGGCAGGCTCGCCACCCGTTATCGCGACGATCCGCGGGTGACCGTACTGGTGCTCGACGAACGCACCAATGACCGCAGCCTGGTGATGACCAGCAGCTTCACCAACCTGCTGCTGGCCGGCTTCTGTCTGGTTGGGCGCGAAGGCAGCGACGCGATCGCCCCGGTGAAACGGCTGGCAGGCAGCGTCCAGCGGGTTTTCGACGAACAGACCGATGCGCTCGCGGCGATAGCCGGCGGCGAGTTCAGCAACGTGGTCTATCTCGGCAGCGGCGGCGCGCTGGGCGCGGCCCACGAGTGTGCGTTGAAGATGCTGGAGATGACCGGCGGCGCCGTGGTCACGATGGCGGAGACCTACCTCGGCCTGCGTCATGGCCCGATGTCCAGCCTCGACGAAAAGACCCTGGTGGTCGGTTTCCTGTCGCCGGATCCGGCGGTGCGCGCCTACGAAATCGACCTGCTGCGCGAACTGTCGCGCAAGCAACTCGGCATGACCCGGGTGCTGGTGGGCGAGGGCATTCCCGCCGATGTGCCGGGTCCGAACGACGTGGCAGTGGAACTGGCAGGCCTGGATGCGACGGACGATGCGCTGCCGCTGCTGGCGGACGTGGCGGTGGGGCAGCTGCTCGCGTTTTTCCGTTGCCTGGTCCTGGGCGGCCAGCCCGATACGCCTTCGCAAGGTGTGCTCACGCGCGTGGTGGAACATTTCCCGATGCACTCGGGGGACGCATGAAGCGCATCCTGGTCATCGGCGAAATCAACGTCGACCTGGTCTTCAAGAATTGCCAGGCGTTGCCGTCGCCGGGCCGTGAGGTGCTGGCCGAAGACTTCATCATGGCGCCGGGCAGCTCCTCGATGATCTGCGCGATGGGGCTGGCCCGTCTGGGCGACCCCGTCGCGTTCCACGGCAAGCTCGGTGCGGACAGCTGGGGTGGCTATTGCCTCGATGCGCTGCATGCCGCCGGCATCGATATTGCTTCGGTGCGCCCCGACGCCGCGCTGCGCACCGGCGCCACCGTCTCGCTGTCGACGCCGCAGGATCGCGCACTGGTGACGTTCCCCGGCGCGATCGACGCGCTGCGCGCGGACGAGGTGAGCGACGCGCTGCTGGCCGGCGCCGATCACCTGCACGTTTCCTCGTACTACCTGCAGCGCACCCTGCGGCCCGACTGTCGCCAGCTGTTCGCGCGGGCGCGCGGCGCCGGCCTGACGACCTCGCTCGACCCCGGCTTCGATCCGCAGCAGGCATGGGCTGTCGACCTGCTCGATACGCTGACCGAGGTCGACCTGTTCCTGCCCAACGAGCTGGAACTGGCGGCCATCACCGGACGCGACGAGGTGCTTGCCGGTCTGCGCGCGCTCGACAACGGGCATACGCAAACCGTGGTGAAGCGCGGGCAGCTCGGCTGCGCCAGCCTGGAGCGGGGGCACCTGCTTCAGGTGCCGGCTTTCGCTGTCGACCCGATCGACAGTACCGGCGCCGGCGATTCGTTCGACGCCGGTTTCCTGCACGCATGGCTGCATGGCCTGCCGTTATTCGATTGCCTGCGCTGGGGCAGCGCCTGCGGCAGTCTCTCCACCCGAAGCATCGGCGGCACGGCAGGGCAGGCGAGTGCGTCGGAAGTGCAGACTCTGCTGGCCGCCACCCGATGATTACGGTCATCGGCTTCAATACGGCGATCGACCGTTTCATCCGGCTCGACACGCTGCGCCCAGGCGAAGTCAGTCGCGCGCTCGACGAACAGGCGTATCCCGGCGGCAAGGGCTTGCACGTGGCGCAGACCATCGCCGCGCTGGGCGAGCGTGTGCAGCTGGTCGGCCTGGTCGATGCGGCCCATCGCAACATGATCGGCCGGCAGATGTGCGAGCGGGGCGTGCTGTTCCACGGCATCGAGATCGCCGACAACCTGCGCACCTGCATCGCGCTGCAGGATGCGGATGGCCAGATCACCGAGATTCTCGGACAGGGACCGCTGCTGGACGGCGCACAGCAGGAGGCTCTGTTGCGGGCGTTCCGGCGTGGCGTCGATGACAGCGACCTGATCGTGCTGTCCGGCAGCCTGCCGCGCGGATTTCAGCCGACCACCTATGCCGAGCTCGCTGCGGACGTGCGCGACGCCGGCAAACGTTGCCTGGTCGACGCCGGCGGCGAACTGCTGCTGCACGCCGTGAAGGCCCGGCCTTTTCTGGTCAAACCCAATCGCGACGAGATCAGCGAGCTGCTCGGACATCCGGTCGGCGATCTCGCCGCCGCGGTGGACGCGGTTCGCGAACTGCGTAGCCGTGGCGTCGCCATGCCGGTGGTGACGATGGGCGCGCTGGGCGCGGTCGCCGCCGACGCGAACGGCATCTGGCATGCCGCGATCGAGCTGACGCAAGTGCGCAACACCGTGGGTTCAGGCGACTGCCTGCTGGCCGGCCTGACGGTAGGCATGACGCGAAACATGAATCTGGAAGAAACCTTGCGCCTGGGTGTGGCCTGCGGGGCAGCCAATGCGCAAGGTGAGGAGACCGGTTTCGTCGAACGGCGGGCGGTGGAGGCGTTGCTCTTTCAGGTTCGAGTGCACCGTCTGGCTTGATTGAAAAGCGGGGAGTCAAACGGACCATCAACCGGTCCGCAGGGGGCGCTTGCGCTCGAAATTTGAAGAAGAAGCAAACCAATTTCGTGGGCAGGAGGCGCTTCCACGAGCAATCACAACCGTCTGCGCAGAGGGGAGAGGTCATTTCTGCGCTGGGCGATAACAAACCTGGTGAGGGGCAAACAATGCGTGCTGAAAAGAAAGATGGTTTTACCGTCGATGGCAAGGACATGAAGTTGCCGGTCGCTGTCGTGCATGAAGAAACCGGAAGCAAGGCAAGCGCAGTAGGCAAGGCGGGTGGTTTCAGGCGAACCATGTTCGCCGTGGCGTTACTGAGTGCATTTGGCGCGAATGTCGCGATGGCGCAATCGATCACCGGCGGCCTGTACGGCAACGAACCCACTGCGGCTGGCAGTACCGTCGTGGTGACGAACGGCGCGACGGGCTATCGCAAGGTGGTGCAGGTCGACAAGTCGGGGTATTACAAACTCGACGGCCTCAATCCAGGCCTCTACACGGTGGCGATCCTGCGCGACGGCAACACGGCAGGCTCGCGCAAGGTGTCGGTCACGACGAACACCAATGCCCCCGTGGCGACGATCGCCCCCGCGGCAGGAGCGGGGGCTGGCAATGTGAACGAATTGGGCGCAGTCCAAGTGAGCGCCACGACGGCGATGCTCGACATTGCACCGATCGACGTGAGCACGCCTACCTACCTCAACCACTACGACATGAAGATCGTCAACGACCTGCCGACCGGCCGCAGCATGGAAAGCATCGCGCTGCTGCGCTCGAGTGCCGTCTACGACGACCAGGCCACGCATCTGGCCGTGCTCGGCGGCGCGAGCCCGGCCGAGAACCGCTATTTCTACAACGGCTTCGACACGACCAACGACTTTACCGGCATCGGCGCGAACCGCCTGCCGGCGGAGGCGTTGCAGGGCACGGACATTATCGAGAGCGCGGGTGGCGCCAGCTGGACCAACGTCACCGGTGGCCTGATGGCGGCCACGGTGCGCCAGGGCACGAATGAATTCCAGGGCGGCTATTCGCTCTACCTCACTCCGGCCACGTCAAGCCTGCAGCCGGCGTCGCCCAATGCCTACTACATCGATGGCAATGGCAACCGGCAGTACTTCTCGTACGCTTCGGACAACCGGCACAACGCCGAAGCCACGCAGTACCTCTGGGGTTCGGGTCCGCTGATCAAGGACAAGCTGTTCCTCTTCGCCATGATCGGCAATGCGCCGAACTGGCAGAGCACGTCGTACTCGATCAACCGCCGCTACGACACCACCAATCGCGACAAGAACGGCTTGTTCAACCTGACGTGGGACATCAGCGCCGACCAGAGCCTCGACGTGGTCGGCTCGAAAGACGTCAGCACTTCTTTTTCGAACCAGTACGCCTTGACGAAAAACTACACGCCGAGTTCGGCAGGCGCCTACAAGGGCTGGAGCTCCAACGACACGACCGACAAGTTCCTGATCGGCAACTACAACTGGCACATCAATGACACGATGAGCTTCGTCCTCATGGGCGGCTATCTGAGTCAGGACTCGATTTCGCCGACGTCCAGCAGCGGAAGCGGCCTGCCCTATGTCGCCGAAGTCGATCCGGTCACTCAACAGACGTCCAACATCGGCATCACGAATACCGCCAACCAGTTGTTCCCGACGGACTACTCGAAGCGCGGTTTCAACGCCAAGTTCAATTGGGAGCTGGGCGATCATCGGATCACGCTCGGCGCCGAGCACTACAGCATCAACATCGACAGCGCCTCGTTGACGACGCAGGGCGGCGACTGGACGTATCACACCGCGCCGGGAACCATCCTGCCGAACGGCACGGCCGTCCCGGGCAACGGCCAGTATGTCGCGCAGTATTTTCTGCAGAACGGCGGCAACTTCAATACCGTCAACAAGGGCGTGTATCTCGAAGACTACTGGCAGGCAGCCGATCGCTGGGTGGTTTACCTGGGTTCGCGCTTTGACGTGTACACCAACAAGAACGTCAACGGCGCGAATTTCATGCGCATGCCGTTGCTCACGCCGCGCATCGGAGTGGCCTGGGACGTGAATGGCGACAGCTCGACCAAGATCGGCGCAAACCTCGGCAAGTACGGCCTTTCGGTTCCGACGAGCGTGAACCAGGGGGCAGCGAGCGCAGTCTATGCATGGCAGCGCTGGTACACCTACACCGGCCGCGACCCGGTGACCCAGGCGCCGACGGGCCTGACCCAGATTGGCCCGCAATTTACCGCCATCAATGGCCTGGCGCCCGCGTCCTACAACGTGGCCTCGTCCAACATCAAGGCGCCTTATCAGTACGAGCTGCAGGTGTACTGGCAGCAGGCGCTGAAGAACAACTGGTCGTTCAATCTGGAAACGGGGTTCAGCAAGCTCAAGCGCATCATCGACGACGAGTGCTGGAACGATGGCATCACCGCCTACGCCAATGCGCATGGCTACCCGGGCTACGTCGATGAGAGCGGCTGCACGGAAATCAATCCGGGGTATGCGCAAGTGTTCACGCGCGACTACGCCGGCAATGGCCAGCTCTCGTCGCTGACGCTGCCGGCCGGATTCTTCGGCCCGAGGGCCAAGCGCAACTACGCGCATGCCACCTTCGAGTTGATGCACGCGCGCACCGAGGATCAGCCCTACGTCCTCGACCTGAGCTACACCTGGGCGCACCTCTACGGCAACGACGACGGCTACCTGAGCCTGAGCGAGCGCTACAACGGCGGCGCGGGCGAGCAGCCGTTGTGGGATTTCCCGGGCCTGATGGAGTACAGCAACGGCAATCTGGCAGCGGACGTCCGTGGCAAGGCCAACCTCAACGGCATCTACTACTTCCCTTGGGGATTGCACGTCGGAACCATTCTGAGGATGCAGACCGGCAAACCCTTGAGCTGCTTCGGCAGCCATCCCAAACCGGATCTACTCGAGGGCAACTACGACGGTGCGCTCAACCACTACTGCAACAACGTGCCTGCGCCGGCTGGCACGGCAGGACGTCTGCCGTTCTTCTGGCAATGGGATCTTGGCGTCGGCTACGACTGGCAGGTTGGAGCCAAAAACCATTTCAGCATCGACTTGCAGATGCAGAACGTCACCAACCGCAAGGGCGTGATCGACCGCAGCCAGACGTTCGACACCGGCGATCAACTCAGTAGCGGCTATTGGCAGCCCAACTATCAATACGGTGCTCAGACCTACCAGGCTCCCCGCACGACCACGCTGGTGTTCCGCTACAGCTTCCAGTGACCGACAGGCGTCGGTATTGCGCCGACGCCGCAGCACCCGGTCGGTTTCGGCCGGCCTTGCGGGTCACTCGCGACCGCCAGCGATATACAAACGACAAACACGAGCTTCTTATCTTGCCCGTACACGGAGCCTTAGCCATGAAGATTTCAGCATCCCGCTTCATCTGTCTCCTCATTGCCTTGTTTTTGGTCGCCAGCCCGGCCTACGCCGTGATCGCCGGAGGCATGGTTGCAAACCACTACTACTATCCTGCATCGACCACCGCGAATGCCGACGGCATGTACGGCTACAACGGATTCGATGCCTCCATCAGGGTGACCCACGAGCCGGGTACTGGCGGCAATACGTATTACGCCAGTCAGTTTTTCTGGACGGTCAACGTCAACCAGGGCGGTTATACCGGAATCCAGCAAAACTCGAAAAAGACCAAGACCGTTCTCTTTTCGATCTTCGGCCAAACCTACGATCCAGGCGTCGACAAGCCGGGAGCCGCCTCCGGCGCGGTATGCCAGGGGTTCGGCGGCGAGGGCACCGGCACTCAATGCCTGTTCACTACAAAAGGCACCGAGGCGCCAGCATGGAAAGAGGGGGGTATGTACACCTTCCACTTGACGTACGTGGGAACGACAACGATCCCCGCCGGAACGGCCGATGCCGGCAAGAACTACCTGTGGCAGGCGTCGATCACCGATACGAGTACAGGCACGACCACGGTTATCGGAACGATTCACTCGCCTGCGAGCAACGGCATACTGCAAGGCGTCGTGCCGCAGTTCGTCGAGAACTTCACGCAAGGATCTCAGCAGTATTCCTCTTGCTCTCAGGTGCCGCCCACGACCGCGGTGTTCTATGCCCCGATCATGTACGACCCGGCGAACACCGCCGCGCAAACCAACAACGCCTCGACACAAACCTATGGCAATTGCGCGTCCATTGCCAGTTCGATGATGAACCCGGACCACACGGCCATTGCCACCATCAACCAGTCTTCTGGCGCGTCTTTCATTGCCAGGAATCTCGTCCAGAACTACTGCGCGGATACGCTGGGTGGCAACCATATGGGCCTCAACACCTGTGTAGGCAGCGGCAGCTCACCCTGGGCTGTTGCCAACCAGCTGTTGGCGAACGATGTCGACAACCGGCTGGATCTGATCGATCAGAACGTTTGTCTGCAGGCAAATGGCAGCAGTGCCGTACTCACCGCCAGTTGCACTGCCGACAGCAGCCAGGAATGGCTGTACATGCCGGGCTCGGAGGCTTGGTTCAACGTAGGCTCCAGTCAATGCCTCGACGCTGCCGGCGATGCGGGACAGAACAGCACGGTCAATTTGGCAGATTGCAATTCGTCCAACTATCAACAGTGGATTTCAACGCAGCCGTAAAGCCTGCTCATTGCAGGGCAACCTGTCGTTCAGTGCCGCAACGGGGCCTCAGCACTCCCGTCGGCACTGAACGGCGAGGATGTGTGCGGTACCGAACGCTTTACCAACGACAGCAGATCGCCCACCCTCTTCCAAGCTACGCGAGCACGAGGCGTTGAGCGTAATCAGGCTGGTTCGTCCCCGGACGATTGGCCGCAGTGCCGGATCAGATTCAGCGGCGGACGTTTCCGGGCAACATCCTATGTCGCCCGGTCACATCGGGCGGCGTTTTACTTCGAGTCGCATCGACGGGTTTGCCCACGCACCGGGCTTGTCGATGCCAATGGATCAACACGAGAGGCAACCATGGCAACGTCGCATCCGCACACCCTCCGTTCGTCGCGCGTGAAACTGCTGGCTTCCTGGCTGCTGGCCATGTTGGCGGGCCTCGGCTCGGCACATGCCGAGGACAGCGTCGCCACCGGCAAGCTGGTGCTCGACCCGGGCGGTGCGGCATTTGCCGACCGGCAGGGTGCGGAGAGCTTCGGCAATGCCGCCATCGAGGCGCGCTGGAAGCTGGACGGCAAGCATCTCGTCGACATGGCGGTGACCGACCGCGTGCACCAGCGCACGTTCGCCGTACCTGCGCCGTTCGCGCTGGTGATGGCCGACGGCAGCACGATCAAGGTCTCCGACATGAACCTGCAGTCGCCGCCGCATGTGGTGGCGCTGCCGGTAGACGCTCAGGCATCGCAGCTCGCCGCGCGGCTTCGCGGCGAGGCGGTGGAGGCCAGCTTCGGCGATGCGGATGGCCGTTTCCGCGTGGACTGGAAACTCGTGCAGCGCGACGGTTCGTCCTACCTGCGCGAGGAGGTGAGCATTACCGCGCTGAAGCAGGACGAGAAGATCGCCAAGGTATCGCTGCTGCAATCGCAGGTGGGCGATGCCGAGGTGATGGGCACGGCGAACGGTTCGCCGGTGGTGGCCGGAGACGTCTACCTCGGCTTCGAGAATCCGTTGTCCGACAGCGCGGCCTACCGCCGCGAAGCGACGCTCACGCTGTCGCGCACGCTGCCGCTGGAGCAGGGCAAGACCGTGGTCTATTCGGCGGTGGTCGGCGTGGTGCGCGACGGCCAGCTGCGGCGCGACTTCAACAGCTACGTCGAGCGCGAGCGCGCCCATCCTTACCGCACCTTCCTGCACTACAACTCGTGGTACGACATCGGCTACTTCACCCCGTACACCGAGGCGGAAGCGCTTGACCGCATCAACACCTTCGGCCAGGAACTCACCGTCAAGCGCGGCGTGAAGCTCGACTCCTTCCTGTTCGATGACGGCTGGGACGACCGCAGCGGCAGCTGGAACTTCAGCAAGGACTTCCCGCGCGGCTTCGTGCCGCTGCGCGAGGCCGCCGCGAAGTACGGCGCCGCGCCGGGCATCTGGCTGTCGCCGTGGGGCGGCTACTCCAAGCCGCACGACGAGCGCATCAAGAACGGCAGGGCGGCCGGCTACGAGATCATCAACGACGGTTTCGCGCTGTCCGGACCGAAGTACTACCAGCGCTTCCATGACGTGGTGATGGACCTGCTGAACAAGGACGGCGTCAACCAGTTCAAGTTCGACGGCACCGGCAACGTCAGCAGCGTGTTCCCCGGCAGCCGCTTCGACAGCGACTTCGCCGCGGCGATCCAGCTGATCGGCGACATCCGCAAGGACAAGCCCGACACCTTCATCAACCTCACCACCGGCACCTGGGCCTCGCCGTTCTGGCTGCGCTACGCCGACACCATCTGGCGCGACGGCGAGGACGACTGGTACACCGGCGTGGGCACGATGCGCGAAAAGTGGATCACCTACCGCGACCAGCAGACCTACCAGAACATCGTGCTGAAGGGGCCGCTGTTCCCGATCGACTCGCTGATGCTCCACGGCATCATCTACGCGCAGAAGAACCTGCGCCTCAACACCGATCCCGGCCACGATTTCGCCAACGAGGTGCGTTCGTACTTCGCCACCGGCACCGAGCTGCAGGAGATGTACATCACGCCATCGCTGCTCAGCACGCAGGACTGGGACACGCTGGCCGACGCGGCGAAATGGTCGCGGGCGAATGCCGATGTGCTGCGCGACACGCACTGGATCGGCGGCAACCCCGGCCGGCTCGACGTGTACGGATGGGCCGCGTGGACGCCGGGCAAGGCGATCGTCACGCTGCGCAATCCGGGTGCGCAGGTGCAGGCCGCCGTGATCGACCTGCAGCGCCAGCTGGAATTGCCGCCAGGCGCCACGCGCCGCTTCAGCGTGCGCGATGTCTGGAAGACCGGTGGCAGCGCGTTGCCGCAGCAGTTGGATGCCGACCACGCCAGCACGCTGCAGCTGGCGCCGTTCGAAGTGCTGACCCTGGAGCTGACGCCGCTGACGGAGCATTGAGCCAAGATGCCTGCGCGAGGAGGGATGCGGAGAGACGACGAAGGGCTCGCAGGTTTTATCCGGACAACAGGAGCGATGCGAACGTGAGCAAGCGAGAGTCGGTGAACACGAAGAAGTGGTGCCTGCTGGCTCTCACCGCGTTCGCCGGCGCGGCGCAGGCGAACGGTGTGCCGCCGCCCGACCAGCCGCTGCCGCTCGCCGGACCGCGGCCCGACGCGGCGACGGTCGAGGCCTGGCAGGCGCGCCGGTTCGGCATGTTCATCCACTTCGGACTGTTTTCGGTGCCGGGCGGCGTGTGGGACGGGAAAAAGATCGCCGACGGCTACAGCGAGCAGATCCAGTCGCATGCGCCGGTGCCGATGGCCCAGTACGAGGCACTGGCGAAACGCTTCGATCCGCAGAAGTGGGACTCCGGCGCCATCGTGGCGCTGGCGAAGGCGGCGGGCATGAAGTTCATCGTGCTGACCGCCAAGCACCACGACGGCTTCGCGATGTTCCATACCGCGCAGAACCGCTACAACATCGTCGATGCCACAGCTTACGGGCGCGACGTGGTGAAGGAGCTGGCTGACGCCTGCGCACGCGCGCACATGCCGTTCGGCGTGTACTACTCCACCATCGACTGGCACTGGATGCACGGCCAGTACCTGGACACCAATTCCAATCCGATCACGCCGGCCCAGGCCGACTTCAACGTGGCGCAGATCAGGGAATTGCTCGGCCACTACGGTCCGATCGCCGAGATCTGGTTCGACATGGGCAAGCCCACGCCGGCGCAGAGCGCACGCTTCACCCGCGCGGTGCACGATCTGCAGCCGCAGACGATGGTGTCCGGACGCGTGTGGAACTATCAGGGCGACTTCACCGTGATGGGCGACAACCAGGAGCCCGACGTGGCGGTGGAGGAGCCGTGGCAGTCTCCCGCGTCGATTTTCCCGCAGACCTGGGGCTACCGTTCGTGGCAGCAGCGCGACGACCTGCCCGGCAAGATCCGCGAGAACATCGCGCGGCTGGTGCGCGTGGCCAGCGCGGGCGGCAACTACCTGCTCAACATCGGCCCCGAGGGCGACGGCTCGGTGGTGCCGTACGAGGCGGACGTGCTGCGCGGTATCGGGGACTGGCTCAGGCCGCGCGGCGAGGCGATCTACGCCACGCGGGCTTCGCCATTCAAGAAGCTCGACTTCGGCCATGCCACGCTCGGTGCGCACACGCTCTACCTGTTCGTGGAAAAGCCGCCGGCAGACGGCGTGCTGCGCCTGCCCGGCGTGATCGACACGCGCTTCGGTCCGGCGCGACTGCTTGCCGATACGGGCGCCAAGGCGGGCAGCGTGACGCTGGACGCCCAGGGCGCCACAGTCAGCATCGCGGGGCTGGATCGTGCCGGTTACATGCCGGTCGTGGCGCTGCCGTTCGACGGAACGCTGCATGTGCGGCCCGATGCCGTATCGCCGGACGCCGACGGCACGATGCATCTCGCGGCGAAGCACGCGCAGCATTTCCTGAACTACAACGGCTACGGCTACGAGGATCCCTCGACGGTCTACAAGCTGCGCTGGTACGCCGCCGTCGGGGCAGGCCATTATCGGCTCACCGTTCGCTATCACGGGGCGGCATCGCCGGCCAAGCCACCGATCGAGTTAGACGTACGCGTGGATGGAAAGCGGCAGACGCTGTCGCTGGGCACGGACAACGATGCCGGCGCCAGCCTTCGCGTGCAGCGCGACCTGCGCGCCCAACCCTACGCCATGCAGGTGGAGCTGACTCCAGTCGAGCCGTTCCACAAGGGCGATCACCTGCCGGTGACCATCGATGCCGTCGACATCGTTCCCGACAGCAGTTCGCCTTGACGGTTGTTGAATCGCAAAGGCCACTTAGCCGAAGCCCTGTCTGGTCGAAACACAGCCGGCGTCAGCTCGCAACTGCGGTTCGCTCTTCGGCGTTGTTGTGCGCGAGGTGCGTCTCTGCATTCGCTGCACTTGTCGGCAAGACAATCGCACGACATGGACAAGCGCTCGATTGCGTCACACATCGATACATGCGGATCATGTTATTGATAAAACGTAGGCGCTCGATAGCGCTACTGCGATGGAAAGGGCAGCTCAGGTAAGGACGCTGCTCCAGCATGTGCACGATGTGCGTGTCCCCTTCGCATCTGATGCCCCATGCGCCGCGATATCGGGCTTGCTCGCGCGGCACGACACATCCCATGCACGCTCCCCGCTCATGCGTTCAAGCGGGGAGGATCAACGCGTGCTTGCGGCGTGCAAGTCGATGGGCCCCATTACCCCAATTTAGCGAAAGGTTCATCATCATGAAAACAGGCCGCCCAACATGGGCCCACCTCTGCGCATTACTCGTCGCCGTCGCCATCGGTGCCGTCGGCAACGCCCACGCATCCGGTGCGAACTCCACCGAAGTGAACTCGTCCTCGCAGACCCGGACGACCCCATCGGACCACACGGGGCAGTTCCGTTCCCTTTCCGCCACGGCAGCGACCAGCGGCGTGATTCCCCGCTACGACCACGTCGTGATCGTGGTCATGGAAAACAAAAGCATCGGCAGCATCGTCGGCAATACCACCGACGCGCCTTATGTCAATTCGCTACTTTCCAGCGGCGTGAACTTCACCCAGTCCTACGCGGTGACGCATCCGAGCGAGCCGAATTACCTGGCCTTGTTTTCCGGATCCACCCAAGGCGTCACCGATGACAGTTGCCCGCACACATTCGGTACGGACAATCTCGGCCACCAGCTGATTGCTGCCGGCTATACCTTCGCCGGCTACTCGGAAACGATGCCGTCGATCGGATACACCGGTTGCGCGTACGGAACCTCCGGATATGTCCGCCGGCACAACCCGTGGGCGGACTTCAGCAATCTTTCGCCGTCGACGAATCTGCCTTACACCTCGTTCCCGACCGACTTCACTCAATTGCCGACGCTGTCGTTCGTGATTCCGAACCTGTGCAACGACATGCACGACTGCTCCGTATCGATCGGCGACAGCTGGCTGAGCTCCCATATCGACAACTACATCGACTGGGCCAAGACTCACAACAGCCTGCTGATCCTGACCTGGGACGAGGACGACGACACCACCACGGGCAACCACATCATCACGCTGTTCGACGGCGCGAACATCAAGCCCGGTGCCTACGGAGAGTGGATCAATCACTACAGCGTGCTGCGGACACTGGAGGACATGTATGGCCTGGCCGCACTCGGCAACGCCTCCGTCGCCGCCCCGATCACCGATGTCTGGAGCATGAGCACGAGCGTGCCCGACTTCGGCATCGTCACATCGCCGACTTCGGTCGGCGTGAGCCAGGGATCGCAAAGCACCGACACGGTCTCCGTCTCCGGCCTCAACGGCTTCAATTCGTCGGTCAATCTGTCCGTCTCCGGACTCCCGAGCGGCGTGACGGCGACGTTTTCCCCGACGTCGCTGGTGCCCCCGGGCACATCGACGCTGACGCTGTCCGCGGGGCCCACGGCCGCGATCGGCAGTGCGACGGTTACCGTGACCGGTGTGGCCGGCTCGCTCACTCACAACAGCCCCATCTATCTCACCGTCAATGCGCCTGCCGGCGTGGCGTACTGGGTCAAGAGCGTCAACTCCGGCCTGGTCGTGGATGACCCGGAAAGTTCGACCGCCAGCAATACGCAGGTGATCCAGTGGCCGCAAACCGGTTACAACAACCAGAAATGGATGTTTGCGAAGAATGCCGATGGCTCGTGGACTGCCAAGAACGTGTCGAGCGGGCTGTGCCTGGCCGCAGAGAACGCCTCGACATCCATTCGCGCAGCGGTGGTCCAGGCGACCTGCACGGGCGGAGCCGAGCAGAAATGGCAGCTCAAGCCTCAGGGTAGCGGCTACGAACTGGTCGACCAGCACAGTGGCCTGTGTCTCGACGTGCCCGAGTCCTCGCTCACCAAAGGTACTGCGCTCATGCAGTACACCTGCCACGGCACCAGCAATCAGCAGTGGACGCTGACGCAGGCGAACTGAAGGCACGCGTCACCCGGTGCAGCCGATCCGGTGGATCGGCTGCACATGGCGCCTCGGCGCTCGATGCACGCAGGCAGGTACGCGTTGACGGTAACCGCCTCGCCTGGTAATTGACGTCGGAGGCGGAGTTTTTCCGGATTGACCGTCGCGGTCGCTGCCCGCCAGTTTTTCGAGGACCTGCAGAGGACGCTGCATGCAGCACAGACTTGTGTCGAAGCGGGTGGCGGTGTGGGGGTGGCTGCTTTGTGTCGTCATCGCGCCGGCCCTCGCGGCGGCGACGAAGCCGGCGTTCGACGCGGCTCCGGCGCGCGCCGCGCTGCAGCGCCTGCTGCCGCGACAGCAGGCGCAGTTCCAGCTGGTGGCGCTGGAACAGGGACAGGGCGGCGATCGCTTCGAGATCCATGGCACGGCAGGCCATGTCGTGGTGGCCGGTACCTCGCCCGCCGTGCTGCTGACCGGCGTGGAGACTTATCTGCAGCAGGTGGCGCGGGTGGACATCGGCTGGCCGGGCGACAGCCTGGCGCACCTGCCGACCTCGCTGCCGGCACCGCCGTCGACGATCCGTCGCAAGGCCCAGGTGCCGGACCGCTTCGCGCTCAACGATGTCGACGACGGCTATTCCGATGCTTATCTCGACTGGCCAGGCTGGGAGCGCAAGCTCGATCTGCTGGCGCTGCACGGCATCAACGAAGTGTTCATGCCGATCGGCACGGAGGAGGTGTACCGGCGCACGTTCCGCGACTTCGGCTACGGCGACGCGCAGATCCGCGCGTGGATTCCCGCCGCCGCACACCAGCCGTGGTGGCTGCTGCAGAACATGTCGGCGCAGAACCTGTCGGCATCTGGCGGTCCAATGTCGCCGGCGCAGTTCGCGCGCCGCGCCGCCTTGGCGCGGAAAATCGTCGCGCGCCTGCGCGAGCTGGGCATGACGCCGGTGTTCCCCGGCTACTTCGGCACCGTGCCGCCGCAGTTCGGGGCGAAACATCCCGGCGTGAACGTGGTGCCGCAGGGCGAGTGGGCGGGCTTCATCCGGCCGGACTGGCTCGATCCGCGCGAGCCGCTGTACGCGAAGATTTCCGCCGCGTTTTACCGGCATCAGCGCGATCTGTTCGGCGACACCTCGATGTACAAGATGGACCTGCTGCACGAAGGCGGCCGCGCCGGCAACGTGCCGGTGGCCGCCGCCGCGAAGCAGGTGATGGCCGCGCTGCAGACGGCGCATCCGGGCGCGCGCTGGGTGATGCTGGGCTGGCAGCACAATCCGCAGGTCGCCGTGGTCGATGCGCTGGATCATCGCCAGCTGCTGATCGTCGACGGGCTTTCCGACCGCTACGACGGCATCGACCGCGAAAAGGACTGGTATGGTGCGCCGTATGCCTTCGGCAGCATCAACAACTTCGGCGGCCACACCACGCTGGGCGCCAACGCCGGCGTGTGGCTGGCGCGCTTTGCGTCGTGGCGCGGCAAGCCCGGCGGCGCCTTGCGCGGCATCGCCTGGATACCCGAAGGCAGCGGAGCCGACCCGGCCGCGTTCGCGTTGTTCACGGCGCTGGCATGGCAGCCGACGCCGATCGATGCGGAGGAGTGGTTTGCCGATTACGCGACCTACCGCTATGGCGGTATCGACCCGCATGCGACCGCCGCGTGGCGCATTCTCGCGCACACCGCCTACGCGATGCCGGCCGGCGAATGGTCCGAGCCGCAGGACAGCTTGTTCAACGCGCGGCCGAGCCTGGATGCGCGCACCGCCGCCCACTGGTCGCCCCCGGCGATGCGCTACGACGCCGCGCGCTTCGAGACGGCCGTGTGCGAGCTTCTGCAGGTGGCGCCCGCGCGGCGCGACAGCGGTGCGTACCGCTACGACCTGGTCGACGTGACGCGGCAGGCCTTGAGCAACCGGGCACGCGGACTGCTGCCGCAGATCAAGGCGGCCTACGAAGCGAAGGACGTGGCTGGCTTCCATGCACTCACCACGCAATGGCTGGACGACATGGCATGGCTGGACCGGCTGCTGGCCAGCGATCCCCATTTCCTGCTGGGCCGCTGGCTGGCGCATGCGCGAACCGGCACCGCCGAAGCGGCGCGGCAGGAATACGACCAGCGCTCCATCATCACGCACTGGGGCGACCGCTCCGGTGCCGATCGCGGCGGCCTGCACGATTACGCCAACCGCGAACTGTCCGGCCTGGTGAGCGGACTGTATGCGCCGCGCTGGCAGCGCTATTTCGCTTCGCTGGAGCAGGCGTTGACCACGAACGCGACGCCGCGACCGATCGACTGGTTCGCGCTGGAGCAGGCGTGGTCGCATGCGCACCAAACCCTGCCCACCACGGCGCAAGGCGATGCCTGGCAACTCGCCGCCGAAGTCGCGAAACGACTCGGCGGCTGCAACGGTGCGACCATGGCCTCGGATCCGCATTGAACGCACGGCAGCACCCACAAGCCCACGATCACCAGCCCGATTTACACCCCAAGGAACCCCCATGCAGCGACGAGATTTTCTGCGCCTGACCGTCCTGACGCCGCTGGCCGCGCTCAGTTCGCGCCTCGTGGCGGGCACCGCCGCGCCGCCGGGCATGCCGGTCGAGCGGATGCCGGACGGCCAGCCGCATCGGTTCGAACTGTCCCCGCGGCACTTCCTGCTCGATGGCCGTCCGTTCCAGATCCGCAGCGGCGAGATGCATCCGATCCGGATTCCGGCCGACTACTGGCGCCACCGCATCCGCATGGCGAAGGCGATGGGGCTCAACACCATCGCGATCTATCTGATGTGGAACGCACTGGAATCCGCGCCCGGCGTATTCGACCTGAAGAGCGGCAATCGCGATTTCGTCCGCTTCATCAAGCTATGCCAGGAAGAGGGCATGTGGGTATACCTGCGGCCCGGCCCGTACGTCTGTGGCGAATGGGATTTCGGCGGACTGCCGCCGTATCTGCTGCGCCATCCCGACGTCCGCGTGCGCGACAAGAGCGACCCCGACTACATGGCCGCGGTACGGCGCTACCTGGATGCGATCGCGCCGCATATCGCGCCGCTGATGACCGGGCGAGGCGGCCCCATCCTGATGCTGCAGGTCGAGAACGAGTACGCCTCGTTCGGGCATGACCTGGACTATCTCGAGCTGCTGCGCTCGATGTGGCGGGAGCGCGGCATCGAGGGTCCGTTCTCGATCTCCGACGGACTGGGACAGATCCAGAAGCAGCGGACGTATCTTCCCGGCGCCGCGCTGGGCCTGGACGGCGACACGGATTTCGCGGCCGCGCAGAAGATCGCCGGCGAAGCGCCGGTATGGATAGGCGAGGGTTATCCGGGCTGGCTCACGCACTGGGGCGACCAGGACTTCGCGCGCGGCGATTACGCCGGCACCTTGCGCCAGCTGCTGGAGCAGGGGCGATCGTTCAATCTCTATGTCGCGCATGGCGGCACCAACTTCGGCTTCGGCGCCGGTGCCAACGCGAACGGCGACTACTCGCAGTTCGAGCCGGTGATCACCAGCTACGACTATGGCGCGCCGATCGACGAGCATGGCGCGCCCACGGCGGACTACCACACGTTCCGCAAGATGCTCGCAGCGCATACGAAGCAGCCGCTGCCCGAGGTGCCGGCCACACCGCCGATGACGCGCTTCGCGCCGTTCACCCCGCAGCCGCACGCCGCGCTGTGGGACAACCTGCCCACCGCGAAGCAGGTGCAGCAGCCGCAGCCCTACGAGCTGCTGTTCGGCCAGGATCACGGCCTGGTGCTGTACCGCCGACCGGTACAGGGCGGCGGCGAGTTGGCCGTCGACGGCGTGCGCGACTACGCCACGGTGTTCCACGGTGGCCGCTACGTCGACTGCCTCTCGCGCGTGCAGCATCCGCAGCTGCGCGCCGGCAACCGGTTGCAGCTGCCGACGCGCCGCGGCGACGCGCTGCTGGAAATCCTCGTCGACAGCTTCGGCCACGTGGGCTACGGCCAGGCGACGGCCGACCGCAAGGGCATCGTCGGCGAAGTGCGACTGGACGGCCGGCCGCTGCAAGGCTGGGAGGCGGTGAGCCTGCCGCTGGACGGCCGCTGGCTGGCGTCGCTGCGGCCGCTGCGCGGCAAGCCGGCGCGGCCGGGCGTGTTCTTCAAGGCCAGCCTGTCGCTGCAGCAATCGGGCGATTGCTATTTCGACGTGGCGGACTGGGCCAAGGGCTACCTGTGGGTCAACGGCCAGCTGCTCGGCCGCTACTGGAACCTCGGCCCGCAGCAGCGGCTGTACTGCCCCGCCTCGTGGCTGCGCGCGGGCGACAACGAGGTGCTGGTGTTCGACCTGCATCGCACCGAGGCGGCGGCGATACGCTGCGCGAATTCGCTACACGCTTGATCCGCCGCTTGCGTCTGCACGGTACCGCTGCTTGCATCTGCACTGTAGGAGCGCACCCTGTGCGCTCCTACGCAAGCGGTGTCGCTACGCCTTGCCGTGGAACAGCTCGCGGCCGATCAGCATGCGGCGGATCTCGTTCGTGCCGGCGCCGATCTCGTAAAGCTTCGCATCGCGCAGCAGGCGGCCGGCGGGGAATTCGTTGATGTAGCCGTTGCCGCCTAGCGACTGGATCGCCTCCAGCGCCACCTTGACCGCGTTGACCGAGGCATTGAGCAGGCAGGCGGCCGGGTCGATGCGCGACTTCACGCCGTTGTCGAACTGCTGCGCCACCATGTAGGCAAAGCCGCGCGAGCTCTGCAGCGCCGTGTACATGTCGGCGACTTTTGCCTGCATGATCTCGAACGTACCGATCGGCGCGTTGAACTGCTTGCGCTCGCGCACGTACGGCATGGTGATGTCCAGCGCCGCCTGCATCAGGCCGATCGGGCCGCCGGACAGCACCAGCCGTTCGGTGTCCAGCCCGTTCATCAGCACGCGCACGCCTTCGTTGACTTCGCCGACGATATTCCCGGCCGGGATCTCGCAGTTCTCGAACACCAGCTCGCAGGTGTTGGAACCGCGCATGCCGAGCTTGTCCAGCTTCTGCGCGGTGCTGAAACCCTGCATGCCTTTTTCGACGATGAAGGCGGTCATGCAGCGGCTGCCGGCGGTGCGCGGGGCCGTGCGCATGTAGACCAGCAGCACGTCGGCGTCCGGACCGTTGGTGATCCACATCTTGGTGCCGTTGGCGACCCACACGTCGCCGCGCAGCTCGGCCTTGCAGCTCATCGAGCCGACCACGTCGGAGCCAGCGCCGGGTTCGCTCATCGCCAGCGCGCCGACGTGCTCGCCGCTGCACAGTTTGGGCAGGTACTTCTGCCGCTGCGCCTCGTTGCCATTGTGGTAGATGTTGTTGAGGCACAGGTTGGAGTGCGCGCCGTAGGACAAGCCGACCGAGCCGGATGCGCGCGAGATTTCCTCCATCGCCACCATGTGCGCCAGGAAACCCAGGCCGCTGCCGCCGTATTCCTCCGGCACGGTGACGCCGAGCAGCCCCATCTCGCCGAACTTGCGCCACAGGTCGGCCGGAAACAGGTTGTCGCGGTCGATGCGGTCGGCGCGCGGAGCGATTTCCTTTTCCGCGAACGCATGCACGGACTTGCGCAGCAGGTCGATATCTTCACCGAGCGGAAACGGGCGCATCACGAACTCCTGGGGTGCAGAGTGCCGATTTTAGCCTACGCGCGGGGGCAATGCCGGCCGAGGCCCGGCACCGACAAAAAAAGCCGCCCATCGACCGGGCGGCTTTTTTTGTGACAGGCGTGTCGCCTACTGACCGCGCATGCGGCCCTGGAAGCGGGTGCCGTTGTTGCCCATGTGCGCCAGCTTGATCTTGCCGATCGCGCTGATGCGCTCTTCGGCCAGACGGTCGGCGGCCTTGTAGGTCGGGATGTTCTCGTTCCTGGAGATCTCGAAGATGCGGCCGAGGTTGTAATAAATCGTGCGCATCATGCGCATCGCGCGCTCGCGGTTGTAGCCGTCGATTTCCAGCGACACGTTCATCACGCCGCCGGCATTGACCGCGTAGTCGGGTGCATACAGCACGCCGCGGCGCTGCAGCTCGTCGCCGATCTCGTCGGTGGCCAGCTGGTTGTTGGCCGGGCCGCAGATGATCTTCGCCTTGATGCGGTCGATGGTCTGCTCGTTGACGGTGCCGCCCAGCGCGCACGGCGAGTACACGTCGGCGTCGACGTCGTAGATCTCGTCCAGGCCCACCGCCTCGCAACCCAGCTCGTCGACGCAGCGCTGCACGGCTTCCTTGTTGATGTCGGTGACGAACACCTTGGCGCCCTGTTCGCGCAGCAGCTTGATGAACTCGCCGCCGACGTGGCCGCAGCCCTGCACGGCGTAGCTGTACTTGCCCACGTCCTCGTTGCCGTGCTTGAACTGCAACGCGGCCATCAGGCCCTGCAGCGAACCGTAAGCGGTGAACGGCGACGGATCGCCCGAACCGCCGTGCACCTGGTGCACGCCGGTGACGTATTCGGTTTCGCGGAACACGTATTCCATGTCGTTGACATCGATGCCGACGTCCTCGGCCGTGATGTAGCGGCCGTTGAGCGAATTGACGAAGCGGCCGAACGCGCGGAACAGCGCCTCGGACTTGTCCTTGCTCGGATCGCCGATGATCACCGCCTTGCCGCCGCCCAGGTTCAGGCCGGCCACGGCGTTCTTGAACGTCATGCCGCGCGACAGGCGCAGCACGTCGTTCACTGCCTCTTGCTCGGTCTTGTACGGCCACATGCGCAGACCGCCGAGCGCGGGGCCCAGCACCGTGTTGTGAATGGCGATGATGGCCTTCAGGCCGGCGTCCTTGTTGTGGCAGAAGACGACTTCTTCGTGACCCGTGTTGGCGATGGTTTCGAAAATCATGGAACGCTTGACTCCGTGGGAAGGATGCCGGTCCGTTGGGGAATGGTCCGGCCAAGGCACTGAAAAACCTGAAAAATCATCGCCCCGAAGCGAGGTCGGGGCGATGATCGGACGGCGTAGTCTAGTACCTCGCACAAGGCAGCCGCACTGCGACGCAGCAATCGCCGCTGCGGCGGGCTCGGTCTGGATGCGTTCAATAACGGCCCACGGCGGCCTGCAATACCCGCGGGAGCAGGCCGTGCCCGCACTCCACGGGTCAGGCCAGCGGCCGGGCTCCGGGTTTCCCGACGGCCGGCCTGCCGGCCGGCCGTCTTCCATCCCGATGGCTTCAGAACGTTACCGTGGCGCGTGCCCAGTAGTAGCGGCCCATCACGTCATAGGTGGCCACATCGGTGTTCGAGTTGGTCACGTTGTTCTGATAGAACAGCGGCGGCTGCTTGTCGGCGATGTTGTCCATGCCCACGTCCAGCCGGGTGTGCCACTTATCGAAGTTGTAGCCGGCCTGCACGCTGTTGTACGTGTAGGCGCCGATCTTGCGCACCACCGCCGACTGGTCCGTATCGGCCGACAGCTGCTGGCGTTCGTCGGCGCTGCCGATCTGGGTGCGGCCGATGTAGCGGATGCGCCAGCTGGCGCTCCACGGACCGCGGCTCCAGTTCAGCATGGCCAGGCTGCGCCAGCGCGGGAAGTCGCCGTAGGCGTAGGTGTACTTGCCGGCATTGTGGATGGTGACCGAGGTGGGGTCGCCGGGTACCGGGTTGATGTCGTAACGGGCGATGTAGGTGTTGTTGAGGCTGACATTGAAGCGGCCGAAGCGGCTCTCGTCGAAGCGGTAGGCGATGCTGCTGTCCACGCCTTTGGTCGACAGCGCACCCATGTTCACCGTGGGCTCGGCCACATAGTTGATCTCGCCGGTGTCGAGGCGGTGGATGAAGCTGCAGAACGGACTGGCGCCGTTGCCGTAGCACTGGTTGAGTACGGTCTGCGCGGAAATCGAGGTGATCGTGTCGTTGAGGTTGATGCGCCACACGTCGGCGCTCAGCGACAGGCCGTTGAGCCACTGCGGGTCGTATACCAGGCCGAAATCGAACGACTTGCCCTTTTCCGGTTTCAGCTGGTAGCCGGCAGCGACCGCGCCGGAGGTCTTGGCGCCGATCTGCGGGTTGGACTGCTGGTAGCTGCCGTCGGTGGGCACGTTGGCGCACGCCGCGGCATGGCCGCCGGTGTAGAAGTTGCACGGATCGTTGACCGTGGGCGAGTCGCCACCGATGCCGGCATACAGTTCGCCGATGTTCGGTGCGCGGAACACCTGCGACACGGTGCCGCGCAGCAGCAGGTTTTCCAGAGGCCGCCATTCCAGCGCGACCTTGCTGTTGGTGGTGCTGCCGGCGGTGCTGTAGTCGGAGAAGCGCGTGCCGACGGTGAGGTTCAGCGAATGGACGAACGGCTTGTCGGCCAAGAGCGGGACCAGCGTTTCGGCGTAGGCCTCTTTCACGTCGAAGCTGCCCGACAGTACCGTGGTGCAGAACTCCACCACGCCGCACAGGCCGTCCAGGTCGGCCACCGCATTGGGGTCGGTGCGGGTCGAGGTGCTTTCCTTGCGATAGGACACGCCGGCGGCCAGATTGACCGTGCCCGCGGGCAGGGCGAACAGATCGCCGTTGGCGTTGGCCTCGAACTGCTTCACCGTGTAGTCGGTGGTGGCGACCGGGTTGACCTGCACCGCCTTGAGCGCGGCGATGGTGGCCGGGTCGCTGACGTTGAAGAGATTGATCGGCGTGCAGCCGGCGATCGGGTTGGCCGCGGTGCCGCAGGTCACCGTGCCGCTGCCGCTGAGGAACGACGGCCCCAGTCCCTGTTCCAGCTTGGCGTAGTCGAGGAAACCGTAGTTGATCGACTTCTGCCGCACCTTGCCGTAGTTGACGTCCGCATCCCACTGCCAGGAGCTGTCGCCGAAGCTGCCGCGCAGGCCCGGATTGAACTGGGTGTTGTACGTGTTGTAGACGTAGCGGCGATGGCCCAGCGTGGTGATGCGGGTGTTGTACGAACCGTAGCTGTCGCCCGTCGTGCGGTCCGTGCCGAAATTGACCCCGAACGGGTTGTAGTAGTTGTTGGCGGAAACCAGGAAGTTGTCGCCGTTGGCGAAGATCGGGATCGGCGCTATCTCGGAGTCCGAGTGCGTCTTGGTGTAGTAGAAGTTGGCGTAGGCCTCGACGTGATCGGCCAGCTTGTACTTGCCGAGCGCGAAGAAACTGTTGCGCTCCTGCGGCGTCTGCAGAATGTTGTCGCGTTGATAGTTGTAGGTATCGGCGCGCGAATAGCAATGGTAGTCGTTGAGCGAAGTGGCGCCGCTGACGCCCTTGTCGAGCGACACGCGCGAGGTGCAGCCGAGCTGGGCGGCCAGCGAACCGGGCAGGGTGATCGAGCCAGCCGGATTGGCCGAGGAGCCGCTGTAGACGACCTGGCCGTCGGACAGGTTCAGCGCATCCCTGGAGAAGTCGCGATTGGCGGCCTGCACGGGATCGATGGTGTGATGGGCCACGCCTGCCACGATGCTGCCTTTTTCCCCGGTATGGCCGGCCGTCAGCGTGAAGCTGCGGCGAAAGCCGTCGCCATGCCGGCTCTCGCCGAAGTCGGTGGTGAACTGCACGCCGTCGTAACGGTCGCGCAGGATGAAGTTGACCACGCCGCCGATCGCGTCGGAACCGTAGATCGCTGACGCACCGTCGCTGAGCACCTCGATGCGGTCGATCATGTTGGCGGGGATGCTGTTGACGTCGTTGTAGGCCAGGCGCACGCCGTTGACCAGGATCAGCGTGCGCTTGTCGCCCAGGCCGCGCAGCGAAATGGTCGCCGCGCCGGTGCCGCCGCCGTTGTTGGTGCTGGCATTGGTGGCGCTGCCGGCGATGGAGGGCAGGTCCTGCACCAGGTCGCCCAGGGTCGCCTTGCCGGTGGCGGTGATCTGCGCGCGGTCGAGGGTCACTACCGGATTGGCCGTCTCTACGTCCACACGCCGGATGCGCGAACCGGTGACGACGACGGCCTCCAGGGTCTTGCTCTTCGCCGGTGTCGTCGCATCGGCCGCCGTCGCATCGTTGCTTGCGGCGGCAGCGGCGTCCTGCGCGTGTACCTGCGCGGTGCCGAGCAGCATGGCGGCGAGGGCGAGCTTCACCGTGCGGCTGAGCAGGCGCTGGGTGAGGACGGCATGGGGGTGGCAGGGGGGATGAGTGTGCTTGCTGGCGTGCGTCATGAACATGGAGATTCCTCGCGTGGCTTGGCGGCGTGATCGGAGCATGGAGGATGGAGCAGGCGAACCGCGTCCGGGCGATGGGCCTGATCCGTGGGCGGATACTTTTCTTGGGCAGCGACCAGCCGTGCCGGGCATGAGCCCGACCTGTTCCGGTTGCCGGTTGGCAGGTGACCGGCAAGTGTTCGCCGGACCCGCCACGATGACCGCCCCTCGCAGCGGCGATGGGCAGTGCGCGCGTTCAGCCGCTGCTGGACGCGCCTTGCTCGGTTTTGCCGGTACACCCCGTGGCGCTTGCCGGATACCTGGTTCAGCGGTGCCGCTGCGATCTTGCCGTCGCGGGTGACGGCTTCGAAGCGCAGAGCGCGCGCAAACCATGGGCAGCCAAGAGGTGTCCTGCATCCCCTCCCCCGTCACCCTGGACGGCGGTGTTGCATGCGCACCTGTCGATGCACGGTTTCATCGTGCCGTCACATTCGCGGCCCGTCTTGTGTCATTTGCCGATTAGAAATGCGGAATCGAGCATAGTCCTGCTGCGAGGCGTGTGGCAGGCGCTCCATCGCGTGTTGCCAGGGTGCGACGGCGAATGGACGTCCATGACAAGGACGTCCATTCGTGGAGGCGTGGCCGTACGGGTCCGGACTTCAGAACGATACCGTGGCGCGCATCCAGTAGTAGCGGCCGATCTGGTCGTACGTGTAGGCGTCGGTATTGGAGTTGCTGCCCCACTGGTAGAACATCGGCGGCTTCTTGTCGGCGATGTTGTCGACACCGATCGACAGGTTGGTGTGGTACTTCTCGAAGTCGTAGCCGGCCGAGAGGTTGTTGTAAGCGTAGGCGCCGATCTTGTGCACGACACCGCCGATGGCTTCGTCCGCCGAGTAGCCTTGCGAAACGTCCGCGTTGCCGACCCGGGTGCGACCGACATAGCGAAGAGTCCAGCTGGCGGTCCACGGGCCCAGTTTCCAGTTCAGCATGCCCAGCCCGCGCCAACGCGGGAACTCGCCATACACCGGGCAGTAGGAGCCTGCACAATGCGTCGTCTTCACGTCGGCATCGCCGGGTGCGGTGTTGACGTCATAGCGGGCCATGTAGGTGCCGTTGAGGCTGGCGCTGAACTTGCCGTAGCGGTCGGTGGCGAAGCTGTACTGGACGGTGGTATCGACGCCTTTGGCCGCGGTCTGGCCCAGGTTCACCGTCGGCAGGTTGATGTAGCTGATCTGCCCGTTGCCGGAGCGATGAATGAGGCTGCACAGCCTGTTGCTGTAATAGCATTCGTTCATGATCGTGGTCGGGTCGAGGCCGTCGACGATCGTGTCGCTGAGATTGATGCGCCATACGTCGGCACTGAACGACAGTCCGGGCAGCCAGTGGGGATCGTAGACCAGGCCGAAATCGAACGACTTGCCGTATTCGGGCTTGAGGGCGTAGCCCGCCGCGACCGAGCCGGACCCGCGCACGCCTAGCTGCGGATTGTTCTGCGCGAAGCTGCCGTCGGTGGGCACGTTGGCGCAGGCCTGGGGGTGACCGCCGGTGTAGCCGTTGCAGATATCCGTCGCGGCGTAGGCGCCGCCCGCGGTGCCGGCAAAAAGCTCGCTGATGTTAGGCGCGCGAAATACCTGGGAGACCGTTCCGCGCAACAGCAGATCCTGGATTGGACGCCACTCCAGCGCGACCTTGCTGTTGGTCGTGTTGCCGGACAGGCTGTAATCGGAGTAGCGCGAACCGATGTCCAGGTTGAGCGAATAGAAAAACGGCCGGTTGGCGAGGATGGGGATAAGCGTTTCCGCGTAAGCCTCCTTCACGCTGTAGCTGCCGCTGAGCGTCGTTCCGCAATTCTCCACTACCCCGCACAGGCCGGCGTAATCGCCTTCGGAGATGGCCGTGGCGATCGGCGTGTCGGTGCCATCGGTCTGCGATTCCTTGCGATAGGAGAGGCCCGCTGCGAGGTTGATCGGTCCTGCGGGAAGGTCGAACAGCTCGCCGTTGGCGCTGACTTCGAACTGCTTCATGGTGTAGTGGTAATAGGTCACCGGGTTGACGATGATTTTTTTCAGCGCGGCGACCGTGCCGGGATCGTTGACATTGAAGATGTTGACCGGAGTGCAGTTGCCGATCGGATTGGCTGGCGTGCCGCAGGTGACCACGCCGGTGGCGGCATCGAGAAAGGATGGCCCGAGGGCTTGCTGGAAGGCGGCATAGTCGAGGAACCCGTAGTTCTCGGTCTTCTGCTTGACCTTGCCGTAGTTGAAGTCGGCATTCCACTGCCAGCTGCTGCCGTCGAATCTGCCACGGATGCCCGGCGTGAACTGCAGGTCGTAGGTCTTGTTGGCGAAGTTGCGATTGCCCAGCGAGGTGAGTCGCGTGTTGAAATCGTTGTAGCTTCCGCCGGTGCTGCGGTCGGTGCCGAAATTGACCCCGAACGGGTTGTAGTAATTGTCCTTGGAGATGAAGAAGTCGTCGCCGTTGGAGAAGATCGGTACCGGGGCGATCACCGAGGCAGCCGAGGTCCGCGTGTAGAACAGGTTGGCATAGGCATCGATATTCGGCGTGACCTTGAAAGTGCCGATCAGGGAGAGATGGGTGCGGTCCTGCGGCGTCTCCACCAGATTGAAGGGCTGATAGTTGAACGAGTCGGCCGAGGTGTAGGTGTGGTAGTCGGCAAGCGTCGTGGTCCCGCTGACGCCGCTGTTCAGCGTCACGTAGGTACCGTCGGCATTCTCGACCAGGCCGGTGGGCGTGGCCGAGGAACCGAGATGAATCACGTTGCCGTTTTTCAGCGCGAGCGCATACCGGGAGAAGTCGCGTGCGCCGGAGGAGATCTCGTTCTGGGTCTGATGGGAGGCGGCAACCACGACGTCGTAGCGGTCGCCCGAAAGTCCGGCCAGCGCGCTGAAGCCGCGTCGATTGCCGTCGCCGTGGGAGCTGATGCCGTAGTCGCCGCTCAGCTGCACGCCCTTGTAATGATCCTTCAGGATGAAATTCACGACGCCGCCAATGGCGTCCGACCCATACACCGAGGATGCGCCGTCACTGAGCACTTCGATGCGCTCGATCATGTTGGCAGGAATGCTGTTGACGTCTTCGTAGGCCAGGCGCCGGCCGTTGACCAGCACCAGCGTGCGGTTGTCGCCGAGGCCGCGCAGCGAGACGGTCGATGCGCCGGTACCGCCGCCATTGTCGATCCCCGGATTGGTGGCATTGCCGGCGATGGAGGGCAGCTGCTGCACCAGGTCGCCGACGGTGGGCTTGCCGCTGGCGGCGATCTGCTGGCTGTCGATGGTGACCACGGGGTTGGATGTCTCGGTATCGACACGGCGAATCAGCGAGCCGGTGACGACGACCCCGCTGAGGGTCTTGGCCTTTTCCGGGTTCGACGCGTCGGTGTTCGTGGCAGCGCTGCTGTCCTGAGCGTGCACCTGAGCGGCACTGAACAACGCTGCGGCAAGGGCAAAAGTCACCGTGCGGCTGAGCAGGCGCCGGGCGAGAACGCGCTGGGTGAGGACCGGACGGGAGCGGCAGGACCGAAGACTGGTGGCGGGGTGGCTTGGCATGGAGATTCCTCGCGTGGCTTGGCGGCGTGGTCGGGGCTTGACGGGCGGAACATGCGAACCGCGTCCGTGCGATGGGCGTGGTCCATGGGTGAGATCCATTCGTGGGCGACAACCGTCCGTGCCGGGCAAAAGCCCCGCCTGTTCCGGTCGCCGGATGGCAGGTGACCGGCAAGCATTTGCCGGGCCTGCCACGATCACTGCACGTCGCAGCGGCGACGGGCAGTCACGCGTTCAGCCGCTGCTGGACGCGTCTTGTTCGGCCTGCCAGTACACCGCGTAGCGCTCGCCGAATACCTGGTTCAGCGGCGCCACTGCGAGGTGCACACCGCGGGTGACGGATTCGAAGCGCAGCTCGCGCGCATCGACCACGTGCAGCCACGAGGTGTCGCGTATCTGCTTCGCGGCCACCCGCGGCGCCGGCATGAGCTCGGGTTCCGGTTTCGGGCTGGCGTCGTAGCCGCAGTACTGCATGGCATGGGTCAGGCCGTGGCTGCCCAGCCGCGCGGCCAGCACCAGCGGGCCGTACAGCACCGCACGCTGACTGTCGTCGCCGGGCAGCGCCTCGCTGTGCAGCTGCATCGGCAGCTCCAGTTCGAGGCGGTCGCCGTCATGCCATTCGCGCTGCAAGGTGAGGTAGCTGCCGGGCGAGGCGAACACGTCGAGCGCGGCGCCGTTGAGGCGCACTCTGGCGTCGGGTCCGATCCAGGCCGGCACGCGCAGGTTGAGCGCGAAATGCGCCGGTGCGGCCAGCTGGAGGCGGAAGCGGGTGCGCGGCTCGCGCGGGAAAGCGGTTTCCTGGCGCAGCCGCAACTGCTTTTGCGGCCAGTCGAGTTCGGAAGGAATGAACAGGTTGACGTAGAGGTCCTGCCCGTCGTGGAAGTAGATGCTGTCGTTGAAGCGGGCGAATTCTTCCGCGCCGGTGCCGGTACAGCACCAGAACGAATCCATCGGCGAGTTGTAGAACTTCGCCGCGCCCGGCCGCAGCGGGTAGTAGTAGAGCTTCATGCCGTCGCCGTCCTGGGAGCCCAGGCGCGCGTTGTAGAGCGTGCGTTCGTAGTAGTCGAAGGCGCGCGGGTCGCCGCTCCACGCGTAGACGTGTCGGGTCAGCTTGAGCAGGTTGTAGGCCACGCAGGACTCGGCGCTGTACAGCCCGAGCTGTCCCTTGAGATCGCCCGGGCCGGTCTTCCAGAACTCGTCGTTGCTGGAACCGCCGGTGGCGTAGGTGCGATTCTGGGTGACGGTTTCCCAGAAGAACTCGGCGATGCGCCGGTAGCGCGGTTCGCCGGTGAGCTCGTAGCGGCGCGCGGCGCCGATGATCTTGGGAACCTGCGTGTTGCTGTGCAGCCCCTGCAGTTCGTCGCGGTGCGCGGCCAGCGGATCGAACAGCGAAGCCTGGTCGAAACGGTGGGCCGCCTCGCGATAGCGTTCGTTGCCGGTGATCGCATACAGCTCGTACAGCGAGTCGTTCATGCCGCCGTACTCGGTCTTCAGGATGTGCGCGATCTCGTTGTCCGAGAAGCCGTTGAGCCAGCGCACGGTCCAGTTGCCGATGCCGGTGGCGACCTGCAGCGCCTGCGCATTGCCGGCGTGCATGTACATGTCGAGCATGCCGGCGAAGATCTTGTGGATGGTATAGAACGGCGCCCACACTTTCTGCCCGCTGCTGAGACGGTCGAAGAAGCTTTCCGGGAATGCGCTGAGGTAGCCGTTCGGTTGCTGGCAGGCGGCGAGCGCGGCGACCAGCTGGTCGCCGCGCTGCTTGAGCACCTCGTCGCCCAGGCTGGCATGGGCCAGCGCCACCGCCGACAGATAGTGGCCGCCGCTGAAATGGCCGCGCAGCTCGCAATCGGGTTTCTCCCAGCCGCCGAGTGGTGCCGCTGCCGATGCGATGCCGGCCTGCATGCGGAAACTGTGTGCCAGCCGGTCCACCGGCAAGCTGTGCAGGTAACGCAGGTTGGTGGCGGCTGCCGTGGCGAAGTCGCCGTCCAGCAGGCGCACCTGGTTCAGCGCGAAAGACTGCATGCGCCGGACCGGCTGTTCGCGGGATCCCGCGTCCGGCACCGCGCCGGACGCTGCCGCCGGAGCGGCCACATCGGGACCTAAGGCAAAGGCCCTGGGCGCCAGCACGGCGGTTGCCAGCGTGGTCGCCGCACCTTTGAGAAATCGCCTGCGCCAGGCTGTGTCGTACGGCATGCCAACTCCCCGAATTCCAGACATTGCCACGTGCAAAATCCGCAGTGTGGATGACGTGCATCCCCCCGAATACACGCTTTCATCGTGCAGTCACACAAGCAGCCCGTCTTGTCTCATTTGCCGAATTGCCGTGCGGAATTCTGCACAAATGGCAGCGGATGACGCGCACTCGCGGGTCCGCGCCGGACGAACGGACGTCCATGCCTTGGACGTCCGTTCGTGGACTGCCCCATGCCGAACCCCAGCCATGCGGGACGAGAAGAAAAAAACGCTGGCCGAGGTTCGACATCCATCAGATCAGGCATGCCGCCGCCACGTCACGCCACGCCGCGCGCGTGGGCGGTGCGGGTCGCCGGCGATCGGCAGCGATCTCAGTGCGGCTTGCCCACGCGCACCAGCAAGACGTCGTGATGGCGCAGCGCTATCGGCATGTTCGCGTCCAGCGTCAGTTCGTGGCCACTCCACAGATCGGTGCCGTGCTGCGGTCCGTGCAGGCCGAGACGGGCCAGGTCGAGATGGAACGGATGCGTGCCGGCATGGCGGTCGCTGCCCACGTTGAATATCGCGATGGCCAGCGCGCCGCCCTGCAGCGGCCGGGTCCACACTTCGGTCTCGCCTTCGGCATAGGCGCGGGTGGCCTGCCTGCCCAGCGGATCCTGGTCGATCGCGATGACCGCGCGGTTGGTCAGCACGGCCTTGACGTTGCGCGGCATGTGAGCGAGGTCATTGCCGGCCAGCAGCGGCGCGGCCAGCATCGCCCACCAGCTGAAGTGCGCACGGTTTTCCTCGGCGGTGAGCTTGCCGTTGCCGACTTCGAGCATGTCCGGGTCGTTCCAGTGGCCCGGGCCGGCATAGCTGGACAGGCCGGCCTGCTGCGAGGCGATCGCATAGATGCGGTCCCATTCCGGCGTGATGTCGCCCGTGGTTCGCCAGAGATTGCCGCCGATCTCCGGGCTGCCCGCCCATTCCCACGCGGCGTCCCAGCCGTACTGGCAGAGCGAGAACACGATAGGCCGTCCGGCGGCGCGCAACGCGTCATGCATGGTCCGGTAGGCGCCAATCATCAGCCGCATCTGCTGGTCGGGGTCGTGTGGCGCCTGTGCCTGCATCACGTCCTCGATATAGCTGCACAGATCGTATTTGAGATAGTCGACGCCCCAGGCTGCGTAGGTGCGCGCATCCTGCGCCTCGTGCCCCAGCGAGCCGGTGTAGCCGGCGCAGGTCTTGCTGCCCGGCGAAGTGTAGATGCCGAGCTTCAGTCCTTTGGCATGAACGTAGTCGGCCAGCGCCTTCATGTCGGGAAAGCGGGCGTTGGGATGGATCGCGCCGCCGACATCGCGCTGGCCCTGCCAGCCATCGTCGATATTCACGTAGACGTAGCCGGCATCGCGCATGCCGCTGCTGACCAGGGCATCGGCTGCCGCGCGCACATCGGCATCGCTGACTTTCGCGGCGAAGAAGTTCCAGCTGTTCCAGCCCATCGGCGGCGTGGCCGCGATCGGTGTCGTGGCGAGCGCGGCGCCGCCAGTCAGCAGGACGGCGAAGATCAATGCGATGCAGGGAAGGCGCATGGAAGTTTCCTTGGTGGCGGATACGACATGGCTGGATCAGGCGTAGCGCGCATGTACCTCGATGGACTGGCCCGGGACGCCGCGCAGGCGCACGGCATCGTCGCGGCGATCATCGGCGGCTATCGGATGGCCGTCCAACGTCGCTTCGATCAGGCGCTTGCCGGCCGGTGCGCGCAGGCTTAGCCAGACGGCGGTGGGCGTATCGCGATCGGGCAGGCTGACCGAACCGCGTATCGTGCCGTCCTTCGCCGCCTGCAGCTCGAAGCCGGTGCGGCCCCAGCGGGTCGGCGCGGTGCTTATGCCCAGCGGCTCGCCGCTGGCCAGCCACGCGCGCGGGACGGCACGGCCGAGGTACAGGCTCTGCCCGGCGCTGTCCTCGAACACCAGCATCCAGCGTAGCAGCAGCGGTATGGTCAGCTGCGCCGGCATGCAGAACAGCGGCATGCCGCCGCCGATGTCCGTGACTTCGCCGGCGGTCCAGCTGCCCGGCGTATGCGCGTGATGGCGATGGGCGTAGAGAAACAGCAGGTATTCGTCGATGCGGTTCAGCCGCAGCAACTGCTGCGCGTAACCGTACGAAATGAAGCCGAGGATGTCGCGGCTCTTGTCGTCGGGCGGCCCGATGTTTGCCACCACGCCGATGCTGGTGGCGCCATGGCCGCGCATGCAGTCGATCACCAGATGAGCCAGGTCGTCGGGCAATACGTCGGCCTGCAGCAGTTCGGCGTAGGCACGATGCGGCCATTGCTGCTCACTGGGTTTTTCCCGCGTCAGCGATTCGCGGAAGGTCAGCTTCACGCCAGGCAGCGGCCCCACGTAAGGCGGCTTGAGATCATGGCGCACATTGGCGCGCAGGCTGCGTACGATTTGTCGACGCAAGCTATCGGCCCGCTGCTGCCAATGGCCGGACGTGCCACTGCCGGACGGCGCGATCTGCGGCCACACGGCGGCGATATCGCTCAGCCCGCGCGAGGCCAGGGCGCTGTTGGCGTAGTAGGGCTTCCACCACAGTCGGGGATCGGGAAACAGGCAGGCATCGGACTCGTTCCAGCCGTGGATCAGGCCATAGCCGGGATTCTCGCGCGGCAGGCGCAGACTTTCGTCGTGCAGCTCCAGCAGGATCTGCGCGGTCGCCTCGATCTTGTCGCGGTGCTTGACCAGCAAGGCGCGATCGCCGGTGTAGTGCAGGTAGCGCGCCAGCAGCGACAAGGTCAGGCCGAACTGTCCGGTCTCGGCGCCGCGCATGTTGATCATGCCGTCGGGCTGCACGAAGTCGGTGAAATAGCCGTCCAGAACCGCAGCGGCCTGCGCGAAGCGGCCCCATTCCAGGTTCGCGTACAGCGAGCTGGTGAAGGTGTCCTGGAAGCCGTCGTACTCGTTGCCGTAATAGTCGCGATCCACCGCGCCGTACTTCGGGTAGGTGCCGCCGGGGCGCACCACCAGCTCGCGGGCGAAGGCGTAGCAGGCCATGTCGCTCCAGCCCGCCGCGGGCAGCACGGCCGGGCTGGCGTCGGCCAGTTCGCGCTGCCAGTAGTCGTGGAAGCGCAGCAGCGCGCGATAGAACGCCGCCGCGTCCGGCGCCACCCGGCGCGGCGGATAGCTGGGATAGCTGTGTCCGTAGACGACCTTGCTGATGCGGCCATGCTCGACCAGCGCGGTGCGGTGCCAGGTCTGCACCACGAAACGGTCGGTGGCGTCGACGTCGGCGAACACCAGCACGTCGTACCAGCGCCCCGGTTCGAGCGGCACCACCTTGTGCACCGCCGGCAACCAGCCGCCGAGCAGGCCTTCGCGGCGACGCGCCACCCGCTTGGGATCGTGCAGCTCGGCGAATACCTGGTCGGAGTGATACGTCCGCGTGCTGCCCGAGGTATACACCGCCGCGGTATCGGCGCACTGGCGGGTGCCGACAAACGTGGTCCACGGCAAGCGGCCGTAGTGGTTCTCCGGATCGAGCCGCGAGGCCACCGGCGGCGCCGCGTCGCGCACCGCCAGCTCGTCCGGTTCGCCGTGGCGCAGCAGGCGGTCGGCCAGCAGGTCGGCGTCGGCCAGGGCGACCTGGGCCAGCGTCATGCCCAGGTAAGGCGGCTGGCCGGAGGCGTCGCAGGGCTCGGTGCGCTTGCCCAGCACGCAGCCGCCGTGCGGGCCTTGCAAGGTGATCGCGCCGTCGTGGTCGCGCAGGTCCTCGTGGACGCTCCAGTCGCCGTCCTCGAACCGGAAAGCGCCCAGGCGCGTATGGCCGGCGATCGATAGCGCGGATGCCGGCAGGCGGGGCGGGGGCGGCAGCGCGGCGGCGGTGCCCGGGTTGGAAGCGGTGGCGGCATCCAGCGGCGACAGCCCGGCCAGGCCGGCGGCGGCGCCGGTGGCGGCAAGGCCTTGCAGGAATCGGCGTCGGTCCATCGGTGTCAGCTACCCGGGCAGTGGCGGCGCGCCAGGCGCCAGGGCCGCGGCAGCCCGCCGCAGGTGAAGAAGGCGGCCCGCATACGCGCCGTGGACGCGGCAGGGAGAGGGGGAGGAGCTTTCCGTATGCGGGCCTGGCTATCAGGTTCGCATGCTCCTTTCACGCGGTCTTGTATCGATCGCGCGATCACCATGCGGATTCGCGCACAGGTGGCTATCCCGGCCGGCGTATGGACATCCAGACGGCTAGTCATCCTCCTCGGTCCCCAGTTCCAGCAGGGCGGGCGGCAGGCCGGTATGAGCGCCCCAGTAGTAGATGGCCAGGGCGATGGCGGCGACCAGCAAGGTGTCCCATGGATGCGCGATGAGGCCGATGCCGCCGAACGTCCCCAGCCAGGAGACGACCATGACCAGCGCATAGAAGGCGATTAGCCACAGCGAGGAATACACCTCCTGGACAAGCTTCGCGCGCCCACCGGGTAATGCCGCATGGGGCGAAGCCAATTTGCACAGGATGTAGACGAAGAACATGACGATCTGCAGCCCCAGCAGCCACGACACGGTCTGCCAGTCGGACCAGTAGACGATCAGCGCCGCCACGATGAAGGACAGCGGACCGAGCAAGGCGAAGCCGCGCACATAGAACGGCCGGGGCAGTTCGGGTGCGCTGCGCCGCAACGCGGCCACCGTGATCGGAGCGACCGCATAGCTGAGCACCAGCGCGGCCGAGACGACCCGGATCATGGCGCTCCACGAGGGAAAGGGCAGGGTCCAGAACACCGAGAGCCCCAGGGTCAGCCAGAGCGCGAGGCGAGGTATGCCCGAGGTGTCGTCGATCCTGGTGAACAGCTTGAAGAAACTGCCATTGCGGGCCCAGCCATAGACGACTCTCGGCGTGGCGTTCATGTAGATGTTGCCGGTGCCGCTGGGCGAAATCACCGCGTCGGACACCACCAGCACGGCCAGCCAGCCGAGTCCCAGCGCCAGGGCGATGTCGTGGTACGGCAGCGAGAATTTCGCGCCGATGCTGCTCCATCCGCCGGCCAGCATGTCGGCGGGGATGCTGCCGAGAAACGCGATCTGCAGCAGCAGGTAGATCACGGTCGACAACGCCACCGACAGGATCAGCGCGATGGGAATGGTGCGCTGGGGATCGCGCACCTCGCTGGCTACCGAAATGATCGGGGTCAGCCCCAGGTAGGCGAAGATGATGCCGCCGGCGGATACCGCGCCTTCCACGCCGGCGAAGCCGAACGGCGCGAAGCCGTGCAGTTGCATGTTCTGCGGCTGAAAATGGGCCAGCAGCACGACGATGACCAGCAGCGGTACGACGAACTTGAAAATGCTGATGACGTTGTTCGCCTTGGCGAACGTCTTCACGCTGAAATAGTTGAGCAGGAAGAAACAGCCCAGCAGCGCCAGCTGCGCGAACCAGCCGAGCAGGGTCGGATCGCTGGAGCCGGCCTTGGTCAACGCTGGCAGCCAGGCCGAAGCGTATTGCCGCGAGGCGACGGTTTCGATCGCGATCAGGCTGGAAAACGCGATGAGCGTGATGAAGCCCATCAGGTAGCCCAACAGGTTACCGTGGGAAAATTCCGGGTAGCGGACCACGCCGCCTGCCCGTGGCAGCGCGGCGCCCAGCTCGCAGTAGACCAGGCCGAGCAACAGCACCGCGGCGCCTCCGATCAGCCAGGACAGGATGCCCGCGGGCCCGGCGATGGCGGACACCTGGCTGGCCGAAAACAGCCAGCCCGAACCGAAGATGGCGCCCAGGCCGATAAAGGTGAGATCGACCAGACTGAGCTGTTTGTGGAACTTTCCCTGACGGGCCATAAGGAATCATCCGGTTGATGCGTGATGCTGCCTGGTTGTGGAATAGCTCATGAATCGAAGGTGCAGGCTTTTCCGCACGGGGACCTCGAACAACCCGCTCTTGCCCGTCATCCCAGCGCATGCCGGGATGACGGGTCTTCGCGGTTCCCGCGTGGATTCGCACCCGAGCGCGATGCCGCATGTCGATCATTTCGATGAGCTCGCATAAGGCGACTTGCCTCCATCGGCGATGAACTGGTCGATCCGCTGCTGCAGCACTGGCAGCGGTACCGAGCCCAGCGACAGCACGGTGTCGTGGAAGGCGCGCAGGTCGAACTTCGGTCCCAGCGCCTTTTCCGCCTTGGCGCGCGCGTCCACGATGGCCATTTCGCCGAGGTAGTAGGACAGCGCCTGCGCCGGCCAGGCGATGTAGCGGTCCACCTCGGTGTCGATCTCGTGCTCGCTCAGCGCGGTGTTGTCGCGCATGAAGGCCCGCGCCTGTTCGCGTGTCCAGCCCAGGTGATGGATGCCGGTATCCACCACCAGCCGGCAGGCGCGCCACATCTGGTAGCTCAGGTAGCCGAAGCGGTCGTACGGCGTGTCGTACAAACCCATCTCCACGCCAAGCCGCTCCGAATAGAGCGCCCAGCCTTCGCCGTAGGCGGAGATGTAGGTGTAGCGGCGGAAATCCGGCAGGCCTTCATGCTCCGCCGCCAGCGGCATCTGCAGCGCGTGGCCCGGCGAGGATTCGTGCAAGGTCAGCGCGGTCAGCGAATACAGCGGACGCGAGGGCAGGTCGTAGGTGTTGACCAGATAGATGCCGGGGCCACCGCGGCCACCGGTGTAGAATGGCGCGAGGTCCGCCGGCACGGGCTCGATCGCGAAGCGCTGGCGCGGCAGGCGGCCGATGTACTGGCCGATTTTCCCGTCCACCCGCTTGGCGATCCACGCCGCATCCTTGAGCAGTTCGTCCGCGCTCTTCGGGTAGAACTTCGGGTCGGTACGGAGGTAGTACAGGAACTCGGCGAAGCTGCCCTTGAAGCCGCTGTCGCGGATGGCCTGTTCCATCTGCGCATGAATCTTCGCCACTTCCTTCAGGCCCAGCGCATGGATCGCGTCGGGACTCATGTCCAGCGTGGTGAACTCGCGGATCTGCGACTGGTAGAACGCCTTGCCGTCCGGCATGGCTTCGGCGGCCAGCGTGGTGCGTGCCTGCTTCATGTAGACGTTGCGCATGAAGTCGAGCAGCCTGGCGTAGGCGGGGATCACCGACTGCTGGATCGCCCGTCTGCCGGCGGCGCGCAGCGCGGCCTGCTCGGCGGCGGGGATGCTGTCCGGCATGTGCTTGAACGGCGTGTAGAACAGATTGTCGTCGCCCTTGGCGTCGGCCACGTCGGCGATCGATTGGTCGCGGCCGGTCAAGGTCACCCGCGGCACGCTGAAGCCGCGAGCGAGGCCGGCGCGCATGTTGACGGTCTCTTCGGCGAAGTAGCGCGGGATGTCGTTGAGCAGGGCGATGTAGCGCCGATAGCCTTCGGCATTCCTCAGCGGCCGCCGCGCGGTGAAACCGGGATTGCTCCAGAACGCCGTGTCGCTGTTGAACGGCATTTCCCAGGTGCGGAAATGCTGGTCGGCCAGCAGCGTCTCGATCTGGTATCGGTAGACCGCGTAGTTGACCGGGTCGTCGCCGTGCAGCTGGCCGGTCGGAATCGTGTCGAGCTGCTTCAGCACGCCGGTCCAGTAGCGCTCGCGCATCGACTGCGTGGCGGCGTCGACCTTGGGGAAATGATCGGCCGGCTCGCCCGCCGAATGATCCTCGTCGTCTTCGCCGCGGAACTGCGCCTGACGCCACGTCCATTCCTGCGTGTAGATCTTGTGGAAGGCCGCGTCGGCATTTTCCGTCGCCGACACATGCAGCGAGGCGGCGGCAAGGCAGGCGGCGCAACTCAGGCTCACGATCAACTTGTGCATGGCGCTACTCCGGCAACACGGCGATCAGGCGAAGGGCTGGTCGATGGCGGGCGACGGTTGCGTGAACCATGCCGCGCCATCTTCGGTAACGTGAAAGTGGTCTTCGAGACGGATGCCGAAACGCCCGGGCACCACGATCATCGGCTCATCGCTGCAGCACATGCCGGGCGCCAGCGGCGTCTGGTCGCCGCGCACCAGATAAGGCGTTTCGTGGATGCTGAGGCCACAGCCGTGACCGGTGCGGTGCGGCAGGCCGGGCAGCCGGTAGTCCGGCCCCAGTCCGCCCGCCTCGAGCACGCGACGGGCCGCCGCATCCACCTCGGCGCAGTGCACGCCCGGCCGCACCGCGTCGAAGGCGGCCTGCTGCGCCGCGCGTTCCAGCGCCCAGATACGCGCCTGCTCCGCGCTCGGCGTGCCGAAGACATAGCTGCGGGTGATGTCCGACTGGTAGCCGCCGACGCTGCAGCCGGTGTCGATCAGCACCAGCTCGTTCGGCTGCAGCGCCTGCTCGCCGGGAATCCCGTGCGGGTAGGCGGTGGCATGGCCGAACTGCACGATGCAGAAGGTCGAGCCGCCGTCGGCGCCCAGCGCGCGATGCGCCTGGTCGATGAATCGCTTCACCTCGCCGGTGGCGATGCCTTCGTGCAGCAGGCCGGCGGCCAGCTGCTGCACGTGCAAGGTCATCGCGGTGGCCTGCTGCATCAAGGCCAGTTCGGCCGGCGACTTGCACATGCGGCAGCCGTCGACGATGGCGCTGGCGTCGACGATGCTGCAATGCTCCGCCGCCGTGCGCAGCCGCTCATGCACCAGGAACGATGCGGCCGGATCCAGCGCCAGCCGGCCGATGCCGTGCTCGCGCAGCAGATTCGCCACCAGCGCGTGCGGATTCTCGTGTTCCTCCCAAAACCACGCCTGCACCGGGATCTTCAATTCATGGGCCAGCGAGCCCTCCTCGAAGGCGGGGCACAGCATGACGGGATCGCCTTGCAAGGTCAGCAGCATCGCGACCAGGCGCTCGCTGGCGCCCCAGGAAATGCCGGTGAAGTAGCGCAGCGAACTGCCCGCGGTGATCAGCAGCGCCTCGTCGCCGCGCGCGCGCATCAGCCGACGCGCGTGTTCCAGGCGCTGCTGGTATTCCGCGTCGCCGATCGGGGCGGCGCGCTGCGTCCACGGTTTCAGCGCGGCCTGTGCCTGGGCGAGGCCGAGGCCACCGATCTGTGCATGCGGCGACGAAACCTTGCTCATGAATTGCCGCCGATGTCGCCCTCGCTCCAGCGATCGTCGACCAGCCGCTGCACGCCGCCGGGATTGCGGTCGCGCAATTCGACCGGCAGCAGTGCCTCGGGCACGCCGTCGTAGCTGTGCAAGGCAGTGAAGCGATGGATCGCCGCAGGCATGCCGACCGCGGTGAAGCCGGGATGGCCGGTGCTCGGGTAGGGGCCGCCGTGGTTCATGGCCGGGCTCACCGCCACGCCGGTCGGCATCTTGTTGGCGATCAGCCGGCCCACCTTGCTGCGCAGCACGGCGGCCACCGACGACCAGGCCGCATCGTCGCTGCCGTCGGCGGCGCGGTACAGCGTGCCGGTGAGGTTGCCCTCGAAAACGCCGGCCACGCGGGCCATGTCCTCGGCGTCGGCGACCCGCACCAGCAGGCTGGCCGGGCCGAACGCCTCGGTCTGCAGCGCATCGGGCCGGGCGAGGAAGGCCTCGGCGTCGACGGCGAGCAAGGTGGGCTGATGGCGATAACCTTCGCCGTCGCCCACCGCGCCGCCGGCGAGTACCTTGGCTCCCGCATCGCGCAAGGTAGCGACCGCGCGCACCAGGCCGTCCTGCACGCCGTGCGAGAACAGCACCTTAGTCGTGGCGGCGGCGAAATGCTCCATTGCCGCAAGGACGAAGGCATCGCCGTGCGCCCCTTCGGGCACGATCACGATGCCGGGGTTGGTGCAGAACTGGCCGCTGCCCATCGTGCAGGAGGCGAAGAATTCCTGCGCCAGCGCGTCGCCGCGTTCGGCCAGTACGCCGGGCAGCAGGAATACCGGATTGACGCTGGACATCTCGACGTAGATCGGCACGCCGGCCTTGTCCGCGGCAGCCTTCAACGCGAGGCCGCCGGCACGGCTGCCGGTGAAACCGATCGCGCCCAGCCGCGCGTCGCCGGCCAGCTTCAGGCCCAGCGCATTGTCGAAGTGATAAAGCAGTTGCACGGCGGCGCCCGGCAGGCCGGCCTTGCCCAGCGCGCCGTGCGCCAGCTGCGCCAGCCGCTGGCTGGTGGCCGGATGCGACGGATGCGCCTTGGCGATGACCGGATTGCGCGCGGCGATCGCGGAAGCGAAATCGCTGCCGGCGATGGCGTTGAAGGCGAACGGGAAATTGTTCGGGCCGAACACCAGCACCGGCTTGGCCAGCGGAGCACGATGCGCGCGCAGGCCGAGCCGGGTGTCGATGGTGGGCGCGGTCCAACTGTAGCTGCGCACGGCCTTGGCCGCCTGGCGCAACTGGCCGCTGGTCCGCGGCAGTTCCACCGCGCGCAGCCGCGGCTCGGCGGGCAGCGCGGTCTCCGCATGCGCCAGCGCCACCAAGGTGTCGGCATCGGCGTCGATGGCGTCGGCGTAGGCCTCGAGAAAATCGGCGATGCGCCCGGCAGGAGCGGCGGCCAGCTCGGCGGCGACGGCCGCGGCGGCACACACAGCCGCTTCGACATCGTCCGGCCCGCTGATCGGAAAATGCGGCCCGATCGGCGTGGCGCGAGCCGGATCCTCAGCCTGGAAACTCCCTTGCGCATCTTTCGGTGCGCGCCAGTCGCCGTCGATGAGCAGGGGTTCGAGCGCGGCCATGGCTCAGAGCTCCGGGCGGGTGGCGATGGCGTGGTCGATCACCTTGAGCGCGGCCTCGCGCTCGGCGCCGGCCACCGGCAGGCGCGGCGCGCGCACCTGTTCGCTGCCCATCCCGACCTTCGCCTGCACCAGCTTGATCAGCTGCACGAAGGTCGGCACGGTGTCCAGCCGCAGCAGCGGCAGAAACCACGCATACAGCGACTCGGCCGCCTTGGGACCGCCGTCGCGGGCCAGCTCGAACAGCTTCACCGATTCCTTCGGATACGCATTGACCAGTCCGGCGATCCAGCCCACCGCGCCCATGCTCACGCCTTCGACGATGGCGTCGTCCATACCGACCAGCAACTGCACGCGATCGCCCAGCAGCGCACGGATGCCGGCGAAGCGGCGCACGTCGCCGGAAGATTCCTTCACCGCCTGCACCTGCGGGAATTCGTTCGCCAGCTCGGCGATCTGCGCCGGCGAGAAATCGGTCTTGTAGGCCACCGGATTGTTGTAGAGCATGCACGGCAGGTCGGTGGCGGCGATCACCGCACGCACGTGCGCGCCCATCTCGCGCCAGTCGGTGGAGTACACGTACGGCGGCAGCACCATCAGGCCGCCGCAGCCGATGGCCTTGGCTTCGCGCGCCAGGCGCACCGCCTCGTCGGTGGACAGCGAGGCGATGCCGGGGATCACCGGCGCGCGCCCCTTCAGCGCCTGCACCAGCGTGCGCAGGATCGCCAGCTTCTCCTCGAAACTCAGGGTGGCCGCTTCGCCCAGCGAACCCAGCGGCACGATGCCCCTGCAGCCGGCGTCGATCAGCTGGTTCGCGTGGCTGGCGAGAAAGGCGTGGTCGACCTGACCATCGGCGGTGAACGGCGTGGTGATGGCGGGAATGACGCCATGCCAGAGAGATGGGTTGCTCATGTTCGGTTGCCTCGATAGTTGTCAGGAAGAAAAGATTCCGCTTCGGCCACGGCCAGCGTGGCCAGCCGTGCGGGGAACAGGGGTGGGCGGCTGCCGCTGCGCGGAAACCGGCCGAGTTCGGCCAGCGCGGTGCCGCAGATGCGGCCCTGGCAGGCGCCCATGCCGCAGCGTGTCGCCAACCTGGCGTCGCGGGCATTGCCGAAGCCGTCGAGCGCGGCGAGCGTCACGTCTTCGCAGCGGCAGATCAGCGTCTGCGGCGTGGCCAGTGCATGCAGGCGCGGGTCCAGCGCGAAGTGCTGCGCCAGCAACGCGGCGAAGCGGCGCTCGCGGGTGCGGTGCGGCAGCAAGGCCGCGGCGATCCTATGAGCGCCCGCGGCGGCGTGGCCGGCGATGCTGCCCTCGATGCGCGCGGCGGCAAGTCCGCCGATGCCGCAAAGCTCGCCGGCGGCATGGATGCCGGGCACGCTGGTGTGCAGCAGCGAGTCCACGCGCACGCAGGGATGCGCGCCGGCATGCTCGAGTTCGCAGCCGAGCAGGCCGGCCAGTTCGACATTCGGCACCAGTCCGTAGCCGACCGCGAGCTGGTCGCAATCGATCCGCCGCACGCCGCGCGGACCTTCCACCTCGATGGAGCCCAGCGTCTGTTCGCCATGGGCCGCGCGCACGAAGGTGCCGAAGTAATAAGGCACGCCGGCCAGCCGCGCGCGCAGGCCGGCCGCCTGCACGGCGCGCGCCGGCCAGCGTCGCAGCCGCCACGCAAACGCGCGGACCGCGGATGCCGTGGCCTGTTCATAGATGCCCAGCACATGGGCGCCGTGCGCACGCAAGGTCGCCGCGGCGGCCAGCAGCAGCGGGCCGCTGCCGGCGACCATCACGCGCTTGCCCGCGATCGGCCAGCCCTGCTTGACCAGCGCCTGCAAGCCGCCGGCACCAGTGACGCCGGGCAGGGTCCAGCCCGGAAACGGCAGCAGCAGCTCGCGTGCGCCGGTGGCCAGCACCAGCGAGCCGTAGCGAAGTTGCCTGGCGCCATCCGGCGTCTCGACCAGCAAGCTGTGCGATGCGGCGGCGACCACGCTGTGCCGGGCGAGAACCTGTACGTTTTCCAGCGCCGCCAGCGCCCGGCGTGCCGCGCGAGGCGTCGCGCGCCGCACGTCGTGCCGCCATACCTGGCCGCCCGCCTGCGCCTGGGCGTCGAGCAGGCCGACCCGCGCGCCGTGCGTGGCGGCTGCCTGTGCCGCCGCCAGCCCGGCCGGCCCGGCGCCCACGACCAGCACGTCGTAATGTTCGGTCATCGGCTCAGTCATCGGTCCGCACCTGCATGCCTTCGCTGACCGGCGTCATGCACGCGCGCACATGGGCGACACCATCGACCTGCACGCGGCATTCGAAACACACGCCCATGCCGCACAACGGAGCGCGCGGTTCGCCGCGCACCGACCGGCGCACATGCGCGGCGACCCGCGCCACCGCGGCGGCCACGCTGCTGCCGGCCGGTACCTCGACCGGCTGGCCGTTCACCGTGACGCGGATCGGCTTCAAGGCAGTCATGCGGACATCCTTGCCGGCGCATACGGCGCCGGGTCGATCGCGGGCATGCGGCCCAGCAGCAGATCCAGCAGCAGTCGCGCACTGCCCGGCGCCGTGGTGACGCCCAGCCCTTCGTGGCCGGCCGCGACCCACAGGTCGGTTCGCCCCGGCACGGCGCCGAGATAAGGCAGGCCGTCGGGCGTGGTGGGGCGGAAACCGGTCCAGATGCGCAGCGCCTGCAGGCCGCGCAGCACCGGCATGAAACCGAAGGCGCGTTCGAGCATGCGCTGCACCATCGCCGGCGACACGGCCGTGCCGCCGGCGCCGAATTCGCGCGAGGAGCCGATCAGGATCTGCCCGGTCGGCCGCGGCTGCACATTGAACGCGACGCTGCTGTCGGCGTCGCCGTGGGCGCTGTCGGCATAACCCAGTTCCAGCAGCTGATGGCGCAGCAGGCCGGGATAGCGATCGGTGATGACCAGATGTCCCCGGCGCGGCCGCAGCGGCAATTGCGGCAGCAGCTCGGGCAGGGCGCAGCCGGTGGCGAGCAGCGTCGGCCCGTGCAGTGGCGTGCCGTCATCCAGCATCACGCCGCCATGGGTAAGCCGTTGCACGGACCGGCCCGCGTACAGCCGCGCGTGGCGCGTCTGCGCACGCTGCACCAGATAGCGTGCCACCCGGGGCGGATAGACCACCGCCTCGCGCGGCACCAGCATGCCGCCGTACATGCCGGGCGCCAGCTGCGGCTCCAGTTCGTACAGGTTCTGCGCATCGATCGCCTGCGCTTCGACGCCGCCGGCGGCCAGGCGGGCCATCCGCGTGGCGATGGCGGCACCCTCGGTTTCGCCACGCGCCACCCACAAGGTGCCGCAGCGGCTGAATTCGGCTTCGGGCAGATCGGCAAAACCTTCCCACTGGCGCAGCGAGTAGCGGGCCAGCGCCAGTTCGGCCGGATCGTCGTCCATCGCCACCAGATGCCCCATCGCGGCGGCCGTGGCGCCGCCGCCGATCGGGCCGGGCTCCACGATCGCCACGCGCAGCCCTTCGGCCGCGGCCGCGTCCGCACAGCTCGCGCCGACGATGCCGGCGCCGACCACGATCAAGTCGTAGCTGCCGGCATTCATGACCTGGCGGGCTCCCGGCTCATTCCGCGCCGCTGCCCCAGGTGAACGGATCGGCTTCGTCGATCAGCAAGGTGGACTGGGCGATCACGTGAGCCGTACCGGTAATGCGCGGCAGCACGCCCCGCGCCCCGGGCGTGTAAGACCCTTCGAACACGCTGCCGCTGCCGAGGATGCTTTCCTGGCGCCACGTCTCGCCCGGGGCGAGCTTGCCGTCGGCCGCCAGGCAGGCCAGCTTGGCGCTGGTGCCGGTGCCGCAGGGCGAGCGGTCATAGGCCAGCCCGGGACACAGCACGAAGTTGCGTCCGTCCATGCCCGGCGTGGGCGAGGCGGCGTTGATCTCGATATGGTCGATCTCGCCGCCGTCGGCGCCGGTGATGCCGGCCGCCTCCAGCGCACCGCGGATCGCCTCGGTGTACTGGGTGAGTTCGCGCTGCCGCCGTATCTCCAGCGGCAGCGGCGTGTCCTTGGTGATGAAGAACCAGTTGCCGCCCCAGGCGATATCGCCGTGCACGCTGCCGTAGCCGGGGACGTCGATGCGCACATCCGCCGCATGCCGATAGCTTTCCACGTTGTCGACGGCGACGCGCCCGTCCTCGAACAGTTCGGTGCCGACCGTACCCACCGGCGTATCCAGCCGGTGCTTGCCGGGCGCGATCCGGCCCAGATGGGCCAGCGTGCGTATCACGCCGATGGTGCCGTGCCCGCACATGCCGAGATAGCCGACATTGTTGAAGTAGATGGCTCCGGCGCAGGAGCCCTCGTGCTGCGGCGGCAGCAGCAACGCGCCCACCACGGTGCTCGACCCGCGCGGTTCGCAGGCGATCGCGCTGCGCCAGCGGTCGTAGCGGTCGCGGAACTGCCGGCGCTGGTCGGCCAGTGTGCCGCCGCCCAGGTCGGGGAAGCCGGCGATGACGACGCGGGTTGGCTCGCCGCCGGTATGCGAATCGATGACGTCTATGGTATCCATGAGTCCATGTTCGCTTCGAGGCGGCTCAAACGTCTAGGGACGCTTGCTGCCGGTGGATGCGGAAATCAGCACAATAGCGTTTCCGTACGTGAGGGCCGTTCGGACACTGGCGATGGTGGACGTGGGCGGCTGCGCGGGAGACGGAAAAATGGGCGTGAAAATTTCAGCTGACGAGTTGCAAGTATTGTTCGATGCGTTGCCGGACGTGGTGTTTTTCGTCAAGGATCAGGCCGGCCGCTACACGCATGCCAATCTCACCCTGGTGCGCCGGTTGGGGCTCAAGCGCCGCGAGGACGTGATCGGCCACAGCGTGATGGAGTTGTTCCCCAGCGCACTGAGCAGTTCCTATGCCTCGCAGGATAGGCGGGTATTGGCCGGCGAGGTGATCGAGAACCAGCTCGAAGTGCACATCTTTTCCAACCGCTCGCCCGGGTGGTGCCTGACCTGCAAGCGGCCGCTGGACATACGCGGCAAGGTCGCCGGCGTCGTCGGCATATCGCGCGACCTGGGACAGCCCGACGGCCGTCATCCCACCTACGTGCGCCTGCGCCGGGTGATCGCCCATCTGCAGGAGCACTACGCGGAAAGCGTGCGCGTGCAGACATTGGCCGATCTGGCCGATCTTTCGGTGGCGCAGCTGGAGCGGCATTTCCGCCGCGTGTTCCAGCTCACCCCGCAGCAGGTGCTGACCAAGTTGCGCATCGAGGCCGCCATGCGGCTGCTGCGCGGCGACGAAAGCGTGGCGGCCATCGGCCTGGCCTGCGGCTTTGCCGATCAGAGCGCGTTCGCCCGCCAGTTCAAGGCGACCGCGGGCATGACGCCGCGCGACTACCGGGCCGTGGTCGCCACGCAGGCCGAGAAGAGGGAGCCCGGCGCGACGTCCCTGTAAGTCTGCTTGGTCGGCCTGGCATGTTTCAGCCGGCGATCCAGACGCCCGCGCGCCAGTGCCAGCCATCGCGGCGCTGCTCCCAATGCGCGTGCGAGTAATGATAGCCGCGCCGTACCGGCTCCCAGTGGCCGCGCTCCATCACGTAGTCGCGGCCGTCCCAGCGCCAGTAGCCGCGCGCCCAGATATAGCCGGGCCGGGGTTCCACCTGCTCCACGACGATCGTCGGCGGCGGCCGCGGCGCCACCACTTCCACGTACTCGCGCTGCACGACGGGGCGCTCGATGACGACCGGGCGCTGGCGGTGGACGGGCTCTTCCTCCACACAGCCGCCGGCCAGTGCGGTCGCGGCGACAAGGGAAACGAGGGCAACAAGACGAATGGACATGGTCGGTCTATTCCAGATCGGGTTGATGGAAAGTGATCGGGTTGATGGGAAGTCGCGTTGTCAGTGCCGCGGGGACAAAAGCCGCTGCGGCGGCCGTCGATGATGCGCAGATGGCCGCACGATCAGCGGCCCCAATAACCCTCATGGAAGCGCCAGCCGCGATGGCCGTGCACCCAGTAAGCCGGGCGATAGCGATAGCCCGGACGTGCGCGCACCCAGTAGCCGTGCGCCCACACGTGGCGACGGCCGTCCCAGCGCCAGTAGCCCGGCGCCCACACGTAGCCCACCCGCGGCGGCGGTACGCGTTCGAAGCGCGGCGGTGGCGGTCCGACCCGGATGCCCACGCCGATCGAGACCTGGGCGGCGGCGGGCGGCGCGTAGGTCACGCCCGCGAAGAAGCTGAGGCCGAGTCCCGCGAGCAGGGCCAGCTTGAGTGATCGGTTCACGGTGCTCTCCTTCATCGCCGCGTGGCGCGGCATGCAGGACGGAGAACGACGGAGCGCGCAGTCAGTTGACCGCACGCTCCGTCCTGTTCAGCCGGCGATTACCTCGGTACCTGCTTACAGCCGGCAGTCCGGCGCGCGGCCGCGGCTGCGCGCTTGCTGATACACCGGCAGCAACTGCTGCGCCTGCTGGCTCAGCACCTGCGCGCGATTGCCGGAAGACGGATGAGTGGACAGAAACGCCGGTGGCTTGCTGCCGCCCTGCGCCGCCATCTTCTGCCACAGCGTCACCGCCGCGCGCGGATCGAAGCCGGCCTGCGCCATGTAGCGCTGGCCCAGCGTATCGGCCTCGCTTTCCTGCGTGCGCGAGAACGGCAGCAGGATGCCCACTTCCGCACCCAGCCCCAGCGCCGCGGCGGCATAGCCGGTATCGGTGCCGCGGCTGCCGGCGTAGAGCGTGCCCGCCGCCACCGCCGCCTGGGTGACCATGTTGTCCGACACGCGCTCGGCGCCATGCCGCGCCACCACGTGCGACAGCTCATGCCCCAGCACCGTCGCGAGCTGGTCCTGATCGGTGGCGACCTTGAACATGCCCTTGTTCACGCCGATGCGGCCGCCGGGCAGGGCGAACGCATTGGCGCTGTCGTCGCCCACGATCTGCACCTCCCACGGCTGGGTGTTCCACGGAGCAGGCAGTACCGCGATCAATGCGTTGGCGACGCAGGTCGCGTAGGCCCGTTCGCGCGGCGCGTCGACGAACTTGCCCTGCTTGCGCATGTCGTCGAACGCGGTCAGGCCTATCTGGTTCATCTGGCTGTCCGGCACCATCATCAGCTGCGAGCGGCCGGTGGGCGACGTGACGCAGCCGCTCAGCAGCGTGGCGGTCAGAGATACGAGCAGATGCCGACATTTCATGGGGGATACGGTCCTCGTGAAGGTGATCTCGATGCGAGCATACCCGCAAGAAATCACGTTGAGGATGGCTGGTGAAATGTACGAACGATCGTGCTATTTTGCCCAACATGACCACCGAAGCCCTCCCGGCAGTCCCTTCCGGCAAGCGCGCTACCACCCGCGACCTGATCCTCGACCACGCCTATGACCTGGCCCGCCACGACGGGCTGGAAGGCTTGTCGATCGGCACCCTGGCGGCGGACGTGGGCATGTCCAAGAGCGGCGTGTTCGCCCATTTCGGCTCTCGCGAAGACCTGCAGCTGGCCGTGCTCGATGCCGGCTCGCGCCGTTTCATGGCCAATGTGCTGCTGCCCGCGCTGAAGCAGCCGCGCGGCCTGCCGCGCCTGCGCGCCATCGTGGCGAACTGGTTCGAATGGAGCCGCGAGCACCAGAGCGGCTGCGTGCTGCTGTCCGCCGCCAGCGAATACGACGGCCGCGACGGCGCGCTGCACGACGGCGTGGTGCAGCAGCAATCGGGCTGGCGCGGCGAGCTGCAGAAGGCGATCGGCCAGGCCGTGCAGCAAGGCCATCTGCACGCCGATACCGACGTCGATCAGCTCGCTTTCGAGATCTACGCCTTGATGCTCGGCCTGCACCACGACGCCGGGCTGTTCGGATTCGACAAAGCCGGTCGCCTCACCACGGCGGCCTTAGAGCGCCTGTGGCGCAGCTGGCAACCCTGAGGAAACCTCCCATGTCCTCCAAATCCACCACCACGATGAATCGTCCCGGGTTCGCCGCCCGCCTAAAGCTCGGCAGCGTGCGTGCCGGCTTCGCGCTGGGCAGCCGGCTGGCCCCTGCGCGCACCGTGAACCGTGCAGCGCGCCTGTTCGCCACCCCGTTCGCCAGCAGCCGCAGCCGCGCGCAGGCGGTGCAGGGCGACGCCGAGATGCGGCGCGGCGAGCTGACGGTGAACGGCGAGACCATCGCCACCTACGTATGGGGCGATCCGTCGACGCAGCCTTATGCCTTGCTTGCGCACGGCTGGTCCAGCTTCGGCCTGCGCTTCCTGCCGTGGGTGGCGAAGTTGCGAGCGCTGGGCTACGCCGTGGTCACGTTCGACCAGCCCGGCCACGGCCGCAGCAGCGGCAAGCTGTGCACGCTGCCGGAATTCACCGCCACGATCCGCGCGATCGGCCGGCACTACGGCGAAGCCGCGCTGGCGATCGGCCACTCGCTGGGCGGCGCCGCGGTGACGCTGGCGCAGGACGAAACCTGGCGCGCCCGCAAGCTGATCCTGGTGGCCCCCGCCGCCGACATGGCCGCGGCGGCCGGCCGCTTCTTCCGCTTCGTGCGGCTGGGCGAATACCTGCGCCAGCCGTTCTACGCCTGGCTGCTGCGCCGTACCGGCGTCAGCGTCGAGCAGTTGCAAGTGCACCGCCATCTGCCCGCGCTGAGCCAGCCCGCACTGATCGCGCACGACCTCGACGACGAAGACGTGCCCTGGGGCGAAGGCGAGCGCTACGCCCAGTTCTGGCCCGGCGCGCGGCTGTTCACCACGCAGGGGCTAGGCCACCGCCGCGTACTCGATGCCCCCGAAGTGATCGAGGCCGCACTGGCCTTCCTGCGCGGCGAACAAGTCGGCACCCGCGTGGTCGGCAGCCCGAATCTCTCGCTCTGCCTGTGACGGCGCGATGCCCCTCCCGTGTAGGAGCCCGCTAGCGGGCGATGCTTTTGCTCTGATTTTTCCTACCCAGGCATCAAGGCAAAGGCATCGCCCGCTAGCGGGCTCCTACACATACGGGTAAACACAAGGGTTGCGGCCCGGTACGCGGCCCGATTCCGCGCGCTTGACCCCCGATCAACTAGAATCGTGAGGTTCAAGCACACGATGTCGGAGTTGCCATGAGTTCCCCCGCCAAGCACGTTCCCGCCGGCGCCACGCAGGCTGAAGCCACGCCGCTGCGCTTCGTCACCGCCGCCAGCCTGTTCGATGGCCACGATGCGGCGATCAACATCATGCGGCGCATCATCCAGTCGCAAGGTGCGGAGGTGATCCACCTGGGCCACAACCGCTCGGTGGAAGACGTGGTGCGTGCCGCGCTGCAGGAAGACGCCGACGCGATCGCACTGTCGTCCTACCAGGGCGGCCACGTCGAGTACTTCAAGTACATGGTGGACATGCTGCGCGAGCGTGGCGCCGGCCACATCCGCGTGTTCGGCGGCGGCGGCGGCACCATCACGCCGGAAGAAATCAAGGAGCTGCAGGCCTACGGCGTCGAGCGCATCTACCACCCCAACGACGGCATGAAGCTCGGCCTCACCGAGATGATCGAGGACGTGATGCAGCGCGCGGGCACCGCCGCCGCGAAGCGCGCGGAGTCCGAGGCCCATACGCTGCCCAAAGTCGACATCGACGACGAGATCTCGATCGGCCACATGCTCTCGGCGATCGAGGAGGGCAAGCTCACCGACGCCGAGCTCGAACACCAGCGCAAGCAGTGGAAACTCGCCGGCAAGCACACGCCCGTGCTCGGCCTCACCGGCACCGGCGGCGCCGGCAAGTCGTCGGTGGTAGACGAACTGCTGCTGCGCTTCCTGCACGCGTTCCCCAAGATGCGCATCGCCGTGCTCGCGGTCGATCCCACGCGCCGCCGTTCCGGTGGCGCACTGTTGGGCGATCGCATCCGCATGAACTCGCTGCGTAGCCATCGCGTCTACATGCGCTCGATGGCCACGCGCCGCCAGCACGCCGCCACCAGCATCGTGCTGCACGACTGCATCGATTTCCTGAAGAGCCAGCCGTACGACCTGGTCATCGTCGAGACCGCCGGCATCGGCCAGAGCGATTCGGAGATCGTCGACCTGGTCGATTTCCCGGTCTACGTGATGACCAGCGAATACGGCGCCGCCAGCCAGCTCGAGAAGATCGACATGATCGACTTCGCCGAGCTCGTGGTGCTCAACAAGTTCGACAAGCGCGGCGCCGAAGACGCATTGCGCGACGTGCGCAAGCAGTGGAAGCGCAACCGCACCGCCTTCGCCCTGAAAGACGAAGACGTGCCGGTGTACCCCACCATCGCCAGCCAGTTCAACGATCCGGGCGTGACCTGGATGTTCGTCAACCTGTGCCGCCTGATGCGCGAGAAGCTCCACCTCGGCAGCGATGTCGTAGGAGCGCACCCTGTGCGCGATCACGGCATGCCGGATGCATCGATCGCCCCCACAGGGGGCTCCTACAAAGGCGGCAAGGTCGACTGGAAACCGCAGCTCGACACTACCTTGAAGTCGCCGCGCGCCACCGTGCTGATCCCCGGCAGCCGGGTGCGCTACCTCGCTGAAATCGCCGAGCAGGGCCGCAGCATCAACCGCAGCATCGAGACCCAGGCCGAGTTCGCCAGCAAGGCGCAGCACTACTACGAGTCGCTGAAGGAGCTGGGCGATCCGCGGCTGCCGCGCGCGCTGGAGCTGTACCGCAACGCCGACCTGCACCCCGAGCTACCCACTGTGGGAGCGACTTCAGTCGCGAACGGGCAGAGCGTCGCGGCTGAAGCCGCTCCCACAAGTGCTACTGCCACAGGTGCTGCTCCCACGAGTGCTGCTCCCACAGGTGCCGCCCAGGCGGGAGGAGTGGTCGACCGCTCCGTGCTCCTCCTCCGCCAGCGCTACAACGCCGCCCTCAAAGAACTCAGCCACGAAGCCATCCACCAGTTGCGCGAGTGGCCGGCGCTGTACAAGTCGGTCACTGCCGACGTCAACGAATACAAGGTGCGCGACAAGGTCATCCGCGTCGACAACTACCGCGACTCGCTCAGCCACCAGAAGATCCCGAAGGTGGCGCCGCCCAAATCCAAGGACTGGGGCGAACTGGTCAGCTTCCTGGGCCGCGAGAACCTGCCGGGCCATTACCCGTACACCGGCGGCGTGTATCCGTACCGCCGCAGCGGCGAGGATCCCACCCGCATGTTCGCGGGCGAGGGCACGCCCGAGCGCACCAACCGCCGCTTCCATTACCTCAGCCAGGGCGGCGCCGCCACGCGCCTGTCCACCGCGTTCGACTCGGTCACCTTGTATGGCGAAGATCCCGCGCCGCGCCCGGACATCTACGGCAAGATCGGCAACTCCGGCGTCAACATCGCCACCCTGGACGACATGAAGAAGCTGTACTCCGGCTTCGACCTCAGCGCGCCCAGCACCTCCGTCTCCATGACCATCAACGGCCCCGCGCCGATGATCCTGGCGATGTTCATGAACACCGCGATCGACCAGAATGTAGAGAAGTACCTGCGCGAAGACGACGCCCGCTGGGCCGCCGCCGAAAAGAAGATCGCCGCGATCTACCGGAACGTGCCGCGCCCGCAGTACCACGGCGAGCTGCCGCGCTCCAATCAAGGAAGGGGTAACGAAGGCCTGGGCCTGGGTCTGCTCGGCGTCTCCGGCGACGAGCTGGTCGATGCGCAAACCTACGCCCGCATCAAGCAGTACACCTTGCAGAACGTGCGCGGCACCGTGCAGGCCGACATCTTCAAGGAAGACCAGGCGCAGAACACCTGCATCTTCAGCACCGAATTCGCGCTGCGCATGATGGGCGACATCCAGCAGTACTTCGTCGACCACAAGGTGCGCAACTTCTACTCGGTGTCGATCTCCGGCTATCACATCGCCGAAGCGGGCGCCAACCCGATCAGCCAGCTCGCCTTCACCCTCAGCAACGGCTTCACCATCGTCGAGTACTACCTCGCGCGCGGCATGAGCGTGGACGACTTCGCGCCCAACCTCAGCTTCTTCTTCTCCAACGGCATGGACCCGGAGTACACCGTGATCGGCCGGGTCGCCCGCCGCATCTGGGCCCGCGCCATGCGTGAGCGCTACGGCGCCAGCAGCCGCAGCCAGATGATGAAGTACCACATCCAGACAAGTGGCCGTTCGCTGCACGCGCAGGAGATCCAGTTCAACGACATCCGCACCACGCTGCAGGCGATGTACGCGCTGTTCGACAACTGCAACAGCCTGCACACCAACGCCTACGACGAAGCCATCACCACGCCCACCGAAGAAAGCGTGCGTCGCGCCGTGGCGATCCAGATGATCATCAACAAGGAACTGGGCCTCAACTTCAACGAGAATCCCTGGCAGGGCAGCTACGTCGTCGACGTGCTCACCGACCTGGTGGAAGAAGCCGTGTACAAGGAGTTCGAGGCGATCAGCGAGCGCGGCGGCGTGCTCGGCGCGATGGACACCATGTACCAGCGCGGCAAGATCCAGGAGGAGTCGATGTACTACGAGCACAAGAAGCACGATGGCTCGTTGCCGCTGATTGGCGTCAACACCTTCCTGCCGAAAGACCACGGCGGCGAGATCGCCACCGAGATCGAGCTGATCCGCTCCACCGAAGAAGAGAAGGGCCAGCAGATCGCCAACGTGAAGCGCTACGGCGAAGCGCGCAACGCGCTGGCCTCGGACAGCCTCAAGGTGCTGCAGCAGACGGCGCGCGACCGACGCAACGTGTTCGAGCAGCTGATCGAGGCGGTGAAGTACAACTCGCTGGGGCAGATCAGCCACGCGTTGTATGACGTAGGCGGTGAATACCGTCGCAACATGTGATACCACGTGCCCCCTCTCCCCCGGCATCGCCGGGGGAGAGGGTTGGGGTGAGGGGGCGCTCTTCGCGCGATCCGCCTTTTTTCACCCAAGCTCAAGCGCAATATCAGTGGCTTGAATCTGACCGCCGCCTGGTTGATCTTTCCCATGACGACTTGCGTTATATGACGGCACGCGTTATGGTTTCTCTGTGATCAGGAACTTTGCCGATAAGGAAGCGGAAAAGATCTGGGGCGGAGTGTCTTCCCGGCGACTGCCTGCAGATATCCAGTCCGTGTCCCGTCGCAAACTGCGCATGCTCAACAATGCGGCTTCGCTAGAGGATCTTCGAATCCCGCCGGCCAACCGTCTTGAGGCGCTCAAAGGTAGCCGAAGGGGCCAGTACAGCATCCGCATCAACGATCAATGGCGCATCTGCTTTCGTTGGATCGACAGCGATGCCCACAACGTGGAGATCGTCGATTACCACTGACGCAAACGAGTCGACCATGAATACCCTACCCAACATCCATCCCGGTGAAGTGCTGCTCGAGGAGTTCCTCGCTCCCATGGGCATCAGCCAGAACGCGCTGGCGCGCGCCGCCGGTGTGCCGCCGCGCCGTATCAACGAGATCGTGCTGGGCAAGCGCGGTGTCACGGCGGATACGGCGGTGCGCCTGGCCGCTGCCCTGGGCACCAGCGAGCGATTCTGGCTCGGCCTGCAGGCGGACTACGATCTGGAAGAGGCACATCGCGTGCTGGGCAAGGCCGTCGGAAAAATCGAACGGCTTGCGGCCTAAGCCGTTGATCGACGCGGTGTACTACTCGCGGGGGCAGATTTCGCGCTGTATGACGTCGGCGACGCCGCAACCGGTGAGCAGCCCGCGTCGCTCCCTCTCCCCCGGCTCAGCCGGGGGAGAGGGTTGGGGTGAGGGGCGGGTGCTCGCGAGGTTCCTGGGTATGAGACGGCTTGGGTGGTTCTGCCTTTGGCCGCACCATCGACGCAAAGCTGAGGTCGCCCCATGAACGAAATCGTATTCCTTGTTGAGGATGCCGAAGGCGGTCTGGTGGCGCGCGTCCTCGGGCATTCCATCCATACCGATGCCGACAGCTACGATGAGTTGCGCAAACAGGCGCGCGATGCGGTGCGATGCCATTTCGACGCCAGCGAACACCCGGCCACGATCCGGTTGCACTACGTCAAGGATGAAGTCCTCGCCGCATGAAACTTCCCCGCGACATGGATGCCGCCGGAACATGCGACGCCGCCTGAGACTCCCTCTCCCCCGGCCTCGCCGGGGGAGAGGGTTGGGGTGAGGGGGCGCTCTGTTCGCGCGATCCATCTTTCTTCGCCCGCCATTTCATCGAACCTGATGCGCAAGTGCGGACGAAGGGCCGCGCTTCAGCGCAGAGTCTCCGCATGTAATACGCGCGGAGTTCTCTAGTCTCCCGCAAGAGCCCGCCTGCAAGAGCCTGTTGAACACCTGAATTCCCCCATTTGCCACCGCACCCCTCGCCTCCCGACCATTCTTGCGGCAAGATGTCCCGACTTCAGGGGGAAGTACATGGACGCATCGCACGGGGAAGTGCCGGATCGCAAGATCGCCGGCTTCTGGCGCCGCCTAGGCGCCTTGGCGATCGACCTGATCCTGCTCGGCATCGCCGGCTTGATCCTGGGCGCGCTGTTCTTCGATCCGCTCGCGCGCATGGGGGCTTATGCACGGCTGATCGGCTTTGCGATCGCACTGGCTTATTTCGGACTCTGCAACAGCCGCATCGGTGGCGGGCAGACGCTGGGCAAGCGCTGGCTCGGCGTGCGTGTCGTCGATGCCCACGACCAGCTGCTGTCGTTGCCGCGCTCGCTGCTGCGCTACGCGGTGCTGGGGATTCCGTTCTTCGCCAACGGCCTGCCGCTCGATCCGACGCTGGCGATGTCGACGCCGCTGGGATACCTGCTCGCCCTCGTCGTCTTCGGCGGCATGTTCGCCATCGTCTATCTCTACATCTTCAATCGCCGCACGCGGCAGTCCCTGCACGATCTGGTGGTGGGCTCTTACGTGGAGCGTTTCGACGGTGCGGCGCGACCCGTGCCATTCCCCGTCATGTGGCGTGGACACCTCGCCGTGGCGGCTCTGCTCGCCGCCCTCGCCCTGAGCGCGCCGGTGATAGCGAGCCGATTCGCGCAGACCCAGACTTTCGCGGGCATCCCCCGCGGCGTCAGACTAGTTGTCGCCTCTGAAATTTCTTAATCAAGAAGCTCAGAGGTGTAAGTTGAAGATCAAACAAACGTATTCGTTGGCGTTTCGTGAGCAGGCGCTGGCCAAGGTATTTAGCC